>DYIT01000011.1 GCA_020723505.1 Candidatus Kuenenia stuttgartensis
GGGTTATATCACGCGCTTCGCGCGTGCCTTACCGCAAATCTTTTCAATTATTACGGGAATCTTTACATTAACTGACAAGAGTGCATCGTATGTCGACACGGATGGAACGCCCCCTGGTCATAGGCGGGACGGGCTTCATCGGATTCAACGTCGTCCTCTCGCTCGTCGACCGCGGATACCAGGTCAGGGCCACCAGGCGCGAATCGAGCGTCGCCCTTCTCCTGCGCAAGCAGAAGGCCGTCGAGAAGGTCTTCGCTGATCTCGCCGACCCCGATTCGCTCGCAAAAGCCATGGTGGGCAGGGACGTCGTGTTCATGGCCGCGGGCCACTACCCCCGATACTCGGTCGACGCCGGGAGAAACGTCGCCGAGGCCGTGGCCGGGGTGCGCAACGTGCTGTCGGCCGCACGCAGGGCGGGAGTGCGCAGGGTCGTCTATACGAGTTCCGTGACGACCATAGGCTGGCCGGCGAAGGGGAGGGGATCAAGGCCCGCCAACGAGGCTGACAGATGGGCCAATCCGCCGCGCGACTCGGCCTATTTCATGGTCAAGGAAGCCATGGAGGCCGAAATGCTGTCGGCAGGCGGCGGAGGAGGTCCCGAGGTCGTCGCCGTGTGCCCCACGGGCTGCCTCGGGGAATACGGGTACAAATCCGGGACCGGTTTCTTCATCCTGGCGCTTGCGCATGGGCTCCTGCCGTACTGGGTCGACGGTCCCGTGAACATCGTCTATGCGAGGGACGCCGCGGATGCGCACGTGGAAGCTGCGGACAGGGGAGAGCCGGGATCCCGGTACATTCTCGGCGGACACGACGTCTCGGCCGGCCTGCTCATGAGGGAAGCCGCGAAGAGGCTCGGAGTGGACCCTCCGTCGGAGGAGAAGCCGCTCCTCGAAGCGCATGCTTCGAACCTCGCTCTCGAAGCCGAATGCGCGAGGACGGGGAAAGGGAGGCCGGTGATACCCGTCGAGTTCCTGGACATGATGCGCTTCGGCCAGCCGTTCGACAGTTCGCTGGCGCGGCGAATGCTGGGGCTCAGAACCACCCCTCTCAAAGGAATCCTGGAGAAGACAATCGGGTGGTACGAGGGGAACGGCTTCCTCAAGAAATCCGGGAAGGGCGGGAATCCGTCCATTAACTTGTGACAACCGGATTGCGGGAGTCTCCGAAAAGAAGGTCTTCTTGTGGGAGGCGGATGTTCCGGATTCATGCACGGCTCGCAACCCGGAACTCCGCCGAATGTCTTCTCTTCCCCAAGGTCGGAAAGCCGGGAAATCTTTATGATAGCGGTCCTGGATTCCGGCTTTCGCCGGAATGACGCGAGCCGGTACCCCCTTCACGCAACGCGCACGGCCTTCGGTCCGAGTGAAAGTTCGACACTCGACACTGAACACTTTTCACTTTCAACCTGTCCATGAACGACTTTGGACATTCGACTTTCGACTCACCGCTTACCGCTTGCTGATGACAGTCCGCTGCTTGCGGGCGACCCGCCGGGTTATCTGCCAAAGACGGGTTCTATCTTCTCCCGGGACTTCCTGAAGAAATCCGCCTCTTCGGCCATGCCGTTTCGCCTGCAGAACGACTCCATCTTCGAGTAGCGCTGCACCGGGTCGCAGTCGCATGCATCCCAGATTTTCCTGACGCATTCAGGGCACAGGGCAAGGGTGCAGTTGTCCGACTCCTCGAGGCTGTTGGATCCGTTCATGTTGCATTCCCATGCCGTGCAGTGCTTTATACCGAACATGTGGCCGGTCTCATGGGTTCCGGTCTTGAGGGTGCGCCGCAGGCAGGCCGTGAACTCGGCGGGGCCTGCAGACGGATTGCCGTAGCGGAACATGGACCACACCCCGACGCGGCGATACAACGACGCCATTCCAAAGACGAAGTTCCAGTCGTCCTGCGGATACAGATCGGACGTCGTGAACGCTATCAGCGCAACCGCGCTCGAAGGGACTCTCGGAAGAAGCACGTCGTCCAGTATGTAGCCAGCGAGCATCTGCTCCATGCCCCACGACGGATGAACCCTGCGTTTGGATTCGGGGATTGCGGAAAGCGGGACCGGGTCGGCGAATTTGACGGGCAGATTGAAATAGATTCCCATGAATTCGGCGCAGAGGTCGACAATCTTCTTCCTGTCGCCGTCGAACTCACCCAGGAGGACGATATAGAGGGAATGCCGCCGGGCGTCGGGCCTCACGGGATCGGATTCGACCCATTCCCCGTAGGTCTGCCCCTTCTCGTCCCTCCCCGGCCCGCGCATCCACGAACCGGGGGTTTTCGCCCCGTGAAGCGGCTTCAGTGCGTCCGCAGCTTCGGCGAAAAGGGCGCGTTTTCCCGCAGCTTGGGGGCTGGTTTCGCCGCTGTTCCCGCTCCCCGCGCCCCTGCAGCCGAGGCAGGAAAGGGCGAGTGCGAGCGGAATAAGCGCCGCCGTCAGCGCCGCGCGCGAAGCGCCGGATCGTCCAGCCACTCCCCGGAATGGTATTAAAGCGACCATGTGTCCCCTTTTGCACCGCAGAAAGACCTCGCAGGAGCTTCGGCGGACTTCGCCAGCGCCACTTTCTCTGTGCTTCGAGACGGAGTTTTCCTTATCCCTCAACTTCACTTTTTGTGAGGCTGGCGATGCATTCGCCAGGAGCTGTTTCCCGCGATTCTCCATTGCTATTCATCGAGAGTTTCATGAAACGGAGCGTTTTTTGTGCGACTCCAGGGTTTATTCAACTCGGGACAGGAACTCAGGAAGGGACGGGCGAATCTGGAACTCGGGAACTCGGGCGATTTTGAACCCGCCCTGCGGACTATTTGAAGCCGGACTCGTATGTTGTTGAGAAACGAATGAATTGTCCAGCTCCCTGCTTCCCAAACACGGCATTTCCAACTGCATGCTCGTTCCCGTACACATTCTCGTTCTCGTACGCGGCTCGATGCGGTTTCATGCCATGGACCTTATTCGCCCTTCTTTTCAGCCGGGCCCGCGTAGGTTCCGTCGCCGGGCAGGAGTTCGATTGGGACCGGGAGCGGGGCGCCTTCGGGAATCGGATCGATGTACCTGCTCCTGTACCTCGGGGACTGCATTCTGCAGGTCTGCTTCCTTGATCCGTATTCGGGATGGGAGACCATCTTCTCCCAGATTGCCTCGAGGGGGAATTCGCGCACGGATCCGAAGCTGACGGGATTGAAATCGCAGGGATTCACGTCGCCGAACGCGGTGACGTAGACCTGGGTGTATCCGCCGAAACATCCGGCTCCGGCGGGCGAGTTGACCTGCGCCATCGTGACCACTCCCATGGGATGCTTCATCGCATGCTGGCGCTTGCCGATTTCGACGACCCGTTTCTTCTCCGCGGCGGTCAGCATGAGATCAGTCTTACCGAGGAATTTCCCCGAAGGAATGCAGTCGAAGACCGTGACCTCGTGGAACCCCTCGGACCTCGCGAGCTCAATCAGACGCTCCAGGTCCCCGGAGGCGAGGTTTTCCCGCGTGGCGTACGTCGAGACGCCGGTGAGGATGCCGGCCTTGCGGCATTGTTCCGCGCCCCTCAAGGCCGCGTCGAAGCACCCGTCGGACTTCCTCAGGCCGTCGTGCGTGCCTGAATCCGGTCCGTCCAGGGACACGTTCAGGGAATAGAGCCCGGCGTCTGCGAGCCTGGACGCGGCGTCCCCTCCGAGCAGAAGCCCGTTCGTGAAAATCATCGCGACGGCTTTGGACCTGTCAACCCGGCGGATGAACTCGAAGATTTCCGGCCTGAGCATGGGTTCTCCGCCGGTGAAGATAATCAGGTTCGCGCCCAGCCCGATTGCCTCGTCGATGACCCTGACAACTTCGGATTTCTCGAGCTCCCGTTCGCCGTGCCGCCGGAACAGGTCGGCGGAGCAGTGGAGGCAACGGCACTGGCAGGACTGGGTGATGGCTATGTTGACCGTGGCCGGGAAGACGTGGCCGTAGAGGATGTCCTTGAGCTTCCTCGAAAGCGCCCTCAGCCCCGCCTCGCTGGGTTGCGGGGGATTGTAGAGGTTGTAGACGTTGCCGCCGTCCTTCTCGGCGATGATTTTCAGGCCGTTCAGGGTGCGGAAGAACCTGTCAATCAGGGGCTTCATGAACCCGGCGGCCATGCCCGAAACCTCGGCCGCCAGCATGCCGTCCGGGCCTCTCTCGACTTCGACGCCGAGGATCTCGGACCGGAACCGGCCGCTCCCGCTTCCGGGAACGGTTCCGGACCTCGAATCCGTGGTTCCACGCCTCATTTCCCGCCCTTGCCGCCGCGTGCCGCCGAATCGAGGAACTTTTCCACCAGATCGACGAGCCCCGGCTTCCCCTTGTCGGCGTAGTGGTACCTGACTCTCACAGCCGGCTTGTTCACTTTGATAATCCGCACGAGGTCGATTGGAGTCCCGATCACCACGGAATCGCAGTCGGCGGCGTTGATTGTCGCCTCGAGGTCCTTTATCTGCGCCTTGCTGTAGCCCATGGCCGGGAGAATCTTGCCGATTCCCTGGTATTTCTTGAACGTCTGCTTAAGGCTTCCCTTGAGGTAAGGCCTCGGGTCCACGATTTCTGCGGCACCGAGCTTCCTGGCCGCCACTTCCGCGGCGCCGAACTTCATCTCGCCGTGCGTAGTCGTCGGGCCGTCCTCCACGCACAGCACCCTCTTGCCCTTGATGAGCGACGCGTCTTCGACCGTCACGGGCGACTCGGCCTGTATTATCGTCGCGGATCCGTTCAGCCTGCCCAGGTTCTCGGACAGCTTCCTGATCTCCGCCTTGTCGGCCGTGTCCACCTTGTTGATGATGAGCACGTTCGCAAGCCTCACGTTCAGCTCGCCCGGATAGTATCTGCTCTCGTGGCCCGACCTGTGCGGATCGGCCACAACGATGTGGAAGGAGCTCTTGTAGAAAGGCAGGTCGTTGTTCCCCCCGTCCCAGAGGATTATCTCGGCCTCCTTCTCGGCCTCGGCGAGTATGGCGGCGTAGTCCACACCCGCGAATATCACGAGCCCGTTCTCGA
This sequence comes from Candidatus Kuenenia stuttgartensis, assembly GCA_020723505.1. Classification (GTDB taxonomy): domain Bacteria; phylum Planctomycetota; class JAKEIC01; order JAKEIC01; family DYIT01; genus DYIT01. Next base: position 5,003 of record DYIT01000011.1, read on the forward strand.
TGTATGGCTCGTATTCCTCCATCTCCTCGATTGTGCAATTGTGCTTCTCGAGGTCCGGGTATTCGGCGAACCTCTGCACCTTCTGGTCGAGGAGACGCGCGCCGTAGGGCATGGGATGGCGGATTGCCGCGACCTTGCGCCCCTTGTCGCGCAGCAGGCGGGCTATGAGCCTCGAAGTCTGGCTCTTCCCGCATCCGGTCCGCACGGCGCACACCGAGATGACGGGTTTCGAACTGGGAATCTGGGCCCTGAGCAAATCCGGAATCACGAAAGCCGCCCCGGCGGCGTTCACCCTGGATCCGATGCTCATCACCTGCTCGTACGGGACGTCGCTGTACGAGAACACGGCCTCGTCGACGTCTTTCTCCCGGATTATCCTCTCGAGGTCCTGGTCCTCGTCGTATATCTGTATGCCCTCGGGGTAGAGCCTGCCTGCCAGCTCGGGCGGGTAGGTCCGTCCGACGATGCCCGGGATCTGGGCGGCGGTGAAGCCGACGACCTCGCAGGCCGGATCGTCCCTGTAGATTACGTTGAAGTTGTGGAAGTCCCTTCCAGCCGCTCCGATAATCAGGACTTTTTTCCTCTTCATATCTTCCTCCGGAAATCAGGGGCGTTGAAGCCCGCACCTTGCATGAACGGATGAGCTACCGCCGATTCCCCGCTGGCCGGGAAATCAGGGCTGCAGATCAAGGCATGCCAGCAATATGGCTTTCTGGGCGTGAAGCCTGTTCTCGGCCTGGTCGAAAACCACGGACTGCTTCGAGTCCAGGACCTCGGACGTCACCTCCAGGCCGCGGTACGCAGGCAGGCAGTGCATGAAAAGGGCCTTGCCGAGCTTCTTGCGGTCGACCTGGTAAGGCTTGAACACCGGAAGCCTCTTCTCCTTCTCGGCCTCCTGTCCCATGGATACCCATGTATCTGTGTAAACGACGTCGGCGTTCCGGACAGCCTTGTCGGGATCGGTCGTGAGATCCAGAACTCCCGCCTTGCGGCCGGCTTCCACCGCCTCGGGCAGCGGTTCGTACCCCTTCGGGCATCCGGCGGCGATTTTCATGCCAACCTTGGCGGCCGCGATGATGAGAGAATTGCACACGTTGTTCCCGTCGCCTACGTATGCGAGCTTCTTCCCCTCGAAACCGCCGAGCTTCTCCTTTATGGTCAGCATGTCTGCCATGGCCTGGCAGGGATGGAACCTGTCGCAGAGCGCGTTGATTACGGGGACCCTGGAGTGCTTGATGAATGTCTGTATGGTCTCGTGCCTGTATACCCTTGCGGTTATTGCATCGCAGTACCTGTCGAGGCACTTGACCTCATCCGCAAGCTCCACTCCTTCCTTGATATTCGTCGATTTCCAGTCCAGGTAAATCCCGTGCCCGCCCATCTGGGTCATGGCGGCTTCGAAACTCACCCTCGTGCGCGTGGAGGTCTTCTCGAAAAGCATCCCGAGGACCTTGTTCTCCAGCGCCTTGCCGTAGAGGCGGGGATTGCCCTTTATATGAATCGAGTTCTCAAGAACGCGAAGAACCGTCTTCGAGTCCCAGTCAAGAAGGGTTCTAAGGTGCATCATGGCTTGAACCTGCATAAGTAGCCTTCATCCCGGGGCATGCCGCCCCTCAAAGGATGAACGCGGTATTATAATAGGCCTTTCATGGGCGCTCAAGTCATTTCCGGGAGGGTGGATTAGGCATCGTATTCACACAGCAGGTCCCGATTTTCGCTTCCTGGCGGGTTTCGACGGTTTGCGGGCAGTTTTCCCGGCTTCCGCTAATGCATCCAAATCCAGACGGTCTCTGGGCCGCCCGGATGCGGATTTGAGTGTGATAAGATCCTTCCTGCTGATTAATCTTACGGGCACGTCATCGAAATAAGTATCTACGCGTCTTGACCATGCGTCGGCAAATGCCAATCCTTCGTCCGCCATGATAATATCGATTCTGGAGGGTGCTATCCCGATTTGATAGGTATAACCGGGTTTTGAGAAGTCTTCGGGGGTCAAGCCCTTCAAGGGAGCTCCGAATTCCGTCAATGCAGCATATACGCTGGCAGCGTTCTCCTTGTTCTCATCAATCCAGATGTCCAGATCCTTGGTGTAACGAGGCTCAGTGTAATAGACTACGGCGTAACCGCCGATAATCAGATATTTAACGTGCCGTGCGTTGAAAATTTTCAACAGATCTTTGAAGTCTGAGTTCGCGGGCATTTATCCCTTTTATCAAAGACGCTGTGACTACAAGATCCCATGCAGCTGCGAACCGCACGCCTGCATCCTGGCATTGCCAGAATTCGAGGTCGAAAGACCTTTCCAAATCCTTGAGTCTGCCGAAGCGCTCCATGACGATGCGTTTGCGCATTTCACCCACCATTTCCACGGACCCGTGTCGAAGCGGAATTGCGTTCATCTCCATGTAATGTATGATATCACGCGACTCAAGCCTTGGCAAAAAGGAATCCCGTTTCAGGAATCCCATGATGAAACGCCTCACGATAATCGGCAGCGGACCGGCAGGACTCACGGCGGCTATCTATGCTGCCAGGGAAGGCATCGCCACCACCTTGGTTGAAGGCATGAAACCAGGGGGGCAGCTCACCGAAACGACGGAAGTCGAGAATTTCCCGGGATTTCCAGAGGGAATCAAAGGTCCTGCGCTCATGATGGCCATGAGGAGCCAGGCGGAGCGTTTCGGGACAGAGTTCGTTTTCGGAGACGCAGACGAGGTCGACTTCTCCGGGGCTGTCAAGAAGGTGGTCCACATGTCGGGCACCGCGGAATCCGAAGCCGTGATAATCGCCACTGGCGCGACTCCCAACTGGCTCGGCCTGCCGTCGGAAAAGGCTTTTCTCGGCAGGGGGGTCTCGGCATGCGCCACGTGCGACGCGCCGTTCTTCAGGAGAAAGAAGGTGGCAGTCATTGGAGGAGGCGACGCGGCTTTCACCGAAGCGGAGCACCTCGCGAGGTTCGCCGACAGCGTCACGATCATCCACAGGAGGAAGGAATTCCGCGCGTCGAAAATCCTCGTGGACCGGATTGACCGGAATCACAAGATCGACTTCATGCTCGACACGGTAATCGCGGAAATCGTCGGCAACGAAGCCGGCACCGTGGGGGGCGTGAGGGTCAGGGACGCGCGGGGCATGGAGGAAGTGAAGCCGTTCGACGGCGTGTTCATTGCCATCGGGCATTCCCCGGCCACAGCCGTCTTCAAGGGCCAGATCGAGATGGACGACAAGGGCTACATAATCGTCAGCGACGGCACGAAGACGAGCATGGAAGGAGTATTCGCGGCAGGCGACGTGATTGACCCCAAATACAAGCAGGCCGTCATAGCTGCGGGCATGGGGGCCATGGCCGCGCTTGACGCGGAAAGGTTCCTCGCGTGAGAACCGGGGAGCCGTCGGACGATGACCTCGTCCGCATGTTCAAAGCCGGAGACGGGAGCGCCTTTTCGGAACTATATCGCCGTCACAGGCAGAAGATAATGAACTTCGCCTTCCGCATGATTGGCGACAGGGATTTGGCCGCGGATGCGCTCCAGGAGACGTTCGGATACCTGTTCCGGAAAATCCCGGAATACCGGCCCGAGGCGAAGCTATCCACGCTTCTGTTCAAGGCGGCAAGGAGCATCTGCCTTAACATGATTTCCAGCAGGCGCAGGCTTCCGTCGAAAGTTGAGGACGCGGAATCCATTGCGGGAGGCGGAGATCCGTCGTCGCAAGCCGAGGAATCCGACCTGGCCGAAAAAGCCGCCGCCGCCCTGGGCAGGCTGCCTGAAATATACAGGGAGGTCATAATCCTCAGGGTCCTGGACGGCATGGCGTGTTCCGAGATTGCCGAGGTGCTTGGCATTCCAGAGGGCACGGTGAAGTCCAGAGCCCACAACGGGCTCGAGATGCTCAGGGGAAAAATGGGTTTTAAGTGAACCTGGTACGAGTTTCATTGCTTGAATTCATGGCAGCCCGAACGATTCGATTCAAGGGATGGTCTTACGATGGAGTGCAGAATAATACTGACGCACATTCGACACTGAGAACGCCGAACGATTTCTGAAAACCCTGAAAGAAAGCGGATTGACATGGCGAAACCTGAAGATGGAAAAGATGTTGCGGACGGGGATTGCAGGGAAATCCCCGGGGACCTGCTGGCCGACTTCCTGGACGGCCGTCTGGATCCTGCGGCGGCGGCGCGGATTGAAGAGCACCTCGCCTCGTGCGCCGGCTGTTCGAGGCGCCGGTCCGGACTTGCCGGGCTACTCCCGGCGCTGAGGGCCGGGAAAGGCGCCCTCGCCGACGTGCCGATACCGGAAGAAGTCGACCGGGCCATCGGGGCGCTTGCCCTGAAGGCGGCGCCCGCGCAGGCCGCGCCAGCCCGGATTCCGTTCGCGTACGTTGCCGCAGCTGCCGTTGCGGCTTCCGTTCTTTTCGTCGCGGGTTTCGCCCTGGGGACGTCTGAGCTCCTCAATTCCGCCGCCGCGCCGGCGGCGACCGGAATTGAGCGGGACGATGCCCCCGGCGCAGGCGGTCTTGTCGCGAGGGAGATAGAAGCCATTGCGGCAAGGCATGCTGAAGAGACCGCCATGCTGAAAGCGCTGATTGATACCGAGCGGAGGCGTGCGGACGGGACCGCGGTCCTGCTCAAATCCGCCCTGGAAGAGGCCCGGGTGCTCAAGACGGGCATGGACTTCCTCGAAGCGGAGGTCGGGCGGCAGAAGCGGAACATAGCCGGCCTGGCGGCGGATCTCGCCAATGCGTCCGCGACCCGCGATCAGTTCGCCTCGGCCCTGGCCGAGAAGGAGGCGTCCATCGAGTCGCTCCGCAGGCAGGTCTCGGCGTACGGGGAGACCGTGTCCCTGCTCGAATCAGAGGTGTCCAGCACGCGCGATTTGGCGCTCGAGCTTCAGAAGAAGGCGGAATCGATTGCCGGGGAGCGGCATGCGCATGGCGACGTGAACAGGGACGGCAGGACCGATTCCGGCGACGCACTTGCCATCTGCGGCATGCTGTCGAAGGGCGGCGAGGTCTCCTTCAATCCCGAATTCGACATGAACGGGGACGGGGTAATCGACGTGGGTGACGCCCTGATGATCACCGGATTCCAGTTTTCGGAGAAATGAAAGTTGAAACCCGCTGTTTTCATCCTCGCTATCGCGCTGGCAGGCTGCGCGGCAGGCGGGGAGAGGTACGAGTCCGCAGCTGCGCCGGCGGAAGCAGATGAAGCCGCCATGGAAGAGCCATCGGCCGGGTCCGCAGGGCCGGCGAAGTCTGAGCAGGCGCGCCGGGTCCCGGCCGGATCCGTCGATATCTTCATCGACTGCGGGGAAGAGGAGCTGGCCGCGTACACAATCGAGCTTCGGTTCAATCCGTCAATCGCCAGGGTCATGCGCGTGGAATCGGCTGATGGCGGCGGTTTCCCGGGGGCGCCGATGTCGGACCCGCAATCATACGGGACCGGGGTCACGCGGATAGTCGCACTTCATGCCGGAGGAGGCCTTGCCAAGGGCAGGGTCCCGGTAGCCCGCGTGGTCTTCGATCCGGTGTCGAGCGGATCGTCCCCGATTTCGGTATCGATACTGAGCCTGTACAATCCGCAGGGCAGGAGGGTAATCGGCGCGGCGATCCTCTCCAGGCATTCAATCGTCGTCTCGGGCTTGGCGGGCGATCCGGGCGAAAAGCGATGAGTTCCCCGGGACAGGAAGATTGTAATTCCGGCGAAAGCCGGAATCCGGCTCCCATCTCGTTTCAAGTCGCAAGGGCCGATCCCTTGCCCGGACTGGCGCTGCAGGATTGGGTTTCGGCCCGGGTGCGTATGGACTTTCTCCTTGACTTTGCATCCCCGATCGAGCAATCCTTCGCGTTCGCCGGCTGGTTGCGCCGGCGATGCTGTTTTGCCCCTGCATGAGGATCCGTCATGGAATTGCCCAAGAACTACAACGCCGCGGAAATCGAGCTCAAGTGGCAGAAACGCTGGGACGCCGACAGGATTTACTCCTACGATCCCGCCTCGAACGCGCCGGTGTACTCCGTTGACACGCCGCCTCCCACTGTCTCTGCCGATACCCTGCACGTGGGCCACGCCTTGAGCTACACGCAGGCGGAAATCGTGGTCAGGTACCGCCGCATGCGGGGATACAACATCTTCTATCCCATGGGGTTCGACGACAACGGCCTCCCCACGGAGCGGCACGTCGAGAAGAAATACAAGGTGGACCGGAGGAAGATGTCGCGCGCCGAATTCGTGCGAATGTGCCTCAAGGAGACGACCCTCGTAGAGAAGACCTACGAGGAGCTCTGGCGCATGCTGGCCATATCGTGCGACTGGTCCCTCCTTTACACCACGATAGACCCTGTGTGCCGCCGGATTTCCCAGAGGTCGTTCATCGACCTGTACCGGAAAGGGAGGATGTACAGGGAGGACGCGCCCTCGATGTGGTGCACCCTGTGCACGACGTCGCTCGCGCAGGCCGACCTCGAGGACGCGAACGAGACATCGGGGATGCACGACATCTCCTTCGACCTGGGCGGCGGAAGGGAGGGGGTGATTTCCACGACGAGGCCCGAGCTCCTGGGCGCATGCGTGGCGCTCTACGTGAATCCTGCGGATGAAAGGCACAAGGGTCTTGCGGGGAAGAAAGCGAAGGTCCCGGTCTACGGCCACGAGGTGCCCGTGCTCGAGAGCGAGGCGGTCTCGCTCGACGTGGGCACGGGTCTGATGATGGTCTGCACGTTCGGCGACGTCGAGGACATCAGGAAATGGCGCGCCGACAGGCTCGAGACGAGGGCGATTCTGGACAGGGACGGCACGTTCAACTCCCTGGCCGGACCCATCGCCGGGATGAACGTAGCCGCAGGGAGGAAGGAAATTCTGCGAATCCTCGAAAGCAGCGGTCTTCTGCGCGGCACGAAGCCGGTCGAGCATGCGCTGAACGTCCATGAGAGGTGCGGCACGACGGTGGAGTTCCTCAAGGCTCCGCAGTGGTTCATCCGCATACTCGACATCAAGGATGATCTGCTGCGCAGGGGCGAGGAGCTGCGCTGGTATCCGGCCTTCATGAAGACCAACTACGACCATTGGGTGAACGGCCTGAGCTGGGACTGGTGCATTTCGAGGCAGAGGTACTTCGGAGTGCCGTTCCCGGTGTGGTACTGCAAGGGCTGCGGGGAAGTGCTCATACCCGGGGACGGGCATCTGCCGGTCGACCCCAGGGAGAACCCGCCCCCCGAGGGGAGCAGGTGCGGGAAATGCGGCGGATCCGGCTTCGATCCCGAGATGGACGTCATGGACACGTGGATGACCTCGTCGGTCACTCCTCTCATCAACGCGAGGTGGAGGGAGGCGGATTCGAGAATCGGGAGCATGTATCCCATGACCATGAGGCCCCAGGCGTTCGAGATCATAAGGACGTGGCTTTTCTACACGACGCTCAAGTCGCACCTGCACACGGATTCGCTGCCTTTCCGCGACGCCATGATTTCCGGCTGGGGGCTCGACGCCAAGGGCAAGCCGTTCAGCAAGAGCAAGGGGAATTTCGTGACCGTCGGCGAGATAGTCGGGAAGTACTCCGCCGACGCGCTGAGATTCTGGGCGGCGGGGGCAAGCCTCGGGCAGAACCTGAGGTTCTTCGAGGATGACGTCAAGGCCGGGCAGAAAATCGCCGTCAAGCTCTGGAACGTGGCGAAGTTTTCCATCCCGCATCTCGAGAAGTACGGTGGCGGCGGGGCCGTCTCGGAGCCTCTCGACCTCTGGATTCTGTCCGAGCTCCGCGATTTGGTGAAAGGGGCGACGGAATCGTTCGAGAAGTACGAGTACAGCCACGCAAAGACGGCGCTCGAGAGATTCTTCTGGACCAGGTTCTGCGACAACTACCTCGAGATCTCCAAGGACAGGCTCTACAACGCGGACGCGCGGGGCAGGGCGGCGTGGGAGAGCGCATGCGAGGCTCTCCGCACGTGCCTCGACTCGATTCTCAGGATGTTCGCGCCGATTATGCCCTTCATAACCGAGGAAATCTTCATGTCGAGCCCGCTGCGCGGGGGCGAGAGGTCCATCCACGTCTCGCCGTGGCCTGATTCCGGGAAAATCCCCTTCGACGCCGATGCCGCCTCGGCCGGATCGCTTGCCGTCGGGATAATCTCCTGCGCGAGGCGCTACAAGACCGAGAACCACGTCTCGCTCAAGACGCGCCTCAGGGAATTAATCGTGGAAGCCGCGGGGGACGAGCTTCAAATCCTCACGAATCCGAAATGCATGGACGGCATCATGAAGGACCTGATACCCGCCGCACAGGCCGGATCGGTCAGGTTCGGCGACGCCGGGGAGGCGAAGACCGTCTATCCGGTCGAGGGATCCGGCGTGCGCGTCGGCATCGTGCCGGAATAAACTCCCGCCTCCTGCAGGAGTTTTATTGAATAATTGCTAAAATACTGGAAACAATCGGCCTGATTTCATAACCCGGCGAACGGACTGCATGGCCTCTAAAGTTACAATCAGAATCAAGAGGAAAAGGAACTGGACGAGGAGGATTATCGTCCTGTTCTTCCTCGCCGCCGCAGCGGCGGCCGTCTATTCCGCCGCCACGGGGAAGTTCCTGTCAGCGGCGGAACCAATCGGCGAGATATCGGTCACCACGGACCGAATCGAGGTCAGGAGCCGCGACGAGACCGAACTCCTTCTCGAAGGGCAGAAGAAGAAGCTCTTCGCCCCGTCCGCAGTGACGATGTGGGGCGGGCAGGCTGAAATCGCGCTTGCAGGCGGGGACAGGCTCAGGCTTCGGGGCAAGGGAATCCTCCACATCCAGGTCATGGAGAACCGCCAGGGCGAGCTCGAGTTCGACGCGACCGGAGTCGCCGTGGACGGTTATTTCGAGAAAACCCCCCTGTCGGTCAAGTGCGGGCGTTTCCGCGTCGTCCCCATGCCCGCATCCTCAATCTCAATCACGCCCGGCCAGTCCGATTCCTCCGTGACGGTCAAGTCGTGGTTCAAGGGATGCGACGTGCTGCTCCCGTCCGCGGGCACGATTCACATGGACGACGGCGGATCGGGATACGAGAAGGGTTTCCAGGAAACGTCTCTGGACTTCGACGTTGAATCCGGCGGCGTAGCCGTCCGGACATCGATGATGAACCGGACCAAGGAGATTTGGATTGGGGCCACCGGACAGCGCGGATCCGCGTCGCTCGGCCACGGCGGAACCGCGAACATCGACAGGAACGGATACATAAACGTGGTTTCCGCAGGGGAACGGATCGCGGTCGCTGCAGGGGCTCAATGCGGCTCCGCGGGATCGCAGGGAGCGGACGTCTCCAGGGAACCCGGTCCTGCATCGGGGGCCCGGCAGCCGGCGCCGCCTGATCCTGCCCCCGGCGGCACCGAACCGTCGAATCCAGCCGGAGCGCCCGGGACTGATACGGCCCGGCCGGAAATCGCCGGAAATCCCGCGTCTGCGGCGGGCGGCGATGGGGACGGTCCCCGGAATCCCGCGGACCCGCCGGCCGAGTCCTCTCCATCCGCCCCGGAGGGCGGCGCGGTCGAACGGCCGGCGATTCCCGGCGAAGACCTGCCCGCAATCCCGGAACGCGGCGCCGATTCCAGCGCGAATCCGGCCCTCAATCCGAAGCCCGCGACTGATCCGGCCCCGACCGGGAAGCCTGATTCCGCGGAAACCGGCGCTCCAACCCCGGAACCAGGCCTCAAACCCTCCAAAGCAGGCGTTTCCACCGCGTCGGGAGTGGTCGATTCGGTCGAGCTGAAGCCGCGCAAGGAGGCGGTCCCGGCGCCAGGCCCCGCCGCAGGCGGCGAAAAACCCCGCAAAGAGAAGCAGCCCCAGTTCCGGCGCGCGACTCCCTCCGCCTCGCCTCCTCCTCCGCCACTAGCCGACCGTGAGCTCCAGGTCTGCGGGGAGGGAGGGGAGATTGTCATCAGGCGCGACGCCGGGGAAGTGACCGTCAAGCGCGGGAGAGTGAGGCTCGCGCGCGGAGACGTGGTCAGGGTACGGCAGGGCTGCTTTGCCAGGATCAACATCGGAAGCGGGGTGGTGGTCACGGTCGCCGAGAACACGGAATTCAGAATCCCCTGATTTTCCGCGAGGCGCGGAAAATCATCTCCTTCTGCGCCCGCTTCTCCGAGAGCTTTTTTGAGGCGTACACCGGTTTCATGCCGAAGGGATTCAGCCCGGAGTGATACATGCAGGTGGAAACCGTCAGGGGGACCGGGATGAATTCCTGGACCTGGCGCGGCGCAAGTCCCGCGGCCTTGAGCCTCCTCGCCATCGCCTTTGCGTGCTCCATTGTGCACCCGGGATGGCCCGCCATGATGTAGAGCGAAAGGTGCTGCTTCCTGCCTGCAGCCGCGCATGCGGATTGGAATTCCTCCTCGAACTCCTCGTAGACGCTGAATGCCGGCTTGCCCATCGCGTCCAGGACGGTGTCCTCAGTGTGCTCCGGAGCCACGGAGAGCAGTCCGCCTGTGTGTTCCGCGGCCAGCAACCTTATGTAGTCCCTGGATTCGAGGGCTAGGTCCATGCGGACGCCGGAATTGACCAGCACTTTTTTAACTCCCCTGATTCCCGCGAGGCTTCGCATCAGATCCATAAGCGGAGCATGGTCGGCGTTCAGTTTCGCACAGATCCGGGGGTAGAGGCAGCTTGGTCTCCTGCATTTCTCCCCGGCAGAGGGGTCCGAACAGCCCATGCCGTACATGTTGGCCGTGGGACCTCCTATGTCGGATATCATCCCGCTGAAGCCTTCCGCCGACGCAATCGCCTCGATTTCCCGGCGGATTGAGGCGGGGCTCCTGCTGGAAATCGCAGGCCCCTGGTGCAGCGCGAGCGAGCAGAACGAGCAGCCACCGAAGCATCCCCGGTGGATCGTCACCGAATCTTTTATCATCTCGAGGGCCGGCACCCTGCCGCGGCACGACGGGTGCTCCATACGCGTGAACGGCAGGTCGTACAGGCCGTCAAGGGTCCGGCCGTCGATTGGGGGCGCCGGCGGATTGGCGACCACTGCCCTCGTCCCCGACCTCTGAGCGAGCGGCGGCCCCGAAGGCCTGCGGGCATGCATGTGGATGGCGGCCGTCATTTCCGCGAAAGCGCCGGGATTCGCAGCGACTTCCTCGAACGGCGGGAGTTCCACGAAGCCCGGCGGGAACCCCGATGGGACTTCCGAGGCCCCGAGAGGGAACTCGGTGCCCGGTATGTCGCGGATTTCCCCGATTTTCCGTCCCGCCCCGAGCGCTTCCACGAGCATGCCAAGCTGCAGCTCCGCCATGCCGAATACAAGCAGGTCCGCCTTGGAGTCGAGCAGCAAGGGCTGCCGCACCGAATCCGACCAGAAATCGTAATGGGCGAAGCGCCGGAGCGACGCCTCTATGCCGCCCAGGACAATCGGGACGCCGGGATAGGCCTGCCTTATCCTGTGCGCGTAGACAATCGTCGGCAGGTCGGGCCTCATGCGCGGCACGCCGCCGGGCGAATATGCGTCGTCGTTCCTTACTTTCCTCTGCGCCGTGCGTCCCGCGAGCCGGGAGTCGAGATTGCCGGCGGTCACCCCGAAAAACAGCCTCGGCCTGCCGAGAACCCTGAACGATTCGGTGCGCGACCAGTCCGGCTGGGCGATGATCCCGACTTCGAGACCGAGGCTTTCGAGATAGCGCCCGACCAGCGCGGCACCGAATGAGGGATGATCAACGTAGGCGTCGCCCGTTACGATGATGACGTCGAGGTTGTGCGGCCCGGACCCGCGCATCTCGTCCGCAGTGGCAGGCAGGAAAACCCGGGCCTTTGATTTGGAATTCATGGCCCGGATTTATGACTGTTCCTTCTTCAGGTTCTCTATTGCATGCTGGACCATGGGGAGGAGGGCTTCGGCCTCGTCTTTCGAGAGCCTTCCCAGCTTGGCGAAACGCCATTCCTCGTCGCGGTTCTTGTTCTCCCTGGCAAGCTGAATCTTCCTGGGTCCGTCGTTATATGAAAAAACGCCGACACGGATTCGCGTTCTTTCGAATTCCTTGACTTCAGAGAAGAGTTCCTTGTCCATTTCCTTGTCGTAGGGCATCTGATCCTCCGTCAAACTCCGGCCATAGCAGAAGATGGAATCCCAGATTTCCGTGCAAAAATCAACAATAAAATTGTAAATATAGCGCATGCGAACAGTTGCGTTCCTTCTCGCGGCGGCGCTCGCGGCCGTTGCGCCCGAAACCGCGCTTTCCGCCCCGGAGAGCATCTCGCTGCTCGACGACCGCGCCCAAGGATGGCAGGCCGCCGAATCCGGCGTCGCGGATTCGCAGATTGGCGATGCCGACGAGTTCCACGCCGATCGCTTCCTGGCCGTCACCGGCCTCTCCGCGCTCTGCATCGGGGGATACGCAGTGTACGGTTTCGCGTTCTGGTGGGACGAGGAGCCCGGGAGGTTCCACATGACGCGCGAGGGAAACATGGAGCAGGACTCCTATGCAGGCGGAGCGGACAAGCTCGGGCACGCCTGGGCATGCTACTTGCTGACAAGGGGATTCAGCGGGCTCCTGAACTGGTCGGGCGCAGGCGCCGTGCTGTCGGAGATCATCGGAATCGCGGCCGTGCAGGCGGTGTTCCTGTTCTCGGAAATCGAGGACGCATATTTCGACTACGGCTTCTCATGGTGGGACGTGGCGTTCAATTTCGCGGGTTCCTGCCTAGGCGCGCTTCTCGACCTCGTCCCGTGGCTCGACCGTGCGATTGATTTCAGGTTCTGGTATGCGCCGACCTCGCGTTTCAGAGACGTGGATTACAACATGGCCGAGGACTATTCGGGGCAGAAGTACTTCATGGTGCTGAAACTGGACGGCATACCGGCGATTCGCGAGACCGCGGCGAAGTATCTCGAGTTCTACGTCGGCTATGCCACGGACGGCTACAAGCCAAGGCGCGAGAGGAAGGAAAGGCACGTCTTCTTCGGGCTCTCGGTGGACGTGTTCGGCCTCCTGAAATCCGTCCTCCTTCCCGCCCTGGGCGCGCCCCGCTTCGCCGGGGATGCGGCGGCTTTGATTGGCGAGTACTGGCACCCGCACTTCGTCCACGCGCCCGTCTACGACGCGATTCTGGATTAGCCCGGAACCCGGGCAAGCTCTACTGTTGATTCCTCTCCCGGATATTGGAAAATAACGGTTTTGCCCGGCGTCCGGCATCGTAAGCCGGCGCGGCTCGTCCGGATTGTTGGATTCACCGGTTCATGGCCACTGCAACGGCCCGGTTCGCGGCTCTAATCGGCACGTCGGTCCGGCTCCTTCCATTCCTAATCCCGGCTTTCGCGGCCTCGGCATACCCGCAGGACGGGAAGCCCGGGGATTTCGTGGTGAGGGTGTTCGGCAACGAGCGGACCGACGAAAAAGTCATCCTGGCCGCCGCCGGGCTCCTCGACGACCGCTCGATGTCGTCCGCAAATCCGGAGGAAATCGAGCAGCGCGTCAGGAACACGCGCCTGTTCTCGGACGTCGAAGTCGTCTTCAGGCCCGATGAAACGCCCCCGCTGATGTTCATCCGAATCGTCGAGAGATGGACCCTCACGCCAATCCCTTCGATTTCCTCGTACGAGGGCGAGACCAAGGTCGGGTTCGACCTTGTGGAGTACAACTTCCTGGGGCTTGGAAAGACGCTCCTTTTCGGAGGCAGGATTGCCACCAGGGGCTACAACCTGAGGATGCTCGCCAGGGACCCGGCCATTTTCTTCTCCCGCTGCTCGGCGTCGCTGTCGACATCCTACACGAAGTACAGCTTTCGCGAGTATGAAGGACGCGAGGTCATCCAGTCCTACAACGACGAGTTCTGGCAGGTGAACCTCGACCTGGGCGCAAGGCTCGGCAAATCCGCGACGCTCGGATGCAGCTTCACGGTGAGGCACGACCTGATTAACTGGAGCAGCACCCTGCGACCCGTATCCTCGGGCTGGGGCGACATGGCCTCGGCATGGCTCGCTTACGACAACACGAACTACCATTACTTCTTCTCCGAGGGCATAAGGGTCCGGATTGAGGGATCGTGGATAGACGAGATTTTCGGCGCGAATCTCAGGGCGCTGCTCGCGACGGCTTCCGGGCACTACACGCTGGCGCTTCCGAAAAAACATTGCCTGACCGTATTCGCATACGGCGGCCTGAGCGACGGGGCGGACGCGAGGTTCCTGTTCAAAATCGGCGGCACCGAGGGAACGAGGGGTATTGCATCCCAGAGCATCTGGGCCAGGCAATACGGCTGCGCGGGCATCCAGTACCAGATTCCGTTCTTCCAGCCGGTCATAGACCGCAAAATCTTCGGGACCTGCGCGCTGACCGGATTCTGCGAGTACGGATCGGCCGTGCGCGACTGCGGAGTCCGCGAGGTGATGAGCGTCATAGGCGTTGGATTCAGGTTCTACCTGCACGGATTCACCATCCCCACGATAGCAATCGACATCCTCTATGATCCGGTCGGACACAGGGTAATGCCGGGAATCGGGGTGGGCACATCCTGGTGAATTTCCGTCCCAGAGCGGATGAATACTCCAGTCCGCATTCGCCCGTGCAAGTCCTTCCCGGACTCCACGACTCCTCGACGGTTGCCGGCATCGCCGACCTCGCGCCCGACTCTTCACCGCTGCCGACATCCGAACCCGTTTGCCACCGCCCCGCACCGCGGATATAATTCCGGGTTCCGCCGAATCCCACTCCTCTTGGAACCGCTCGGCGGACGGATGTTGGAGGGGCCCGGGATGAGCGTGAAGTTCAAGGTCCAGTGCAAGGGATGCACGCAGTCCTTCATGGTCGACGTCGAGATTCCAGCCGAGACCAGAGGCAGGCTCAGGTTCGACTTAAAGAACCAGCTTGCAGCCTCATGCCCCACTTGCGGGCGCGACGTCATCCTCCCCGCCGGGACGTATGACGTCGCCGACGGGAAGGCCGAAATCGCAAAACGCGGAAAGGCCAGGCAGTGACAATGGACTCCGCCGAAGCAGCGGGATTCATAGCCGAACGATACTCCGGATCCCTGGATACGCGGGCCCTGTGGCAATGGGCCGGAGGCAGGCCGGAAGACGTGGACTTCGACGAGCCTCCCGTCGGGCGATGGAAGAAGCTGTGGGCCCTTGCGGTCGAAAACCGCGGCGCGACCCGCGTTTCCCTTCTGCGGGAGATGCTGTTCGACAGGCCGGGCGACGGCAGGCTCATGGGCTTCCTGGCGGCCGCCAGGGACGAGAAAGGCTCGGCATGGGTTGAGGCATCAAGGATTCTCGTGCTCCAGGTCGAATCCGCCGCCCCCGCCTTCGACCCGGACCGGCTATGGGCGGCGCTCCAGTCCTTCCCGGCCCTGCCATCCCTCGTTGAAAGGCCGGGCGATACCGCCTTCGCCCTCCTCGCTACTGCCGCGGATTCGAGGCTGACCGCGGGCGAGCGCGCCATGCTCGAGCCCAGGCTCGCGGCCGCGGGCGGCAGACCGGCACCGGGGCCGGAGCCTGCCAGGCTAGAGATGGAGGCGCTCCTCGGCAGGATGTCCGCGGCGGCCGCGGGCGGCGGGCGGGAGGAATCCGGCGATGCGGTAAAGGCCGCCATGAACCGCGTTCTCGGGCTCAAGGACGCCGCAGGATTCGCCGGGAGCGCTGCCGGCGCGCCGGGCGGCGCGGATTTGCGCGCCCGGCTCAGGGGCCTTGCAGCGGAGCTCGAGGGGCTGAGGAAGCTTGCCCAAGCGGGCGCGAATGCCGCTCTCCATGCGCAGATCGACGCGCTCTTCCGGCTGCAGGGCTCGATGTACGCCTTGGCGGACGGCGATCCGGCCCCGCCCTTCTCCTACCTTTGCGACGCGATGATTCAGGCCATCTGGGCCACCAGGCCCCGGGCGGATTCCATGGTCGTTTCGTGAAGAAGCAGTTGTTGGAGTCGAATGGATGCTTCAGATACGCGGCGAGCAGATGAAGGCGTTCCAGGGGGACTCCGAGATCAGGAAGATCGACGAGATGTGCAAAATGCTCCCGGAGATGTACCCCGGCCTTTGCCTTGCGCTGGGCGGGGAAGGGGTGCGCCGCTGGGCGGTCAAGGGCCTTGAAAAGGCCCATTCCTACGGAATCGGCAAGTTCGGCAACTGCATGAGGTACATCCACCTCATGTTCATCCTGGTCAACGAGGATTTCGACACCGACCCGAAAACGTCATGGGCAGGCGCGATTCTCGGCTGGAAGAACGCGGACGAGGGCCTGAAAATCGCGGCCCTCGAGAAGCGGGCCCGCATGGAACAGGAGCGGGGATCAGGCAAGTCCCAATAACAAGTCTGGAGCGGGCATATGGCCATAGAAGCCAAACTCCTCGACACCGGCACGCTGTACCAGGGGCAGAAGATCCGGATACAGGTCGTCAATCCCAGCCCCGACGGCGCCAAGCACGACCTTGCCGTCTCCTGCCCCCTGTTCGAGAAGGCAATCGCCGACAAGATGAAGTCGGACCTCGTCGTGACCGCAGTGCTCGCCAAGACCGGGCACGATGCGGTCACTGTCAGGTACAAGAGCACTGAAACCGTCGAGTTCTCCATCGACGTCGTCGGGGCGATCACTGCCGAGATTAAGACGCAGGGGCCGTTCGTGACGGGCCAGACCGTGGAAATCAGCGTGATCAACCATGCGCCGGACGGGAATAAATACCCCCTCGAAGCCTCGTGCCCGCTGTTCAAGCAGACCGCTTCCGGATCGATGAAGTCCGACCTCGTCCTCAAGGCGGTCATTGCCCGCGCGGGATCCGGGAAGGTCACGGTCAAGTACAGGGGCGCCGCGGCCGCGGAACTGGACGTCGAGGCGAAGGAACTGACGGTTTCAATCGTGAAGGTGGAGGAGAAGGAGGACACGGGAATCCTCAAGCCCCGCACGAACACTTTCGGGGCGGGCAAGGCGGTGGTCCATCTCAAGCTCAGCGAGTCAAAGCACGAACTTGATGTCGAAGCCACCCTCAAGGGCAGCGCGCTCGGGAAGAAGACCCACACGTTGAAATTCGGCAAGGACGTCTCCGAGGCGACGCAGGAGGTCACCCTTTCGGACACGGGCGGCAAGGAGGGGGACATCACGGTGGAAGGGAGCAAGAACTGCTCCGCGGCTGCCGGCGACGCCGAACGCACGTTCGTATTGTTCGTGGACGTGATGCCGAAACTCGGCTTCGCCAAGGACTGGCGCTCGCCCCAGAAGGACATCTGCTCGGGCGACAAGATGAGCCTGAACTTCGTTCTGGACAGACCCGCGTCCTCCGACGCCGAATTCGCCGTGCTCGACATTTCAGGCAAGGCGAGCCTGCCGGTCAAATTCGCGTCCGGGGCCAAAGACGCCGTCGTCGAATACACGTTCGGCGACGATTTCGAATATCCCCTGAACGCCAAGTTCAAGCTCGACAAGTTCAAGTACTGCAAGGCCGGCGACACTACGAGCCAGTCCCTGAAAATCCACCAGGAGAACAAGGTCTCCGTCTTCGCCCCGAAGGAGAAGGGCCCGTTCTTCCCAGGCGAGAAGCTGAACGTGCGCGTGAAGCTCAAGTACAAGCACAATTTCGAAGACAAGTCCAGCGTGACGGCCGGGAAGCTCAAGTGCCCCGGGCTGTTCGCCGACTTCCCGCTGGATTTCTCGAAAACCGATCCCCAGGAGAAGACGTTCGCGGTAGAGATTAAGAAGGATATAGAACGGCATCCTGAGACGAAGATCGAGTTCGAGCCCGCCGACTTCTTCCGGAAGGACGATAGCAACTTCGAGTTCACGGTCGCCGTGGAGAAGGCCTTGTCGATTAACTTCGCCGAGGGCGACGCGTGGATTTCCCCCTCGCATCCCGAGTACTGCGCCGGGGACAAGGTGACTCTGAAGGCCGTGCTCAGCATCAAGAATCCCGCGACCGAGGACAAGAAGTACGGCGAGATCACGATAGGCGGCAAGAAGACGGCCGACGTCACGATACCCAAGGGGCAGGACGAGGGGACCGTCGAGGTGGAGCTCAAGGAAGCGAACGCAAAGACCGAAATCAAGCTGGACGGATTCGGATGCAAGGCCGGCAACAACGCATCAAAGCAGGTCAAGGTCCTCGCTGCCAACAAGGCCTCGCTCTTAGGCCCGGAGAAGAAGGGGCCCTTCTTCAAGGGCGACGAGGTTGAATTCAAGATTCAGCTCGAACATCAACCCGACTTCAAGGACGACGCCGAGGAAAAGACGGCTGGAAACATCAAGGCCCAGGACGCGCTCTTCGAGGGCGAGAGGGCCGTCAAGTTCAAGAAGGCCGATGCCAAGGAGAAGAAGGTCGTCCTCAAGCTGAAGGACAATCCCGCGAAGGACGGCGAATTCGAGGTGGAATTCGAGGCCGCCGCCCCGTTCAGGACCGATTCCTCCAAGAAGAAGGTGAAGGTCAAGTGCAAGAAGGGCCTGACCGTCTCGTTCTCGGGCAAGCCGGATCCATCGGGGCCGTTCTTCCGGGACGACGAGGCGGAGGTGAAACTCTCGTTCTCCGACCCCGTTCCCGGCGATTCCCAGGGCCCTGAGGTCGAAGCGGGCAAAATCGTCAGCACGGCCCTGGACGTCGAACTCTACGACGAAGTGAACACGATTATCAAAGTCAAACCCGGGGAGAAGTCGGTCACTGCGAAGATAAAATTCAAGAAGATCTCCGTAACGGAAAAGAAGAAGGTCAAGCTCGCCTTCCAGAAGACCGACAAGCCGGCCGGCGCCTTCTTCTCGCCCAAGGACGGCGATTTCCTCGAGATTGAGGCCCTGCCTCCCAGGGCCGTTTCGTTCGTCGCCCCGAAGGCATGGGACAAGAACAAGAACAAGGACAAGGCCGGGGGATACATTTTCCACGTGGACGACAAGCCGACCGTGACGGTCAAGCTCGACCGCAAGATAGGGAAGACCGGGGCCGGCGGCAAAATCATGCTCAAGCCGAAGTCCGGCTCCGAGGTGGAGGCGGGGGCGTTCGAGTTGGCGGATGCCGACAAGGTCGACGTCAAGCTCGGGTTCGCATGCTCCTGCGACGAGGGCGAGCTCAGGTTCGCAAAGCTATCCGACGACCTCACAGACACGCCGAAGGGCGGCAAGGCCGCGTCGCTGCCGATAAAGATCCTGGACAGGTGCATAATAAGCTTCCCCAAGGAGCACACCCTCACGCCTGCGGGCCCCTACCGCGAGGGGCAGAAGGTGAAGCTCAAGCTCGAGCTCGTCGGTTCCAGGCCCGCGGTCTTCACGGGCGAAAAGGTCGAGGCGCGGGTCAAATGCCCGGCTTTCAAGCTCGACGACCCCAAGAAGGACACCCTCGAATTCGAGGTCAAGGCCGAGGACTGGCCGGAAACCCCGGACAAGCCTGCCGGCGTCGTCGAGAAGGAAGTGGTGCTCAAGAAGGCTGGCCAGAAGAAGATTAAACTGTCGCTCGTCCCGCTCGACTCGGACCTCTGGAAGAATAGGAACGACAAGTCGTTCTTCGAGGCGGAAATCGAGGTCCTGGAGACCAACACCGCGGGTTTCGCGGAGTTCCTGTTCTCCGGAGGGAAGAAGCTCAAGCCGCACCAGGACGACTACATGCACGGCGAGACTTTCAGCGTCAAGATCGACCTCAAGGAGAAGTCGACCGACGGCGACGCCGAGCTTGTGAAGATTGTCACCAAGCCCGCCGGGCGCCTGGAACCGGAAGAGGCGAAGATCAAAATCGCGAAGGGCGTCATCGGCATGGAGCAGGCCTTCAAGATTAAATACGAGAACGACGAGGCGGGCGAGAAGAAGCCGGAGGACGTGGAGATTTCGCTGGAGGCCATCGACGGCAGCGGCGTGACGCTCGGGAAGGAGAAGACCCTCAAGGCGAAGATCTTCCCCGCGCCGGTGATCTCATTCGCCTCGCCCGCCATAAAGGCCGCCAAGAAGAAGGGGGCCTCCTCATCCTCCGGGACCGAAGAGTCGCTGGATCTGCTCGGCAAGGGGACCGTGGTCCTCAAGCTTTCCAAGGCGAACAGGCAGAGGGACGTGATTGCCGGGCTCGTGTCCGGGCTGTTCGCGAATGTGAAGGGCACGGACGGCAAGGCTAAGCGGAAGATTTACGTCGCGCGGTTCAAGAAGGACAAGGCCGATGTCTCCATAAAGGTGCTCGTCGACGACTGCCCGGCCAAGGTCGACGACAGGTTCCTCGAGATTCTTCCTCCCAGGGAGAAGATCGCCTGCGCGAAGACCAAGGACGACAAGCACAAGCTCAAGGTGAAGGTCAAGGGAACGGCGCTGGTCCTGGACGACGCGTGGATTGAGCCGAAAGCCGCGGTCTACGGCTGGAAGGACAAGGTAATAGTCAAGGTCAAGCGAATCGGCGAGAACGCCGAAGCCGGGGAGTTCGGGAAGATAACGTGCCCCGCGTTCGGAAAAACCGGGACCCCGGCCAGGGAGCGCGAGTTCAAGGTCGAGTTCGAGAAGGACGCCGAATATTCGAAGCCCCTGGTACCCCTCGACAACGATCCGGACTATGACAAGCCGCCGTCGGCCGAGGGCGTCAAGGACACGAAGCCCGGGATACTCCTGAACTGGTTCGACGGCAAGCCCGTGAAGGCGACCGTGAAGTCGACCAGCTCGGAATACAAGGCCAAGGGGAAGACCTCGTTCCGCGAGATCACGGTGAAGAAGCGCCTGATCTACATCTCGCCGAACAAGGTGGCGGAGAGGAACGAGGTCCTCATCAACGAGACCTACGAGCTGCTTTTGAAGCTGACCGTCCCTCTGCCCAAGCCCGAGAGCGACGGCAAGGGACTGGCGCTGCGAATCCGCAGTGCAGCGCTCAAGCCGAAATCCAAGAGAATCCTCGAGATTGGCCCGGAGAAGGATTCCATGTTCATCCCCGTCACGTTCGACCGGGGCGTGTTCGACGCGGATTTGAACCTCGAAATAGAGCGCCTCCCGAGAAACCCGTATTGCTGCGTGGCGCTGCCGGCGTCGGGCGACAAGGGTCTCTCCTCCACGATGCGCATCAACGTCCGCAAGCCGCTCGTCGGGTTCAGGGAGCGGCCGGTCAAGGGCAAGCCCGACTACAGGTTCGACCCGGACGCCTCGGTTCAGGTGCTGGCGAAGAACATGCCCGTGTTCGCCAGGGGGGACAAGGCCGTGTTCCTCCTCGAGATGAACGAGGCGCCACACGAGGAGGTCGAGGTCGAGCTCGCGTCGCCCATGTTCGGGATCATCAAGAAGGACGACAAGAGCACCGAGGAGAGGAAGTTCAAGGCCAAATTCGCGAAGAAATCGAAGACTGCCGAAGCCGAAGTCACGTTCCACGAGCTGGTCGACGCGAGCTTCCTCATGACCATTCGGAACGGGGACGACTGCGAGACCAATCCCGCGTCCGACTGGCAGTGGGTCAACGTCCTGGACGTGCCGTTCCTGTCCTTCCCGGACGGAGGCGATGAGGGTTCCTTCGTTGAGCCCGACATGAAGGAGTTCGCGGCCGGGGACGAGGCGGTGATCACCGTCCAGATATCGAAGCCCGCCAAGAAGGGGGTCGAGTACGGGACGCTCAAGAGCGACGCGTTCGACGAACAAAAAATCGCCTTCGAGAACGACGGGGACGAGTCCGTGGAATTCAAGGTCAAGTTCAAGGCCGCCCCGAAGAAAAGCCCGGTGATATCGATAGTCGGCAAGGACGACACCGTGTGCATGGCGGGGTCCCGGTCGAAGCAGTCGCTGACCATACACGAGAAGCGGGTCGTCTCGCTGCCCGCCGAAGCGCTCTCGAAGACCTGCTCCTACGTCAAGGGCGACGCGGAGAGCCTCAAGATTCAGGTCGCGCCCCCGGCCGTGAAAGCGGACGCCTGCACGGTGGAGGTCTCCGGACCCGTGAAGAAAGTCGAGGTGAAGTTCCCTCCGGGCGCCGAGACCGTGGACGTCCCTATTGAATTCACTACCGAAAGCGATTCCGAGCAGAAAATCGAGATCAAGAGCCCCAAAAACTGCGAACTGGATTCGAAAGCCTCCTCCCGCGCGGTCATGGTCTACACTCCCAAGGTCGGATTCGACAAGAAGCCGGTCAAGGACACGGACAAGGTCCTGCCCGGCGAATTCGTCACCTTCGAACTCGTGCTCGACAAGCCCGCGCCGTGGAAGGGCAGCGCCGCGGTCCTCAAGTGCCCCGACGCATTCAGGAAGCACCTGAAGAAGGTCAAGGACGAGCAGGGCGTCGAAAAAACCGAAGAGGGCGACGATCACCCGGTCTTCTTCGCGCAGGGCGAGACGAAGTCCGCTGCGGGCGTCAGGCTTTTGTACAAGAACGAACTGGAGAACAAGACGAAGACGGTCGAGATTAAGCCCGTGCGCAACTGCGCCGCCGGGTCGCCCGCGTCCTGCGACCTCAAGATTAACAAGGTCCCGAAAATCGGGTTCGCCGACCCATGGATCTCCCCGGCCGAGTCGACCGAGTTCTCGGTGGACGACAAGACGAAGAACAGCGCGTTGATTAGCGTAAAGACCGACCAGCCCCCGGCCAAGGACATCCGCGTGAGGATTCTGAGCCCGGCTTTCGGAGGGTCTGCCTACACGCTGGAAATCCCGGCTGGAACCAGGAAACCCGTGAGCCGCAAGGTGTTCTTCGTGAAGGGCAAAGCCGACGACGCGAAAAAGGCCATCGAGCAGCGGGTTATTCTCGTCGGCATGGACGGATGGCATTCCGATCCGGAAAACCGCGAGAAGAAGGTCAAGGTAAAGCCCGCCGAGGAACCGAAAACAACCGAGCAGTGTCCGCTCAAGGACAAAGACGGCGACGAGGACGAGAAGGAGCCGGAACCCGACTGGGACAGCCTCCTCGAATCCCCCTGCAACCTCCACAGGATGTTCATCACGGTCAAGCACGGGGACAAGGCCCGCGAGCGCGGCCCGGGCGGCAAAGGGACGTTCGAGGTCGTGACGGACAAGAGCCTTGCCAAGGTGCCCGAGCAGGCGCTGGTGAATCCTCCCGGCGGATACATCCCGGTGCTCCAGGTCATAGCCGGCCGCGAAACCCCGGACCCGCACGTGCCCAAACCCGCGGAATCGCCGCATTCCACCGAAATCGAGATTACACTGGACAAGGACGATCACTGGTGCAGGCAGATCTACCAGGACGGATCCGGCGCGTTCCTGCGGCATCCCATCGTCAAGGTCTACGACAAAATCAAGGGCAAGGCGGGATGGGTCGACCGCTTCTCGCAGTTCGCGGAGAAGGTGCAGGAATACGTCATCAAGCCCGCCGTCGCGCTGTCCGAGCTCAGGCTGCCTCCACAGCTCGAGAAGAAGATTAAGGAACTCCAGGACAACGTCACCGACAAGATAAAGAACCTGTACGAGACCAACATCGGCTTCAATCCCAAGAAAATCCACGAAGCCATGCTCAAGGCCGTCGGGGACCGGCTCGGCCTCGAGCCCGACGTCGAGGAAGAGGAGAAGGAGGAGCCCAAGACGCCCGAACGGCCCTACAGGAACTGGAAGCAGCGCCACGAGTGGACGCCGATACTCCCAAGCCCCGGCAACCTCGGCGGCAAGGCGGCGGAGCTCAGCAAGAAGAGCAAGCCGCTGTTCTCGTTCAAGGCGTACCAGGCGTCGCAGAGCTGGCACGAGACGCTCTTCAGGGGCGCGAGCAACCCGATTTCGCTGCCGCTGGACTTCGGCAAGTTCGGGATGCACGGGAAGGAGGAAGAGGACGATTTCGACATGGAAAAGGCCCTCTTCCAGGTCGATTACGACCTCGTCAAGGACCGCGGCGTCATCTACAAGCCCAAGACCGAAGCGAAGAAGGAGGACGGGGAAGAAGGGGAGGAAGACGAGGGCGAAGAGAAGGAGGAGAAGAAGACCGGCTTCGGATTCGTGTCGGACATCATGTCCATGCTGGCGTTCCCGTTCATGAAGCCCAAGCAGTACCTCGTGAGCGTGGAGTCCTGCGGGGTCCCCTCGCCCGGCGGCGTACCCGACCCCGAATCCCCCGCGGAGACATCCGGCCCCTGCGACAGGCTGCAGGCCATCGTCGAGGTCTACCCCTCCGACGAGTTCTGCCTGCACTACGACTTCAAGCTGCCGGACAACTCTTTCAAGGTCGGCGCCAAGGGCAGCACGTTCGACCCGAACGGCAACAAGGTAATAGATCAATTCTCCAACAAGGATGACAGGGGCGAGGATTCGAAGTCGCTCAAGGAATACGACGACTACGAGGATGACCTGGACCAGAAACTGGAAGCGCCCGATTCCAGCTACGACGAGCCCGAGGAGGAGAAGAAGGAGGACGAATCCGGCCCGGAATTCCTGTCCAACTCGACGTACTTCGAAATCGTCGCTCCCACCAGGAAGAAGAAGGAGCAGGGGTCGCCGAGGGACCCCTCGCTTGTGTTCCACAAGTTCGGCGAAGAGGACGAGGACGAGGAGGAGAAATCGGGCGTCCTGGCGTCGGTTTTCAAGTATTTCCAGGACCACACGAAAATCGAGAACAAAGGCGACGAAATCGGCGGCGTACTGGACCTCGACAAGCTCTCCGGCGGCAAGATCTCCGAGTTCCAGGATTTCCTGGACAAGGAGGTCTTCGATCTGAACTTCCTCAGCGACTACAACATCTCGCTCACCCGCAACGGCAAGACGGGTTCCTTCTACTACAAAATCACCCAGGCCATCGGGGCGACGCTCAAGACATGGAAGCTGATAACCGCGGTCTTCAACGGCTTCGGCGAGAACTGCAACTCGGGCATGGGATACGGCATCGAGTTCGGGCTCAAGTTCCTCGAGGGCGGGGCCACCGTGTACTGGGGCTGGAAGGAGTACGAGGACCATCGCGCCTTCAAGTGGTATTCCGTCCAGGCGAACCTCACGCTCATCGAGGTCTATTTCACGGCCTACGCGGGCTACATCGCCTCGGCCGTCCTCGTCAAGTTCAAGGCCATCGTCTACGCCAAGGCGAGCATCTCCGCCGGGATCGAGGGGGGGTTCGAGCACGTCGAGCCGGGCCTCAAGCTCCCGAGCTTCCTCGACCTCTGGTCCACGGTCGACGCGAAGGTGGAAGTCGGCGTCAACATCGTGCTTGTCCACGAAGACGTCTTCCAGATAAACGCAGCCATCAAGACGGGATACCGCGTCAAGTTCCGCGTCTCCCCTCCGATACCGAAGGGGTTCTGCGTTGAATACGAGATGTACTGGATGGGCATAACCGCGGAAGCGTCGTTCAAGATTATCGGGTTCAAGGAGAAGAAGAAGGAAATCGTAATCATCGAGGGGACGCCGGCCGACCTCCCGTTCGCCCGCGGCGTCTGGCCGAAGTCGGCCCGCGAATCGTGGTGGAACATACGCAAGATTGTCGAGCGCGGGCTCCGGGCCGTGTCCTACCAGAAGGGGAGGTTCGGGGAGAGGTTCAAGAAGTTCCAGGAGCTCCAGTTCTACATGTCGACGCATCCAAGGGCCGATAAAACCAAGCCCATCACGGCGCACGAGGTACCAGGCTATTCCTACGAGGGCGAGTCCGAGGACTGGATTAGCGAGGCCAAATGGAAGGAGTACGTGAAGAACTGGGACGCCCTGTGGGAGAAATGCAAGCACGACTTCATCCTCGAGGACCGCAAGGTCCCGTCCAGGTTCAGCGGATACCTCAACATGGGGAACCTGTACCATCGGCTCAAGGACCGGACGCAGTCGCTGGAGGACAACTGCGCGAAGATCCTGGGAAGGCTGAAGCGCCTCGACGAGAACAAGGAGAAGATGAAGGCCTTCCAGAAGGAGGTCTACGAACTGGAGGACAAGGCGGGCGACAAAGGGAAGCCGCCGAAGGAGCTCCCCAAGAGGGCAAACGACCTCCTGAAGGACAACGTGCTCCATTACAAGGAAGACCTGCGCTTCGGGCATTGGATTCTAAAGACGTTCGACAGCATGCTTCAGGACGTGCGCTACTACGCCGACAAGCGCAGGGAGTGGAAAGCGGCGGCTGAAGACCCGTACGACATAGGCACCGGAAAGAAGAAAAAGAAGGGCGATTAGACATGACCACCGCGTTCTACGTGCTCGAGTGCATGGCCGACGGATGCGTCGCCGAGTTCTACCTGAACGACGTCCCGGTCGTGGGGCGCGGGCCCGATTTGGGCAAGCAGTACGCCGGCCAGTCGAACCAGTACCTGGTCGACGGGCTCAACGAGATCTCAATCCTGGTCAATCCCGGCCCGACGCCCTCGAAGGCGATTCACGGCCCCGGCGGCCGCAGAATCCGAGCGGCCGCCCCCGGAGCCAAGGCTTCGGCTTCCCTCTGCCGCTACCCCTTCGGCGCCACTGTTGGCGGGCCGAGCAGGGAGGAGCTTGCAAGGGCCGAATGGTTCGGCCCGGCTGGAGACGCGCCGGTGGTCTTCCCGCTCGTCGTCACGGCCAGGAAGGACCTCGGGAAGCTTGCCGGGCGATGGGAATGGGAGTCCTCGGAGAGAATCGCGCTCGACGCGGAGTCGCGCGCGGGAATCGGCATGCTGCTGTCCGAACTCCGGACATCGCTCGACGCCGGGGATCCGGAACCGTTCATCGAAGCAGGCAGGACGAGGCTCGCGGAGCTCGCCCTCGCATATGGCCAGCCGCCCGGGAAGAAGGAGAGGATTATCCGCAAGGCCATGGACGACGATTCGTCCCAGCCCTGGTGGGGAATGCAGGATTTGGATCCAAAGCAGTTCGACTTCAGGCTCTGCGGCCGGAACAGGCTGGTCGAGGCCCTCAACGCCGACTGGAATCCGTGCCTCAGGGAGAAGCCCGACCCTTCGAGCGGCGTCGGGCTCTACGGCATGATGATTGGACGCTCCGGGGGGCGGTGGAAAATCCTGCGCTGACGCGCGGAAGGAGCCAGGTGAGACGCACATTAAGCGACGGCTTGCACGATTTCGAGGTCCTCGACTCGTCGACTTTCCTCGAGTTCTCCGACGAGACCAGGGCCGCGGACTTCTTCAGGCGGATTCTGGCCGGTCCCGAGGCGGCCCGGACCCTGTTCGAGGTCATGGACGAAGCCGGCATGATCCCGACGGGCAGGATAACGACGGAGAACCTCCTCAGGAGTTTCGCAAGGCTCGTCGTATCCGGCCGGATACGGGTGGCGTCCCTGGGCGAGACGATCCCGACCGAGCCCGGCAGGAAGCCCGAAACCCCCGCCGAGGCCAAGGAGGAGCCGCCCCCTGCGCCGGCTCCGAAAAAGAAGGAGGCTTCGGACGCTCAGAACGTGGACGCCGAAGCCCAGGCGGACACGCTCAAGAGGGCTGCGGAGGACGGGACGCCCTTCTGCGAGGAGTGCGAGAAGGCCCGTAAGGCACAGAAGGAAAAGGAGCGCGCGGCGAATGCCTGAGGCTGAAAGCGCCGGACTTTCGGCGGACGCCGTAATCCGCGAGCTCTGGAAGCCCGGCGGTACGGAATCCGACGGCGTATACGCCGTCCTGGACTGCGCCAGGGATCCCCGAGTCTTCCCCTCGATGGCTGCTTCCGGGCTCCACTACGAGTGCCTCTTCAGCGGCAAGCTCCCCCGCGTCCTTGCGATGGCCGCCCCTTATCTCGTCGAGCTCCTGCCCGACGCCGGCTACACCCGCAACCTCATAAACGACGGATTCGGGAAAGCCTGGGGAATCTTCGCATCCTCGGGAATCGGAATGGAGGAGCTAAGGAAGCACTTCAAGACCTTCCTCAAGGTGAAGGACAAGAGCACGGGCCGTTCCCTGTATTTCCGCTTCTTCGACCCCAGGGTCCTGCGCGTATACCTGCCGACGTGCAACAGCTACGAGCTCAAGCATGTCCTCGATCCGCTGGCCTTCTGCTTCGCGGAGAACGAGGACGGCCGGAAGCTTCTCAGGTACTGCGTCGAATATCCCGTGAACCGGGGAGGCGAAGGGCTGCTCAGGACGAAAAGAATCCCGGTCGCGGGAAATGCCGGGTAAGTTGCACTGGACAGGTCTCATTTGCCGGGCCAGAGAGCGGCGACGAGGAACCTGCTATGATTCACGACGTTAACTCGACCAATGAACCATCAGGATCAATGATAGTGCTCTCATAGCGGCCATCTCCTGTCCTTCGAGGGCCATCGACAACTTTATAACCGTCTTTTTTGAGGCGAGAGGTCATTTCATCTACGAGTTGCTCTGACCCCATTGACAAGGCGAAATGAGTCAGCCCGATATCTGCTGTCCAATTTCTGGTTGCCGAACGTCAGCCTTCAACCCCGCGTCCTCGGCGTCGGTTGGAAGGCTTTGTTGTGCCTTCGTTTTATCTCTTCTATCTTTCTGGTAAAGGAAAAATATTCTCCCACTTGCCTATTGTTTTCTCTTGGCTGCCCATGCTATATTTCGACGTTTCACCCGGTTCTGGAACATTGGAGTCTCGGCTCAAATGGGCAGCATCGACATCGAAACGCTTCTCGGGGACATCTCGGCGGAAGCTCCTTCCGGGGAGGACCTGTCGTACGACGCCTCCTACCTTGAACTCGAGCGCGCGGTCCAGGGGACAATGGAACAGCAGGTGGGAGATTCGGTGATTGAGGCCGTGGAGCCGGACTGGCCGGACATCCGCAACAGGTCCACAGAACTGCTCGGAAAAAGCCGCGACCTGAGGATTATCGTTTACCTAACTCTAAGCCTGATGAAGACTAACGGACTTTCGGGGCTCACCGAAGGACTCAAGCTCCTCTCGGGCGCCCTTGCCAGGCACTGGGATACCGTGTTCCCTCAGCTCGATCCCTCCGACAACAACGACCCCATGGAGAGGATGAACATCATATCCTCCATCGCGACCCGCGACGCGTTCCAGGACCCCATATCGTTCCTGAAACGCCTGAGGGAAGTGCATATTCTCCGCGCTCCCCAGCTCGGGTCTTTCAGCCTGAACGACATCATGATGGCCCGCGGAGAGCTCCCTGTTCCCGAAGGGACCGAGAACCCCCCGAAGGAAGCCTTCATCACCGGCGCCCTGACCTCCGGGAACCCGGACGAGATTGCCGCCACGACCACAAATGCCGTGGAAGCTCTTACCGCGGTCGAGGAAATCGGGCGGATATCGACCGAGAAGGTGGGATCCAGACAGGCCCCGGATTTGAGCGCCCTGGAAGAGGTCCTGCGGAGAATCGCAGGCGTCTTCACCCCCCAGGGACAGGCCGGTCCTGAGGGAGCTGCGGCCGGGGCTGAGGCCGGGGCGGCGCAGTCCATGGCCGATGCGGCGCTGCCGGGCGCGATTCAGCCTGCCGGCGCGGGAGGGCAGCGGCCGGCGGGCGTCGCCGGGTTCGCCGGGGCGGGGCTCAGCGGGGAAGTCCAGACCCGCGACGACGTCACCAGAGCCATTGACCAGATTTGCAGGTATTACGAGAGATTCGAGCCGTCCAGCCCCATTCCCCTGCTGCTCAAGAGGGCGAAGAGGCTAGTTTCAAAGGATTTCCTGGAGATTATAAAAGACCTCACCCCTGAGGCGCTCGCCCAGGTCGAGCATCTGGGGGGGCTCAAGGTCCAGGCTGAAGGAGAGCAGCCGCCGGCCTCTGCATAGGATTATTACAGGCAAAGCCTTGGTTTTTATGGAGAGTTCATTATGGCCAAGAAAAGCGGACAGAAATTCGTGGCCCGGAACAGGGCTCCACGCGTGCAAATCGAGTACGACGTGGAACTGTACGGGGCGGAGAAGAAGTTGTCTCTGCCGTTCGTGGTCGGAGTCATGGGCGACTTCTCCGGCAACCCGGCCGAGCCGCCCCCGGCGGTCGGGGACAGGAAGTTCCTCGAGATTAACGCAGAGAACTTTGACGACAGGCTCAAATCCATGAAGCCTCGCGTCGCGTTCCAGGTGCCCAACACCCTTACCGGCCAGGGAAATATGGCCGTGGACCTGACCTTCGAGAGCATGGACGATTTCTCCCCCGCGGCGGTGGCGCAGAAGGTGGATTCGCTGAACAAGCTGCTCACAGCCCGGACCGAGCTTTCAAACCTGCTCTCCTACATGGACGGGAAGAGCGGGGCCGAGGACCTCATCGGAAAGGTCCTGAAGGACCCGGCACTCATGAAGTCTTTGACGGAAAAGGCCAAGCCAGCCGAAGAGGCGAAGTAACAAAGTAAGGGAGGTTAAATACAATGCCAGAAGAAAAAAAGGCCGCTGAAGGCCAGGCTATGCAGCTCTCGGAGTTCGAGTCCCTGCTCAAGAAGGAGTTCAAGCCGAAGTCCGAGCAGGCGAAGGAGGCGGTCACGAAGGCCGTCGCGACCCTCGCCGAGCAGGCCCTCGCCGAAACGAAGCTCGTGAGCGCGGACGCGCTCCAGACCATCGAAGGGATAATCGCTGAAATCGACAAGAAGCTCTCACAGCAAATCAATGTCATCATGCACGAGGAGGCCTTCAGGCAGATCGAAGGCACGTGGCGCGGGCTTCAGCATCTCGTGTCCCGCACGGAAACCGACGAGACCCTGAAGATCCGCTTCTTCAACGTGTCGAAGAAGGACCTCGGCAAGACGCTCAAGAAGTTCAAGGGCAGTTCCTGGGACCAGAGCCCAATCTTCAAGAAAATCTACGAAGACGAATTCGGGACGCCCGGCGGCGAGCCGTACGGCTGCCTGATTGGCGACTACTACTTCAACCACACCGCGCCAGACATCGAGGTGCTGAACGGAATGGCCCAGGTGGCCGCGGCCGCCCACGCCCCGTTCATCTCCGCCGGAGACCCGAGCGTGCTCAACATGGACTCCTGGAAGGAGCTCTCGAATCCCCGCGACCTCGCGAAGATTTTCACCACGGCCGAATACGCACCGTGGAGAAGCCTGCGCGAATCCGAGGATTCCAGGTACATCGCGCTCACAATGCCCAGGTTCCTCGCAAGGCTGCCTTACAGCTCGACCAAGAACCCCGTGGAGGAGTTCAATTTCGAGGAAGACACGGCCGGCGACACGAACACCCATTTCGCATGGGCAAACTCGGCTTACGCCATGGGCGCGAACGTAACCCGCGCATTCAAGACCTACGGATGGTGCTCGACAATCCGCGGCGCGGAGAGCGGCGGCATGGTCGAGGGGCTCCCTGTCCACACCTTCCCCACGGACGACGGCGGCGTGGACATGACCTGCCCCACGGAGATTGCCATCACGGACCGCCGCGAGGCAGAGCTGTCCGCATGCGGATTCATGCCCCTTTCGCACTGGAAGAACACGGACTACTCGGTGTTCGTGGGAGCGCAGTCGCTCCAGAAGCCAGCGCAGTACAACGACGCGGACGCCACGGCGAACGCCAACCTGGCCGCCAGGCTGCCGTACCTGTTCGCCACCACCAGGTTCGCGCACTACTTGAAGTGCATCGTGCGCGACAAAATCGGATCCTTCAAGGAAAGGTCCGACATGGCGTCCTTCCTCAACAACTGGATTATGCAGTACGTCACCGCTGATCCCAAGGCGTCCGAGGAGTCGAAGGCGCGCTTCCCCCTGGCCGCGGCCGAGGTCGTGGTCGAGGAGGTCGCCGGCAACCCGGGCTACTATTCGTCCAAGTTCTACCTGAGGCCCCATTACCAGCTCGAGGGCCTCACCGTATCCCTGAGGCTGGTGTCCAAGCTGCCCTCGGCAAAGAAGGGCGGCTAGAGAATCGAGACAAGACCGTTACCGGTTTATTTGGAGATCTGAAGTATGTCATTCGATGCATTCCTGAAGATCGACGTGATTCCGGGCGAGAGCACGGACGACAAGCACAAGGAATGGATTCACCTCCTTTCCTACGCGACCGGCGTCTCCCAGCCCATAGCAGGATCAAGGTCCCAGGGCGGGGCGGTCTCCGCCGCGCGCGCGGATTTCCAGGACTTCACCATCTCGAAGAGCGTGGACAAGGCGTCCAACAAGCTCCTCGAATTCTGCGCGAAGGGAACCCACATCAAGGAGATTACCCTCGAGCTGTGCAGGGCCACGGGCGACAAGATGAAATATCTCGAGTACAAGCTCAACGACATCATCGTGACGTCGGTGTCCCAGTCCGGGTCGTCCGGCTCCGACATCCCGATGGAATCGGTGGCCTTCAACTACGGCCAGATTAAGTCGACCTACACGGTCATCGACTCGGTCACGGGCAAGAGCAAGGGCAACGTCTCCTTCGGGTTCAGCCTGGTCGAGAACAAGCCGGTCTAGCCGGGATATCCCGGTCGGATAGGCTGGTCGAAGATGCACATGCGGAGCGCAGGCGGGAACATGATTCCCGCCTGCGCCTGCCTTTTTTTGGCCGCGCTGTTCCGGCGGCGAGTGCCATCGGAGACCGGCGTGCGCAGTCCCGGAGCCTGAGGCCGCGGCGCAACCCGCGCCTTCCCCAGGACCCGGGACTCCGGACTCCGGACTTTGGAATCGCGACTCCGTTTCAGCCGCAGAAGGTGCACAGATGGCCGTCGACTTCAACCAGCTGGTCAAGGAAGGCAAGCTCGAGGACTGCCGCAGGCTGCTGTCCGCCGAGGTCAGGAAGAAGCCCGCGGATTCAGGCCTCCGGGTCTTCCTGTTCCAGCTGCTCTCGGTAATGGGCGACTGGGGCCGCGCGCGGAACCAGCTCGACGCGGCCGCCGAGATGGACAAGAAATGCCTCCTCCTCCGCGCGATGTACGGCCCTGCATTGGATAGCGAGCCTTTCAGGGCAGACGTTTTCAGGGGATCAAGGACGCCCCTGATCTTCGGCGAGCCCGAGGAATGGATGAGCTGGCTCGTCCAGGCCAACCAGATGGAAGGGGCGGGCAAGGCCGCGGCGGCTGCGGAACTCAGGGAGCGCGCGTTCGAGGCCGCGCCGCCCTCGGCCGGGGCAATTGACGGGAAGCCGTTCGAATGGATTGCCGACGCCGACCCGCACTACGGTCCGGGCCTCGAGGCCCTGGTGAACGGCAAGCACTACTGGATTCCGTTCATCCGCTTGAGGAAAATCGTCTTCGAGCCGACGACCGACCTTCGCGACCTCGTCTGGAGGACAGCGCAGATTGTCTGGGCGAACGGCGGCGAGTCGGGCGGGCTCGTTCCGGTCAGGTACCCCGGCTCGGAATCGCACGACGACAGCATGGTCAGGCTGGCCAGGAGGACGGACTGGAGGGACGCGAAGGGGGCCGCGCCGCGCGGCATCGGCCAGCGCATCCTTGCCACCGACCGCGACGAGACCGGGATTCTGGACTTGAAGGCGATTGACTTGGCGCCCGCAGGCGGGACTGCCGGACCCGGGGAGTAGAAATGGCTGAACTTCTGCCGTCCGAACGCATAAGGCCCTGCCTCCTCGACAGGCTCACCGACAACGCGCCCCAGAGGAGGAAGGAGGACAGGGAGCAGCGGGTCATTTCGCTCAGGAAATACCGCGAAGCCGTCCTGCGCGACCTGAGCTGGCTCCTCAACTCCGGCAACCGGGACCATTCGGGCGACTTCAAGGGGTTTCCCGAAGTCGAACGGTCGGTGCTGAACTTCGGGGTCCCGGACGTGTGCGGCGCCGTCATTTCGAGCGTGGACCCGGCCGACCTTGCGAGGCGGATTGCCAAGGCAATCGAGGTCTTCGAGCCCCGCGTGATATCGGCCACCCTCCACATCGTTCCCGCCAAGGCCGAGGAGGCGTCCACAGCCAACACGATCTGCTTCGAAATCAAGGGCGAGCTCTGGGCCCAGCCTTTCAACGAAATACTCCTGATAAAGACCTCCGTGAACCTGGAGACGGGCAACTTCAGCTTTAAGGAGAGCCAGTAATAGACCGCGAGTTCATCCACTATTTCAACCGCGAGCTCCAGTACTTCAGGGAGCAGTCGGGCGAGTTCGCGAGGGAGTTCCCGAAGATTGCGGGAAGGCTCGCTCTCGACGGGTTCGAATGCGCCGACCCGTACATCGAGCGGCTCATCGAGGGATTCGCTTTCCTCAGCGCCCGCGTCCAGATGAAGCTCGACGCGGAGTTCCCGCGCTTCACCCAGGCCCTCCTCGAGACCGTGTTCCCCCACTACCTCGCGCCCAAGCCTTCGATGGCGGTCGCGCAGTTCCAGCCGGACTTCCGCCAGGACTCGCTTAACGACGGGTTCCTGATGCCGCGCGGCACCGTGCTCCGGAGCATCCCGGGCAAGGGCGACCGCACGCCGTGCAAATACGTGACCGCCCACGACGTCAGGCTGTTCCCCCTGCATATCGCCGATGCGGCCTACCACACCAGGGACCTCGCTTCCCTGGACATCCCTCCCCGAATCGACGCCCGCGCCGCGATTCGCCTGCGGTTCGAAGCCAAGGGCGGCAGGTCCATCGCCGACCTCAAGCTCGATTCGCTTGCGCTATACCTGAAGGGCGCCGGCGAAATGAGCATGCGCATTTACGAGCAGGCCCTGTCGCGCTGCACCGGGATTGCCGTCCGCCCCGTGAACGGCGGCCGCCCGGGCCGGGCCGAAGTCCTGCCTCCGGACTCCCTCAAGCGCGTCGGGTTCAGGCCCGAGGAGGCGATGCTGCCCTTCGGGGCCCGTTCATTCCAGGGGTACCGGCTCGTCGAGGAGTACTTCTGCTTCCCGGAACGGTTCATGTTCCTGGAAATCACCGGCCTTTCCGCCACGGCGCGCAGGTGCGCCTCCGATTCCATCGAGATTCTGCTGTTCCTCAACGCCGCCGACCTCTCCCTCGAAGGCAAAATAGGACCCCAGAGCTTCGAGCTCAACTGCACGCCGGCCGTCAACCTGTTCCACCACAGGACCGACAGAATCCACGTGACGGAAGGGCAGAGCGAATTCCACGTCGTTCCGGACCGCACGAGACCGCTTGACTACGAGGTCTACTCGGTCAGGAGCGTCACCGGGTTCGGGCCGGGCCAGGAGCCCGAACGGTCTTTCATGCCCTTCTACGCGGCCAAGGACGCCGATGCCATCCGCGGCAGCGCTTTCTTCACGTCGAAAAGGATTCCCAGGGCGATTTCCGAGAGCCATTTCGCCAAGGGCAACAGGCTCACGTATACCGGCAGCGAGGTCTACCTGTCCCTGGTGGACTCCGAGGCGTCGCCGTGGTCCCAGAACCTCCAGCAGCTCGGCGTCGATGCCCTGTGCACAAACCGCGACCTCCCGCTCCGCATGCCGCTCGGCACCGGCAGGACCGATTTCACCCTCGATTCGCCGGCGCCGGTCCAGGCAGTGCGTTGCGTGGGCGGGCCCACCGAGCCCAGACCGTCCCTTGCCCATGGCCCGACGGCATGGCGACTCATAAGCCACCTGTCCCTGAACTACCTCTCGCTCACGGATGCCGGGGACGGGAGCAAAAGCGCCGCCGCGCTCAGGGAAATGCTCAGGCTTTACATCGACCCGTCGAGCCCCGGAATGAGAAAGCAGGTGGACGGCCTGGCAGGCGTCTCGGCAAAACCGATTGTGCGGCGCGTGCTCGGAGGCGGGGCAATCGCCTTCGCAAGGGGCCTCGAAGTGGTGCTGAAACTCGACGAGTCGGGGTTCGAAGGCACCGGCGCCTTCCTCTTCGGCGCGGTCCTCGAGCAGTTCTTCTCCAGGTACGTTTCGGTAAACTCTTTCACGGAAACCGTGGTGGAAACCCAGAACCGCGGCCAAATCATGCGATGGACTCCGAGAATCGGACAGCGCGAGACTCTGTAGCCGCCTCCCTGAAGGCGAAAGCCCGGGCGTACGACTTCTTCCATGCCGTGCGCAGGCTGGATGCCGCCCGCGACGACCTTTCGCCCCGCTCCGCCGCCGGCGTCTCGGAAAGCCCGTCCAAGGACCCGGTCCGCTTCTGCCAGGCGCCCGAGCTCGGATTCAGCGCCATGCCGGTCGAACGCTGGGCCGACGCAGGCTCCGACAGGCCCGCCAGGCTCTTCGTGAACTTCATGGGCCTGCTCGGTCCCAACGGCCCCATGCCGCTGCACGTCACCGAGTACGTGCACGACCGCGAGCACAACTACAAGGACCCGACCATCGCAAGGTTCTTTGACCTGTTCAACCACCGGATGATTGCCATGTTCTACAGGGCATGGGCGATCAACCAGATGGCCGTGAGCAGGGACGCCGGGGGCGACGACGCGTTCGCGAGGTTCGTAGGAAGCCTGTTCGGGACCGGAATGGAGTCTCTCCGGGGAAGGGATTCCATCCCCAATGACGCCAAGCTCCACTACGCAGGCAGGCTGGCCTGCGCGACCAGGAATCCCGAGGGGCTGGAGGCCATCCTCACCGACTTCTTCGGCGTTCCCGTGCGCATCCGCGAGTTCGCCGGCCGATGGATGGACGTGCCCCCGGAGTGCCGGCTGAGGCTCGGCGAGTCCAGGGAAACCGGAACCCTCGGCTTGAGCGCGGTCCTGGGGTCCCGCATCTACGACAGCACCCAGACCTTCCACATCCTCGTCGGGCCCATGAGGCTCGGCGACTACGAGCGCCTTCTCCCCGGAGGCGGCAGCTTCGCGCGCCTGGTCGACTGGGTGCGCCATTACACCGCAAACGAGCTGTTCTGGGACGTGACCCTCATTCTCGCGGCCGAGGACGCGCCGCGCATCGAGCTCGGCAAGGTCGGCCGGCTCGGCTGGACCACCTGGGTTCGGAGCGGCAAGGCCGGGAGGGATTGCGACGACCTGAGGGTCAACCCCGAAACGCCCGCGGGATTCCGCCCGCCGCCCGAGAGGGACCGGGACGCCGAGCTCGCATTCGCGGCGATGCAGGCTTCAGCCCCCGAGCTCCCGCCCGCGCCCAAGCCCTCCACCCCCGCGCAGGAGAAACCGCCCGTTGCGGAGCAGCAGAAGCCGCCGCCGCCCGAAAAGAAACCCGAGCCGCCGGCCCCGCGCATGGAGGAGGCCGAGCTCGTGGAACTGGAGGCCGGGGACGAAATCATGGACGCCTCCGACGAGGAGGTCCTGTCGATTCAGGCCGGACCAGCGGCATCGGCCTCGCCCGAAGCCTCGCCGCTGTCGGACATGAGCATGGGTCCGGACGAGGAGCTCCCGGCCGACCTCGAAAAGCTCGTGGACAGGACGCTCATCAATCTGGAGAGGCTCGACAAGACTGAGGAGAAGTGACGCGTGAAAGTCAGGGAACTCGTCCAGAAATTCGACGAGCTCTTCGTGAAGTACGAGGAGCTCACCAAGGAGCGCGACGCAATCCGCAAATCGGCCGACGATCTGGCGGCCAGGCTGTCATCCGAGGAGAACGCCAGAAAGCGCGCCGAGGAGAACCTCGGAATCCTGTCGGTCCGCCTCAAGGAGGCCGAGAAGAAGACCGACGAGGCGGCAGCCGCCCTCGCGGAAAGCGAGAAAGCCGTCAGGGACCTCCAGGCTCGCGTCAAAATCCTCGAGAAGCAGAAGGCCGGCTTCCAGACGAGGTTCATCGAGATTGACAAGGCCAGGAAGAGCCTCGATGCCCCTGGGGACGCGCCGCGTCAGGGGAACTGACGGCTCGGCCGCGCATTTTTGCGCGGGACTTGGAAAGGAATCGACATGGCGGAAATCAGCCGCAACAAGCTCTTCGGGAAACTGAACAGCCTCGCGTACAAGAGCGTGGAAAGCGCCACGGTCTTCTGCAAGCTCAGGGGGAACCCCTACGTGGAGCTCGTCCACTGGATCTACCAGATCTTCCAGCTGCAGGACAGCGACCTGCACAGGATAGTCAGGCACTTCGGCCTGGACGCTTCTAAGCTCGCTGCCGACATGACCGGCGTCCTGGATCAGCTGCCGAGGGGGGCCACGGCGATTTCCGACTTCTCGCCCCATATCGAAGAGGCGGTCCAGCAGGGCTGGCTCTATTCCACGCTGATGTTCAACGAGTCCGCCGTCAGGACAGGCCATCTGATAGTCGGACTTCTAAGGACGCCCCGCCTCCGCAACGTCCTGATCTCCCTCTCGAAGCAGTTCGAGCAGGTGAAGGGGGAGGCGCTGTCCGACATCTTCCCCACCGTGACCGGCGGATCGCCCGAGGACGCGCTTTCGGCGTCCGATGGCACGGCGGTCGGGGGCGGCGCAATCCCCGGGGAGGCCAGCGGAGCGATGTCCCCGGCGCAGATGGGGAAGCAGGAGGCCCTGAAGCGCTTCGCCACCGACCTCACGGCCGAGGCCAAGAAGGGCACCATGGACCCGATTCTCGGCCGTGACAACGAAATCCGGCAGATAATCGACATCCTCATGCGCAGGCGCCAGAACAACCCCATACTCACGGGCGAGGCCGGCGTCGGAAAAACCGCCGTCGTGGAGGGATTCGCCCAGCGCATCGTCCGGGGCGACGTGCCCCCGCCGCTGCGCAACGTCAGGCTCCTCGCCCTCGACATCGGCCTCCTCCAGGCGGGCGCGAGCATGAAGGGGGAGTTCGAGGAGCGGTTGAAGCATGTCATCGAGGAGGTTCAGTCCTCCGAGGTCCCGATTATCCTCTTCATAGACGAGGCGCACACGCTCATCGGCGCGGGCGGCGCTGCCGGGTCCGGCGACGCCGCGAACCTCCTCAAGCCCGCCCTCGCGCGCGGCACGCTCCGGACAATCGCCGCCACGACCTGGACCGAGTACAAGAAATACATCGAGAAGGACCCCGCCCTGACGAGGCGCTTCCAGGTCATCCAGGTGGATGAGCCGGACATCGCGAAGGGCGTGCTCATGATGAGGGGCCTGGCGTCCAGGCTCGAGAAACACCACAACGTCCAGATCCTGGACGAAGCCCTCGAGGCGGCCGTCTCCCTCTCCGCCCGCTACATTCCGGCGCGCCAGCTGCCCGACAAGGCCGTCAGCCTCCTGGACACCGCCTGCGCCCGCGCTGCCGTGAGCCTGCATGGAACCCCCGCCGAGCTCGACGACGCAGGAAAGACGCTCGACGCCCTCAGGGCCGAGCTCGAGATTCTGTCTGGCGAGGAGGCAATGGGGCTGCCGCATTCCGCGAGAATCGCGGAGATAAAGGGGAAAATCGACTCCAGGAAGAAGGAGTACGACGCGCTTACCGGACGGTTCGAGGAGGAGAAGGCCCTCGTCTCGAAGATACTCGACATCAGGGCGAAGCTGAGGGCCATCCAGACGTCCGCGGAAAGCGCGGCGAAGGAGGCCGAGGACCGGAAGAAGGCCGGCGAGAAGCCCAAGGCGGCCCCGAAGAAGAAGGACGCGAAGGACAAACAGCCCGCGGCGGCGCCTGAACCCCATCCGGCGGACCGCGCCGGGCTCCTTTCGGAGCTGGCGGCCCTGCAGTCGGATTTGTCCAGGCTCCAGGGCGAGCGGCCCATGATTCTGCCCGGCGTCGACGCCCAGGTGGTCGCCTCGGTCGTGGCGGACTGGACCGGAATACCGGTCGGCCGCATGGTCAAGAACGAAATCAAGTCCGTCCTGGCCCTGGCCGACACCCTCAACGAGCGGGTCATCGGACAGCGCCACGCGCTCGACACCATCGCGCGGCGCATCCAGACCTCCAGGGCCGGCCTCGACGACCCGGGCAAGCCGATAGGCGTGTTCATGCTCGTGGGCCCGAGCGGCGTGGGCAAGACCGAAACCGCCATGGCCCTCGGCGAGGTCATGTACGGCGGGGAACAGAACATAATCACCATAAACATGAGCGAGTTCCAGGAAGCGCACACGGTCTCCACTCTCAAGGGCGCGCCTCCGGGGTACGTCGGATACGGCGAAGGAGGGGTCCTGACCGAGGCGGTCAGGCGCAAGCCCTACAGCGTCGTGCTCCTCGACGAGGTCGAGAAGGCTCACCCGGACGTGCACGAGATCTTCTTCCAGGTCTTCGACAAGGGATGGATGGAGGACGGCGAGGGGAGGCTCATCGACTTCAAGAACACCGTCATCCTGCTCACGAGCAACGCCGGGACCGACCTCATAAACAGCATGTGCAAGGACCCGGAGCTCCTGCCGGACGGGGAGGGGCTCACCAAGGCGCTCCACGAGCCGCTTGTCAAGGTGTTCCCGGCCGCGCTGCTCGGGAGGCTGGTGGTGGTGCCGTTCTTCCCAATCAACGACAAGATGCTCGAGGCGATTGCGCGCCTCAAGATTGGCAAGGTGGCCGGGCGCATGATGGAAATGCGCAGGATGCGGCTCGAGTACGGCAAGGAAGTGATTGACCTCATCGTGAGGCGCTGCACCGAAACCGACGCCGGAGCGAGAACCATCGACGCGATTCTCACCAACACGATGCTGCCCGAAATCAGCCGCGAATACCTGTCGAGAACGCTCGAGGGCAGGGAAATCTCGAAGGTCTCCGTGACCGTCGAGAACGAGGCGTTCCGTTACGCGTTCGCGTAGGCCGGACCCGCCGGAGGGAGACTGAAGATGGACTTGAAACAGACCAGCAGGAACCTCGCGGTGGACTGCCCGGCCCTGCCTGACGGCAAGGTCCTGGCCACGCGCGTGTTCCTCGCAGAGGAGTTGGGCAGGCCGTTCCGCTGCGAGCTCGAACTCCTGGCCGAGGACGGCGCGCTGGACATGAACGCCGTTGTGGGCCAGAAGGCGGCGGTCAAGGTCCTGCTCAGGGGCGAAAACCTTGCGGCAGCAGCGTCCGGGGACATAAGGCTCATCCACGGCAAGATTGCCGAGTTCGAGCAGCTGGGGAGCGTCGGCGAGCTCTTCGAGTACAGGGCCGTAATCGTCCCGGACGTATGGTTCCTCTCCCAGACCCGGACGAGCAGGATTTTCCAGAACAAGAAGGTGCCCGAAATAGTCCTCGCGGTGTGCAAGGAAGCCGGATTCGCGGACTTCGACGACAGGCTCAAGGGCACCTACGAAGCCAGGCAGCATTGCGTGCAGTACCGCGAATCCTCCCTGGATTTCATCTCCCGCATCATGGAGGAGGAGGGCATATACTACTATTTCAAGCACTCGAAGTCCGGGCACACCATGGTGCTCTGCGACGACTCCTCCGCGCACGAGGCTTTTCCCGGCTTCGAGAAGATACCGTTCGGACTCCAGGGCATCGAAAGCATCGCGGCCTGGAAGGCCCGCCAGACCGTCCGGCCGACGGAGTTTAAAATCCGCGACTACGACTTCAAGCAGGCCGTCAACATGAGCAGGATCGACGCGCAGGCCGACGGCCAGTTCAGTCAGACAGTGGGGACCCTCTCTGTGTACGATTATCCGGGCGCATTCACCGCCGACACGTTCCCCGGCGCCGAGGGAAAGGCCACGGACGTCGGCGGGGCGATCGTCAAGGTCAGGGCTTGCGAGGGCCAGAGCGGCATCTGGGAGGCCAGGGGCAGGAGCGGAAACGTGGCCGGCCTGTCCGCGGGATTCACATTCGAGCTCACCGGGCATCCGCGCAAGGACTTCGCAGGCGAATATCTCGTTTCCAGGCTGGAGCTCTCCGCATCCTCCGGGCTGCAGAGATCCGAGTCGCCGGGTGGCGAGGGCCGCGCATTCCATTGCTCCTTCGCGGCGCACAAGTCCTCCGGAGCGACGGGCTGGAAATACACCCCCAGGCGCCTGACCCAGAAGCCCGTGGTTCCGGGACTCCAGACCGCCGTGGTCATGGGCCCGGGCAAGGGGAGCGACGAAATCTGGACCGACGAGTGGGGCAGGATTCAGATCAGGTTCCACTGGGACATGGACGACGCCAAGGAAAACACGTGCTGGGTCCGCGTCGCCCAGACATGGGCAGGCGCCGGATTCGGGGCGCTCTTCATCCCCAGGGTCGACCAGGAAGTAGTGGTCGCCTTCCTCGAGGGCGACCCGGACAGGCCGCTCGTGGTGGGCAGCGTCTACAACGAGACCAACAAGCCGCCCGTCAAGCTTCCCGACGAGGCCACCCGGTCCACCGTGAGGACGAACACGACTCCGTCCGAAGGCTCGAACGCGAAGTTCAACGAAATCAGGTTCGACGACAAGAAGGACAAGGAGGAGATCTACGTCCACGCGCAGAAGGACGTGAAAGTGGAAATCCTCAACGACCGCACCACGACCATAAAGCACGATGAGATTTACACGATAGAGAACGACCGGACCGGGACGGTGAAGAAGAACGAGACGCTGACCGTGGAGGAGAACCGGACTCGCACGGTCAAGAAGGACGAGAAGGTCACGGTCGAAGGCGCGGTCACCAGGTCGACGGGCAAGGACGAAACCGTCGAGGTTAAGAAGAACCTGACCGAGGACG
The DNA here is from genome assembly GCA_020723505.1 of Candidatus Kuenenia stuttgartensis. Taxonomy (GTDB): domain Bacteria; phylum Planctomycetota; class JAKEIC01; order JAKEIC01; family DYIT01; genus DYIT01. The sequence continues at coordinate 46,932 of DYIT01000011.1, forward strand.
TCAAGGACGATCATTCCGAGAAGATCGGCAAGAACCTGACCATAGAGGCGGGAACCAAGATAACGCTCAAGGTCGGAGGATCCGAGATAGCGATGACGAGCTCGCAGATAGAGCTCAAGACGGGCCAGAGCAAGATCACCATGGCCGCCGCGGAAGTGACAATCGAAAGCGTGAACATCAACGTGAAGGCCAAGGCCAGCGCCAACGTCGAAGCCGGCGCCGCGGCCAAGGTCAAGGGGACGGCCTCGGCCGCCCTCCAGGGCGCCATGGTGGACGTCAAAGCCGACGGCATCGCCACGGTCAAGGGAAGCCTTACCATGATTGGATGAGAAGCAGGGGGACGCGATGGCAAGGGAAATCGGATTCAGCCTCGCCGAAGCCGGGTATGCTTCGGAAATCTGCGGGCGGTTCAAGCCCTCGGCGGCGGCCTTGGCCCTCCTCAGGGACCAGATGACGCCGCCCGTCTTCGTCGCCGCGCTGCGGGACAACGGCCTCGACGCGGACGCGGCATGGTTCCTGGCGCATGCCCTGCCGAGGAGGCAGGCCGTCTGGTGGGCCTCCCAGTGCCTGCGGTCTGCCATGAAAGCGCCCCCGCCCGGGGACGAGGCGGCCATGGCCGCCTGCGAGCGCTGGGCCGTGGAACCCACCGAGGAGTCGCGCAGGACGGCGGAACGCTGCGCGAGGGAGCTCGAATTCGCCACGCCCCCCGCCGTGGCGGCCATGGCGGCGTTCCTGTCGAACGGGAGCATCTCCCCGGCCGATGCGCCAATCGTGGGGCCGCAGCCGAACCTGACCGCCGACATGGCCAAGACCGCAGTGCTGACCGCCGCCGCCCTTGCCGGGCCGGAATCCGGGAGCCTCGGACGTTTTCTGGACACCGGGACCGACCTCGGCAGGACCATCGAGCGCTGGGTGGAGGTGGCGCAGGCCCTTGCGGACGAGCATGCGGCCGAAAGCAAGGACCCGGAACGCAAGAGGCTCAAGGAGGCCGCAATCGAGGAGGCTGGCAGATCCCCGGCCGAGATTTCCGACAAGCGGATGACCGAGGAGACCGACCGGGCGCTGGGTCCGAAGCGCGCGGCCGAGGAGGAGAAGAAGAAGCGCCTCGATGCCATGGCCGCCGAAAGGGACAAGGACGAACATAAACCGGCATGACACCGGCGGGAACCCCTGGACGCGGCAGCCGGTCTTCACGGATTCGCCGGAATTCGGGAACCGGAGTCTGTAGGAAGCCGGGATTGTGGTTCTTTGGGATTTCGTTGGGATTTGGGATTTTCCCTTAGGAGTGATTAATGCCGCAACCCGCAGCACAGGTTACAAGCATGCACGTTTGCCCCATGGTGACCGGGGTGGTCCCGCACGTGGGCGGACCGATTTCAGGACCGGGTGCGGCGACGGTGCTCGTTGCGAACATGCCTGCCGCCGTGATGGGCGACATGGCGGTATGCGTCGGCCCGCCCGATTCCTGCGTGATGGGATCCCCTACCGTGCTCTTCTGCAACAAGCCGGCGGTGCGCATGGGCGACCCCACCGCCCACGGCGGAACCGTCGTCCTCGGCGCGTTCACCGTGCTCGTGGCCTGATTGCGCTGCACTTATTTTTTTAGATCCTGATTAACCTGATTTTTCTTCTGATTCACCTGATTCCGAGCTGTTGTCGCCCCGGATAATTCACGTTCCTTCGTGAATTATACGGGTTAGAATCAGGACGATTCGTAACTCCCCATTGCGGTCCAAGGTGAAAGGCTCAATGATGACCAGGTCCGAAGCCCTGAAGTTCATCTCGGAAAACCCCCTTGCCTTCGTGGCCACAGTCGAGGGAGACTGCCCGAGGGTGCGCGGCTTCATGACCGTCCGCGCCGACGAGAAGGGGCTTCTCTTCAACACCGGCAAATCCAAGGACGTCTTCCGGCAGCTGGGCAGGAATCCGAAGGTCGAGCTGTGCTTCTTCAGCCCGAAGACGAACGAGCAGCTCCGGGTGAGCGGGACCGTCGAGTTCACGGAAGACAAGGCCGTGAAGGACGCCGTGCTGGAGAAGTTCAAGTTCCTGAAACCCGTCGTGGAAAAGCAGGGGTACGGAGTAATGGCGCCCTTCTTCGTGCGCAAGGCCAGGGCCTGCCACTGGTCCTTCGACAAGAACATGCAGCCCAAGGAATGGTTCGACCTGTAGACCCGGCATGAGGATCGGGGACTTGCCGCGTCCGCGGCGGATATTCCGGCTTTTCTCTTTCGGCACCCGGCTCGAATCGGGATAATCGCCACCCTTCGAGGATGTCCCCCGGCGGGAGTCCCGGATGCAATCGGAAATCCACATGCCCGGATTGAGCCCGGAAACCGGCGTTGAGACAGGCCGCCCAGCGCAGTCCACCCTGCACCGCGCGTCGGGAAGGTGGCGCCTTGGATTCGCACTCGCCCTGTGCACTGCCCTTCTGTGGAGCGTCCTTCCCCTGGCCCTCAAGGACCTGCTCAGGCAGATGGACGCGTCCACCATTACGTGGTACAGGCTGTCCGTCTCCGCGGTCCTGCTCGCTGCATGGCTCGCGCCCAAGGGATTCGTCGTCCGTAAGGGGGGAGCAGCGGCCGGGACGCGGCGGATAGCCGCGCTCATGGCCCTGGCCGCGCTCGGGCTCTGCGCGAACTATATCCTGTACCTCATGGGGCTCGATCGCCTCACCCCTGGCGCCGCCCAGGTGCTCATCCAGCTCGGCCCGATGTTCATGGTGATGGGAGGCGTTCTGGTGTTCAGGGAAAAGCTCGCCCTTCCGCAGAAAGCGGGAGTCGCGGTCTTCGTTCTCGGGCTCCTGCTCTTCTTCAACCTCCGCCTGGGCGACCTCGCCTCCATGCCCCACGCATACGCAGGCGGGCTGGCTCTCATCGTTGCGGCCGCATTCGTATGGGCAGTGTATTCCATGGCCCAGAAACAGCTTCTCGTGAGCTATTCCTCCTCCTCAATCATGCTGGCCATCTACGTCTTCGCTTGCGCCGTCTTCCTCCCACTCTCCGCCCCGCTCGACGTCCTCAGGCTCGACGCCGTCGGCATCGGCCTGCTCGCCTTCGGAGCGCTGAACACTCTCGCCGCGTACGGGTGCTTCGCCGAATCGCTGAACCACTGGGAGGCGTCGCGGGTTGGAGCAGTGCTCACAATCGTTCCGCTTCTGACCCTCTTCGCGCAATGGGCGGGGAACCTCCTGTTCCCGGGCCACGTCGAGTCCGAGCCGCTCAATGCCGCAGGGGCGGCGGGAGCCGCGATGGTCGTGGTAGGATCCCTCCTGGCTTCGCTGTGGAGGGGGGCGGGGAAATCCCAACCGCCGATAGCCAAATCCCAATGAAATCCCAACATTCAATCTCCAAGGAAGTTACGGACGCAACTTGATTAATGTTCGCAAGATGGCAAATGTCGCCGGCATAAACCCGGTGGTTGTTTACTATTCGAGGCGGGCCATGAGGGGATGTTTTACGGTTGCGGTTATCTTACTGCTCACGGCCGTCGCCCAGGCACAGCAAGGGGAAGCCGGCGCCGACGTTTTCACGTGCGGCCTGCACGGCTTCAGCATGAAAAGACCGGACGGGAACTGGGCATTCGAGGAAAGCCAGGGCTCTTCAGACGAGGCCTATTCGCTCGCGCTGTATCCAAAGGACAGGAAAGGACTCGCGCAGGTCACAATCAGGGTGCGCACGCCGTCCGTCCCCGGGGCGAGCATGGAATACATGCGCGACGCGGCGCTCAAGTGGACCGAAGGGAAGCCGGAATACTCCGAAAGACTTAAAATATCCGTCGAACTGGCAGGCAGAAACGCGCCTGGATTGCAGGTCGACATGAAATCGGCAGGCAGGACGTTCCGCGTCCGCCAGTACTATCTGATTGAGGAGGGGCTGGAATTCACCGTGGGCTTCCATGCCGAGAGCATCCTGTTCGCCGGCCTTGAACCCGCTTTCCTGGCGATTGTCGGGACGTTCAGGTTCATCCCTCGTTCCGGGGACGCGGGCGGAACGGCTGCGCTCAACGCCCTCGCCGCTCGCTGCGGATCCGAGATTCACTGGGCCCCGACCTGGCAGGAAGCCTCTGAAAGGGCGCGGCGCGAGGGCAAGCTCGTCCTGGTCATGGTCAGGGCTGCCGGCGGTTTCCGGACCACCGACTCCTTCATGTCGTGGGGTTTCATGGACCAGGACGTGATTGACCTGGCAAGGAGCGGGTTCGTCGCGTGGCGGTTCGAAAAAGGCCGCGGAGCGCCGTTCGAAGCCGAGAGGGCCTACGGGCTCGGACCCTCGACCTTCGGCACGTCCCTTCTGGCCGCCACTCCCGAAGGCGAGGTCATCGGCGACACGTTCAGCATGGAGCCTTCTTCGCTGTGCCGATTCCTAATCAGGGTACTGGAATCCCGGCCTGGCGCCCCCTCCGCGCCCCCCGAAGGTTTGAAGGGCGCGGCGCTGGCGGAATGGCACATCCGGAGGGGGGAATACTCGAAGGCGGCTGCGCTCCTGGAATCTCCCTCTGCTCCCGGCGAGCGCAGGGTCAAGGCTTCCCTGCACCGGAGGCTCCGCGAGGGCGCGGCTGCAATCGCCGAGATCGACGCTGCCATTGCCGCCGGCGACCGCAGGATGGCCGGGGACCTCGATCTGGACAGGGCGGTGGTGCTCATGAGAATGGGCAGGTTCAACGAAGCCTATCCCGCCATATCCTCGTTTCTCGACGCTTATCCTGAATCCGACCGCGTTCCCGAGGCGCTCTACTTGCATGGCGCATGTTCGTTCATGGTCGCAAGCGCGAAGTCCGCAGGAGAGATTTGGATGGACCTCACGACCCGACATCCGGGAAGCAGGTGGGCATGGAAAGCCGCGGCGGGGCTCCTTGGAACAGGTTTTTCCATGGGCGTCGCGGAACGGGTCTCCTGGCCTTCCGATGAGGTGCTTGAAACGCTCGATCCTCCCGAGCCGCCGGGGCAGGCTCCCGCCGATGCGGCCAGGGACGAGGAGCAGGCGGTCCGGTACCTGCTCGACCGTCAGAGGAGCGACGGGGCATGGATATGCCCGACCGAGGTCGCGCAGTCGTCCGACAGAATCCCCGGCGATTTCACGATAGCCATCTCCGCGATTTGCGCCCTGAGCCTCATGCCGAGCTCCGATTCCCCTCCCGTCCTGTCGGCCATTCGCAGGGCAATCGGCTTCATTCGCAAGGCATGGGCAATCAGGTCAGTCTCGGACGAAGGGAAATACTTCATGGATTACGGCGTTTGGAGCAGGTCCTACATGCTCCTGTGCATGGCCGAGGCGTCCCTGAGGAGGATTGTCCCGGCCGCCGGTGCTAGGAAGGTCATGTCGGAACTGGTGCGGGACTTGAAGGACAGGCAGAAGCCCGGCGGAGGCTTCAGTTATTACGTCACGCGCGACCTGAGGACCGCAGCCTCGCCTGCGAACCAGTCCATCTCCTTCGTGACCGCGGGCGCGCTGATTGCGCTTGCGCGTGCCCGCGACGCAGGCGTCGAGATTCCGGAGGACATGAGCGAAGCCGCGGTCCGGTGCCTCGAGTCGATGGCGAATCCGGACGGCACGTTCGAGTACATGATCTTCCACGATTCTCCCGACGCACTGCGCAAGCCCAATCCCGCCGGATCCGCGGGAAGGGGTCCCGTTTGCGCCCTGGCTCTTCTCAGGTGGGGAAAGGCCGGACCCGACCGAATCCGCAAGACGATCGACGCGTTCCTCGAGCACAGGGCGTCGTATGCCAGGGAGAAATGGAAGACGCTCATGCATACCGCGCCGGACGGCCAGGGATCGCACTACCTCCTGTTCGATTACGCATGCGCCGCATCGGCCCTCGCCGAGCTGCCCCCAGGGGATCGCGCCTTGCGGCGCAAGCCAATCCTGGACCTCGTCATGGACCTCAGAGGGAAGAACGGCTGCTGGATTGACAATCCGATGATGGGGCCGCACTTCGGCGCCGCCATGGCCCTGATTGCAATGCAGGCTTTGAAGGGGTAGCCGGATTTGGACATTGCTCATGCCGCCCGCGGCATAAGGGGCGAAGAGTCCGGAATCTTCGGGCGACTCGCCCCGATTCCCGGAACACGATTGACTCATTCCAAACCCTCAATCGAGACGGTCCCGTCCATCGACACCATGATGTTGCATACTTCCACCGCACTGGTGCACTTGTCCAGGAGAACCGCCGCCCAACGGACCTTTTCCTGCGGCAGTCCGGCATGCGTCGCTATCCTGACCAGGGCGTTTGTCGACTCGCCCATGCGGTTCACGTTGCCGGCGTAGTAATTGAGGAACACCCGATACGTCCCCGGAACCAGCCGCCCGGATTTGTACCTTTCAGGGCCATACCCCTCCCGGAAATCGCAGCTCAGAACCGCGCCCGAAGCCGAGCGCGGGTGGTCGTAAAGGACCTTCTCGCCGGACGGCTCGATGACCCACAGGTCCACGTCCGTGTTGTCCGTGTTCCATGTCACGGTCACGGAAAGTGCAACTGGGGCCATATTGGCGGGGGATGGCGTCAATTCCGAAATCCATGCGTCATCGAGCCCCCTGACGCTGCCGAGCCTCGTGCGCGCCTTGAACTCGCCGTATTCTTCCAGAATCACTTCCCTCAGCCCGTTGAACCTTCTGTCCCAGTTCCCGCTGCACGCCACCTCGTAACATATGACCGCCTGCCTGTGCATCCCGAGCATCTCGAACGTCCTCGCGGCTTCGATCCACGGCTGCGGCTCGAAAGGCCTTTCGCGAATGACCCTCATGAACAGGGGCAATGCTCCAGCGGGCGATCCCCAGCATGCGAGGCGGTACGCGACCGTCTCGCGCACGCCCGGCTCCATGAGCGGCAAATCGAGCAGAGACGTCAGCGCCCTCACTGCCTTCACGGCCTCGCCTCCCCGCTTCCTGCGCAACGCCTCGTCCAGCACCGCCTTGCACGACGGGGACGCCTTCGAGATTTCAAGGAGATATTCAAAGCCGGCATCCGAATGAACGACCGGCGCGTCAAACGTCTTCCTGCATGCAGGCAGCCAGTCCTGCGAGGGGATGCGCATTGCAAGGCAGGTTACGGTCTTCTTCATTGCTTCCTGAATGGGCGCCTTGCGGATTAGTTCAGCCCACATATCGAATTCGGAGCCCTTGGCGGCTTTGAACCTCGCTATCTCCGCCATGCCCGCGTTCTTGAGCCCCGAAGACGCCATCGATTCCCCTATCCCGAACCGCTTGTAGTCCGAGTCACGCTCCAGAACGAGGAACGACGCGGCGCCCGACGCGATGTTGAACCTCTGGCAGTACGCCACAATCAGGTCCTCGAGCGCGGGATTCCCAGTACTCTCTAGCTCCCTCACGACCGCCTCTCCGAACGCCCTTCCCGCCATGGGCGACATCCCGTCAATCCTCAGGGAATATTCCCTTTCGTACTCCAGTCTGTCCTCCCTGCATGAGAGCGAAACGCGCAGGACGCCCTTGCCGGAGGCCTTTCCGCAGATCTCGACCTCCCCGCCGGGGCTCACGCACTGCATCCCTCCGGGCATGAGGAAGTCCTTCACTCCCACGCCCGACGCCGCGGCGGAGCGGATTGATATCACGGGCTTGCGGTGGGCCAGGCAGGCTGCCTGTATGTCGGCAGGGGAAAAGCAGGAGAAGAACCCGCCGCCTTCGGACGCGAGCATCCTGAACAGGTCCGCGTTCTCGTCCCCGAGCCCGAACCTGTAGCAGAAGAACCTGGCACCGGCCATGCCGGCGGCTTTCGCCGCAAGGCGCGCGTTCCCGGTCTCGCCCATCGTCGCGTTCCCGTCCGACAGCAGGAAGACCGCGGTTCCGGGGCCGCGCTTCGACGCGGAGACGTGGTTCGCGAGGAGATCAAGCGCTGATCCCAAATCCGTGCCGCCTTCAAAAACCAGGTCCCTCACAGCGGACTTCGCCGCCTCCCGTGATTCCCCGCCGTTGGCCGCCCAGACGTCGCTGCCAATCCTCAAAAACCTCGCCCCGGAGTCGAACGAGAGCACCGAGAACATCTTAATCGTGTCGTCGCTCCTGAGAACCGTTTCCATCATCTGCAGGGCGAGTTCGGATCTCTGGCCCCTCGAGGACGCCGAGGTGTCAATCATGAACACGGCGCGACCGGTCTCGCGCATCGAGTTGGGAACCGCTCCCAGCACCGTGAGCCGCGCGTGGAAATACGTCTCGCCGGGCGAATCGGATCCGCTGATTACCTGCATTCCCGGATTCGCGGGCGCAAATTCGAAGAACGCGTCTCCCCCCGGGCCTTTGCCGGCCCATGAAGCCGTGCATGCGACGACTCCGCCTCCTTCGCGAACCTCGTAATTCGCGGGCGCAATGAACCCCGACTTGGAGTCGGAAGACCGCGCATTGAAGGCGAATCCCAGGCTCTCCATCGCCGCGTCGGGAAGCGGGAACCTGTACATCATGCGTCCGTCCTGCATGGGCAAAGTTTCCTCGTAGGCGATTATCACCCTGTTCATGCCAAGCGGCTGTATCGGAAACACCCTGCCGGTGAAGAAGTTGCCGTCGTCCTTCTCGAGAAGCGCGGGGTCTATCCTGACGCGCGTTATCTTCTCGAACGCCTCCCTTCCTTCATCGCGCTTCACCACGCGGGCCTGGCGCAGTTCGCCCCAGTCCCTGTCTGCTTCCGGAAACAGCGGAGCAACCGACGGCGACACAATCTCACCGGGCAAATCGGGAGGCGATGTTTTTCCCATGGGGAAACCGGCCGGGCGCACTCTCGTGCCCACGTACATCGCGTACCCGCAGACCGAAGCGCCTGAAGGAACAGGGTATTTGAAGGTCCCCTCCAGCATGCGCTGATGCGGGTTCCGGAACACGTGATCAACGACGGTGCGCGCCCTGTGACCCTCGATCGTCACTCGCACCTCCATCCGGACAAGGTCGAGCCTGTTCGATCCGCCGACGCTCACTTCCGCGAATCCCGGCCTGCATGATGCATGGGGCTTGAATCGGCGCTTCATCGCTTCCGCCGTGCAGAATCTTTGACCCGGCTCGCGCAGGTCCGACGAGGAAATCCGGCCTTCTTCGTCATTTCGCAGGTCGCGACGGCCCCCGAACCTGCCTGCGTAGGCCCCGCCCGATCCCCCGCCTATTCCGATTGCGGAGTTCCAGTACTTGCCGCTGAACGGCCTGTCGTCTCCTCCCTTCGAGCTTTCATAGTCCTCGCTGCTATCCGCGGATTCGTTGCGGTCCGAAAGTTCCGCATCGGTCAGGATTGGATCCTCGAAGGCCGGCATACCCACGGGATTTCCCGGCTCCTCGTCGAAGACGCTCGGCAATATCTCTTCTTCGGGATCCGTCGGATCGGAGGGCTGCATGATTGAGGCCGAAACCGCCTGCTGGTCGAGCGGCCTGTATTCCGTGACGACAACGAGCCCTGCCCCGGCCAGCATCAGGCCGTTGAGGACGGCAGATACCACCCAGACCGGGACCACCCGGATTCTGGAGGCGGATAGGGTTTTCAAAGCGGACTTCGACAGCGTTCCCAGCATACGGAATGGAATTGCGGACATGTCAACCTCCTTGGTCTAACAGCGGTCCGCAATGGTATTAACGATGGCGGTGGAAAAAGTTCACTGATTTTTGCGAATCCTGGATAATTCCTAGGATCCGCAAAAATCAATATAGGTGATTCCCCATGCTAATCCCGCCGGGCTTTAAGCCTCAAATGGCGGGAATGGCAGGGAGAATCTCATTTCTTTTCCAAGAAAGGCGCCACAAGTTCCACTTGAGCCGAATCCCCCTCATCGAGATCAAGCTCGCGCTCCGAACCTGGCCCTTGACCGGGAGTGTTATATCTTAACCGTACCAGATATCGACCGGGATTCAGAGGATAGGAAGTGAAGTTGCCATTCGCGTCCGTTTGCATGGACCTGAATTGGGCAAGTTCATCCCATCCATTGCCGATGAATTGAAGAACTGAGAGTTCTATACAGGGCGCCGTTTCTCCGTTTGCGTCTATCACACGTCCTTTGATAAAAGCTGCGCGTTTAAATGCTATTGCGACCGGGCCGGTTTCGTCCTTGTTCAACCTGTATTCCAACGGTGGGAAACCTTCGGACTGGACTAGCAGTCCTCCTCTCAGAAGTGGAACTCCGGTCAACGCGAAACTTCCATCCTTGGCAGTACGTGTCTCGATTTCGAAAGCACGGACCGCATCCGTCATGAATGAGACGGCCGATCCCTCAACTGGATTCCCCGAAGGATCACTGATGAGACCTTTCACGATTCTTTCCCCAGGTTTCCGAATCCTCCCGAGATCAATTGCATCTCCCGGCCTTGGCTTGAAAGGCCCGAGAATTACCGGGGGCCAACCGGTGAAAGCCAACGTCAGGAATACCTCTGCGTCCTCCCGCCAGCCTCCCCAATTCACCCTGAAGTTTCCGGATTCATCCACGGGAACCTCCCACCCCTGTCGCCAGCAAGAATCGAAGGAACAAACAATTCTGGATATGTTCCTGTGTTTTGGCGGCAAGTCGAGCGTTCCTTGGAATTCCGGATACGGCTTCAGATCGAACGCCAGATTCCTGGCTTCCCCGGAGACGTAGATGCTTTCTTCGCAAAGATTAAGTGCCCGTGCAGTCACGCAAATCCGCTTATCGGGAATGCCGTCCTTCCTGAAAGTCCCGTCATCACGGATGGTGATCTCAGACTCGAACGTGGCGAATGATCCATCAATGAAAGTCAGTTCTCCGGTTCTGATGTGTATGGAAGCGAAGTTCGCAGGGCTGCCGTCAGGTCCCGAAACAAATCCGGCGATCGTGCCGCCTTGTCTTGCCGTGATTGCGAGTTCGGTTGGCTCATTTTCCCTGATTTCTACTTGCCTTGATTCAGGACAGAACTTGTCAGGCCAGAACTTGACTAAATATTTCCCTGCATCGAGGCTCCTGAAATCAGCAATTCCCGACGCGTCCGTCTCACGATTGGGGCAGTCTGATAGAGATAGTTCAAATCTGTCTGAATCGTTTTCTAAGGCATTTTTATGTCGACAGTCTGCCTGCACATTCACTCCGTGTAATGGCTTGCCTTCAGGTGAAAGCACACGGATTCGCAAAGATGAAATAGACGGGATTCGTAAGTCCTGGATTAAAGTCTTCTGCCCCTTGGTGAATTGAACCGATTCGACGGTTGCATAATGACCCTGACTGTCGAATGCACAGAAGAGATAGCTTGCAAATGCCGTGGGCATTCCCCGGATTATAAAAACTCCATTCGCGTCCGCCACTGCACGGAATGCCTCGGCTCTTTCACCCTCCTTGCGAATTTCGTCGATAAGGCTTGGGATATAAGGGGATGGGAACCAGCAGCATTCGTTGGCTGCATCTTCGACCGCGAATACCTCGGCAAGAGGAATGCGATTTCCGAACGGATTATAGACCACGCCTTGCGCAGTACCTTCCCGTTCCATTGAGATCCGTATCTCGGCAGATTCAGACGGCTTCGCATATAAAACATGCCTTCCTCTCCAAGATACCCAATTCCCTTCCGGGTAGACGATTATGCCTGAAGACCATCTTGCCAGACCTGTGGCCTCCGCCCGGAGGGTCATGAGCGCACGCATTGGAACGTCCGTGAACTGGAAGCTGCCGTCGAAGCCGCTTCGGGTCCTGAATTCGAAATCCGGGGCGCCTTCGAGCTGCTGTGTTCCGGGCCATAATTGGATATCAGCGCCTGCGACAGGGAAGGATTTATCCTCCTCCGATATGATGACCTTGCCCTTAAGGCTGGTCATGGAAAAGGATTCCTTGACGTCTACGATTTGCTCGGGAGCGCCTAATCCGCCAGGATCTGATGTCTCGGTAATCGCACCGCCTTGTGGAACACTTCCAGGCCTCATTTGCATGATTTCCGAAGAACCTGATGCCAAATGACCTCCCGAAGGAGCCTGGACAGGCAACGACATCCGCTCGTCGGCGATTCCCCGCGTCAGGAAGAACAGCAGACTGCATGCGACCGTCGCGAGCAGACAGAACAGGAGTATTCGTTTCATGCGCATATGACTACTCTTCGACGATTTCTTCCTCGACGAGGTAGCAGTTGCATCGTTCAAGAACAATATATCTGAACCTTGTTCCGGAGGTGTTATTCACATTCAACGACCAGATATCGGGGTAGAATTCGCCCTCTGCCTTGTCCACGACGATGGTCGAGCCTTTTTCGCATCGTGCCCGATAAAGGAAATGCCTCCCTTCGGCCGAAAACGAGTGATCGCCAATCCAGATGGTTTTGTAGCTCTTCCCCTTTTCGCCGTTAATCACCGCGAATGATTCCCCATCCTTGTCGGTTGCGATAAAAGCCCATCCTTTGCCGTCAGGGGTGAACTTCATAGAATCCCCGAAGAAGTTATAAAAGGGGAACGTCTCGATTCCATCGCGAACAGCAGCCCACTGATCGTTTCCGGTTTTCGCGAAATATGCGTAATGGCCGCCGTCCGGGCTGAAGACAAGCTGGGAAATGTCGAAATACTTCTTCCCGTCCACCTTGTTGATTGAATAGAAGAATACATCGACTGCTTTTGGCATCGCCGGAAATGCTATCTTTGATCCGTCAGGGCTGAAGAGCGCCTGCTTGTTGAAAATGCGATCCTGGGTCTGGTAGGACATCCCATCCTTGAAGAGTTCCCACCTGCACTTGTTGTCCACGATCCATGCTGCATGTTTGCCGTCGTTCGAGAAGAAAATGCTGTAAACTCCGGCGAAATCAGCAGTCCTTTTTAAACCGTTTACGGCAATGCTCTCGCTTCCCTTATCGTCGACCGCAACGCAGTATACGTCTTTTCCGTCAGGACTGAACCGCAGCATATCCGCTTTCAACTTCGCAAACTTCGAGCCAAGAACCTTGTTGTTCGCGATGATGAAATGATTCCTGCCATCCGATGCGATGTAGGCGAATTTCATCCCGTCAGGGCTGAATCGCAGTGATTCCGCCGCTACCCAGGTCCATTTCTTTTCCATCTTTCCGTCAATGACGGCTGCTTCTTGTGGCGGATCGTCCCTGGTTACTACCCGGTATCCCAGTCTCTTCGAGTCCGCGCTGAAAATCGGATCCGTCACCTGCTTGTACCTGCCCTCGACAGCGCCGTCGACTATCGCGAGCTCGTCGTCGCCGTCCTTGACGATGAACGCCCATCGCCTTCCTTGCGGGCACGTGGCGAGAATCGTATCCCTGCATATCCTTCCGGGAAACTGGATTTCGTTCAGGTCTGCGACCGAGAACCATTGCTCGCCGTTTCTTGCCAGATAACGCAGTTCGTTCGTGTCTCTGGTGAACCACAACCTGTTGCCGAATACCTCGTCGACGTTCTTGGTGCCCTTGTCGATTAGCTGGACGACCAGCTTGCTGTATCTGCGCAGGAAAGCTCCCCTGTTCCCGTCCGGCGATATCACAAGGCTTGCATTATCCCACTGTTCCAGGTCGATCTGGCCAATGAACTTCTTGCTAATCAGCTTCCTTTCGAAACCCTCCCCGCCGACGGTTCGATTCCCCGAAAATAAGAGGACGAGTGCAAATGCCATAATCATTCTTTTTCGTATGCGCATCATTCCCGTTCATCCAGCACAGTCTTGCTCTCTTCTATCCACCCCTCGCGCCCGTACTTCGTTATGATGCGGAGAACCCTCTCGGCTTCGTTCTTCTCTACTACCCTGACCGGTTCCATGTCCAGCAGGAAGAATGAAACCTCTCTTTCTTTGAGGGATGCCATCGCAAATACGGGCTTTTCATCTTTAGCGATGACATTCCTGCGCTCGATTAGCTTCAATCCCGGCTTGAGGGGCTTTTCGTACGATTCCGGACCGCACTCCTTCCGGCTGAGTGCCTTTTGGAATTTTAACTCATAACCTGACTTGAACGATATGTTCGGGAGTTTGAGGTTCGCGGACACGCTCGTCTGGAGCAGCCGTCCGTTCTTGATGTCGAAGGATGCGCTGCCAGTCATTTCTCCTTCCTTGGGTATCGAAGTGTTGTCTATCGTCAGCTTGGTCGTACCGGTTATGGATACGACCGCCGACGTCGCGGTCAGGGCGGTCAGTTTGTAATTCAGGTTGAATTCGAAGGACGCTGCCAGCACTCTCTGTGTCATCTTCGATTTCCACTCTGATCCGGATTTCGCGTCGCCAGGGAAGGCGATAAAGACAATCCTGAGCCCTTGCTTCATCGTTTCATCGGAAATGGCGCTGATGACAATCGCGTTTAGCGTCTCGGACAGGGCATTGTCGCTTCCGACCGCCCTCGCCAGCGCCCTCCTGACAATCAGGGCAAACCCCTCGATGTTGTTTATGTTCCCGTTCGTCGCGACACCCGCAGTGAAGGATTCGCCGGGGAGCGTGACGAACATGCTCGCTGGGATGTCTCCTTTCAGCGCGCTTTCGTTGCAGGGTTTCCTGGTGTCTATGAAGGTCTTCCCTTCCGGTGAACTGGATGAATATACGTATTCCTTATATGTAATAGTCACTTTTTGGTCGGTCTCGTATTCGGATCCGTCGAAGTCGTATAGGCAGTCCGCGTCGGCAGACTCAGTGACTCTCGCGGCGTCGCCCTTGTACGAGACCGACGTGCTCGATCTGTATGTATATCGCAAGATTTCGTCCTTCGGGAATCTATAAGCAATCTCCGCTGCGAATACGCTCGTGGGTATGGCCACGAAAGCGATGAACGAACCTATGATTCTCCTCATGGCTACCTTTATATTCCTGGGGACATTGAGACAGTTCGGGCAGATACCATCAGACTTTAAAATGACCTTCATGCCGCAAAGAGAGCACACCGATACTTCTATCATGACACAACCCCCGGCAGCCCTGCCTTTTCACGGCCGCGACTCTGGGCTCTCGTCCTGCATCAGCCTCTCGAACCCGCCTTCATCGCCGAATGCTACCATGTCAAGGCATGCATCGGCAAGGCGCTCGTTCGTGCATGCCAGATCGGTGAAGAAAATCTCCCTCATTCCTTCGCACCCATCTACCCATCCTCACCCAAGCCTGCTCCCCATCTCGCACAGTGGAGGAGCCTCCCATCTTCATCCAGCCCATCTTCCCATCCATACGCGCCCCAGCTCGCCTTCGCCTGAACTGGTGGTCCTGGGCTTCAGCGGGTCTTCGACGCGTGGGGCGACTACAGCTGTCCCCCATCATCCCATCGCATCCAAGCGAAGAACAGCGGAACGCTTGCGGGCTGATTTGTCTATTCAATTTGAAACCCTCGAAGAACGATTTCACAAACGCCCGGGAACCGTCCATGGCGATTTCCGGTGCCTTGCTATAGGCGAAAGCCCGCCCGCCATCACTTCATCTCCGTCGGGCAGGCGAGCCCGCAGCATGGAAGCCATGACAAACGCCCGCTGTTGAAAAGGTCGACGTCGGGAGGCATTATGCCCGCCCGGCTGGCGATACGGTTTTTAAGACCGCTGAATGTCCAGGTGCCGCCCCGGCACAAGCGCCAGCCGTAATGGTCTTCCCCAGCGTCATTCAGACACAGATTCCGGGCGTTCCCTACGAGGCCCCTGACGCCATATGGCGATTCATCGGTCGGGAATGATTCCACTGGTGACGGGCGCGGGCCGCCTTCGTGCGATGACTCTGTGTTGGAGAATGAAGCGTCCTCGCTAAAGCCCCATGGCAGCGGCCTGCCGTCCGTTCCTCGCGCGGACTTCTCCCATTGAATCTCATGCGGGAGAGAGAAAAGCCATCCCTCCCTGCGCGTCCTCCATCCAGAGTAAGCCATGAGATCCTTCCAGGAAACCGAAAACGCAGGCCATTTCCCGTCCCACCAGATTGGGCTCATTTCGAGCTTCAACGCCTGCTTCTTCCAGTCCTGATTCTCCTGCTCCCGCCTCGCGGGGGAGCGGTCCCCCCGATTCGCCGCCACGGCTTCCGACATCAATTCCTCGGTCGGAATGCGGTAGCGGCCTTCGGCGTCCTTCGGCCAGTAGAAGCCCGCCGAGGGAGTCTTGCGAGGGACACGCTTCTCCGCAGGACCGAGCATTTCCTTCCAATCCTGCCGGCGCTCGACGGGCGAATCCGACCGTGCGGAATCAGGTTGTGCATAATCAGGAGCATCAGTCTGCCCTTGACTCGGGGCTGCGGACGCCATGGCGTCCGCCGGGCCCGGAGAGCCCGATCGCCCTCGACGTTCGCCCTCGTCGGTCTCGCCGTGGCGGACGTCAGGGCGACACCCCGTGTCAAGGGCATCAGGAGAAACGGGACCAGCCAGGCCATTCAGGAACTCGAGATACTCTTCGCATGTCACCGGATACCTGCCGATGAATACGTCCGCGATCTCCTTGATTTTTTTCGATCCTGAATAGGGATTTCCCTTGTCTCCCTGATACATGAACTTGCCTGCAGGGACCTGTACGAATCCGGAAGGGATTTCACATTCGCGGTAGAGAGTCACATCTGCGGTCGCGTTCTCGTCCCGGCCTATGAGGACAGGCATTCGCACGGGGGCGTACTCGCTCTCCTTGTCAGGATGGTGGGTGGAGGGCGGAGGGTCTATCCCGTTCTCTGCGTCAGGGTGGAGGGCAGAGGGTTGATGGTAGAGCGATTGAGATGATTCGCCGGCTTTTTTCAAGCCACCCTCCCCCCCTTCCCCCTTCACCCTTTCATTCCCGCCATGAGCGACTATGATCAGGTAGCTGCCCATGGGGATTCTGAAGGGGGCTATGGCCCCGATTTCATACACCGGCACTATGTTCGGGTGCGGCAGTTTCCCCGCCACGCGGCCCTCGAGCAGGAATCTCTCCGCCGCCGACGGGGACTGGCCCGGCAGCATCATCTTCACGGCCACCTCGCGGCCGAAGTCGCGGTCCACCGCCTCGACGACTCGCCCAAGCCCTCCGCGGCCGAGTTCGGCTTTGAACTCGTATTTCTCCTCGCCCGTGCTGCGCAGCATCTCAGGCTTGACTTGGCCTTCCGCATCCAGTGTCGGAGGCGATTCCGCAATCGTTCCCAATCCGGATGAGAAAGCCGCCTTGAGTTCATCGGCAAGGACCTTTCCCTCGACTCCTTGGTCCGCTTTCTTCCCTGAAGGGTTCCCACCGCTCGCGAATGAGGGGCTTAGACCTTCCATGATGCGCCTTGTCCCGTCGTCCATTGAGAGCGCCGCCATGCCCAAATCCGCGTTCCCGTCCCTTTTCAGGTGCGCCTTTACCATGGCTTTCAGCGCAGTCCGTTCGGAGGGTTTCAGCAAACCCCTGGACTCGATAACGGACGGCAGGGTCTTCTTCCTGTTCAAAGCCCACAGCTCCCCGCACTCGACCAGCTGGTCCCTGGTTATGAAGTTCATCTGCAGAGCCAGGGCTGCAAAGAGAACGTCGGTTTCGCGGGACACTCGAGACCCTCCAGCTTTAACGGATGTCCGGCATCTGGCCAGTTTATTGTCCATTCCGGCGGGAATTATACCAGTCGTTTGCGCTGCTTTTCGCGAGATTGATTACAGCGGTCAATGCCTCCCGCAATCCGTACGAGCTGGAACCGCAACTCTTGATGTTCCGGTTCGTACGGATTGAGAGCAGTCGAGCAATTGACCAGTGGAACAGGTGAAAAACCAAAGCTCGACTGAGGTCTCCTGTTCACCTGCTCCCCTGTTCACAAGTAACTCGCAACTCGCAACCTGAAACTTGCAACTTGCAACCTGTAACCTGCCCCAAGCTTACCGATCACTGATTACTGATCACCGATTACCGGTTTCCCGACGTTGTCCCACGGCCCACGGTTTACGCTTCACGGCACTGACCATCTCGCTCACGTACCCGGGCCTCGCATCGTCCTTCCATCGCGGATATCCGCCGCGGTCCACGTAATCGATGAGCGCTTCGAAACCCGGGAGGTCGAAGACGAACTCGGCTATGGAGACCTCTCCTGACGCCGGATTCCTTGCGATCAGGACCTGCTCGGGTTTCCCGAACCTGCCGATTGCCTTTTCCGCGAATCCCCTGTTCGCCTCCGCGTGCGGCCTCTGCTTGAAGTCTTCCCTGCGCTCCGGAAACGGGAACCTGCGATACGTCTCGCCTATGAATCCCGAAAGGTCGGTTCCGGCGATTGCGCCATGAAGGTTGCCGATTCCGCGCCTGTCTGGAATGCGCCATCCGTCGAAGGAGGCGGACGCTTTCCCCTCCGGATTCATCCGAGAAACATCGATGACCGCCTTGCAGAACGGCTCGGCGAAAAAGAAGAGGTCATCCAGGAGAAGCATGTCGACGTGGATGTTGAAGAACCCGAACGCCACTGTCCCGTGGCTCTTCGACTCGAAAGCGAGCGGCATCGCGATTCGCCCTTGAACCGGAGAGGATTGCCGTTTCCCGCCGCCCCGGTTCCGGGACGAAACGGGATTACCTTATGCTTATAATATACCCGCCGGTTCCGCAGGCGAAAACCCCGCCCGCCGATCCCCAGACGCAATAGAGATCGCCGGCTAATGAGAATTTTATTGTAGAAATTGAAAGGAACTGGAGGAAAGCACGCGCAAAGCGCGTGATATTACCCAGACGAGCCTTGACTTGCGTCAATGTTTGGTTCCGGCTCGTCCGGGTTATGCTTCGTCACGCCCGGCGCGTTCCAGTGCCCCCGCTGTCGCCGAAAAGCTCGAGCTTGAGGGCTGCAAGCGAGCGGTTGACATCGTGGAGGAACAGCACCAGCGAGGCGATCAGGCAAATCATCGATCCGATGAACAGCCCGCCCAGCAACAAAGAAGCTTCCAGTCCCAGCAGCGCCGTGAGGAAGATGGCCGCAATCAGGACCGCTGCGAAAAGCGCGCAGCCTGCCGCGAATGCGATGGCGGTCCTGATGATGCGCGCCCTTTCCCACAGGATTGAAAGCTGTTCCCCCCGGTGCTCCTTCGACGGCCCCTCCGGACCCTCGACAAGGGCGTCAATCTTCCTGGCGCGGTCGATAATCCTGCCCAGGCGGTTCGTCATGGTAAGTAGCAGCAGTCCCACCCCGGAGATGAGGATGGTGGGACCCACCGCGGTCTGCAGGATGGGGATGAGCTCATGCATGGTTGGATTCGTCATGGAGCCTCCGCGAAGTTTCCGGAAGAGCGAAATATATCATTATCTGGAGTTCCCGTCATTCCCCCGGCCGAAACGCCAGCGATGAAGAGCCGGTCGCGGGATCGGTCGGGCCGGCGGCCGTAAAGGGAGCCGCGGGATTCGGGAAGGACTTGCAGGATGGAACTGCCGCGCTTC
>DYIT01000145.1 GCA_020723505.1 Candidatus Kuenenia stuttgartensis
GAGAAGGAGGAGGATCTCGAGCCGTGGACGGGCAAGGCCAGGGAGTACAAGCCCGCGAAGGAGGAGAAGGCCCCTGCGGCGGTTCCCGCCAGGGCGGAAAAGGCTGCTGCCGCCGAACCCGGGACGGAAGCAGAGGAGAAGGAGGAGGATCTCGAGCCGTGGACGGGCAAGGCCAGGGAGTACAAGCCCGTGAAGGAGGAGAAGGCTCCTGCAGCCGTTCCTTCCAAGGCTGAAAGGGCGCCTGCCAAATCCGCCGAGGAGGAACCCCCCGTCGAGGACGACGAGGTCACGGTCGCGAACGCGGATCTGGAGCCTTGGACAGGGAAAGCGAGGACATACAAGGCGAAAGAGGTGGCTGCCCCCTCCGAGACGTCGACAACCACGTCGAAGAACGAGGCAATCTCGCATTCGGACCTGCTTGCCGAGCCCGCGGAAAAAGGGACGTCCGGGGAGAACCTTTCCGAGGAAGGGCTGGACGAGATGCCCGTCATCGAGCCGGTGGAGGCGGAGCCGGTTGAGGCGGAGCCAGCGCCGGCGAAGAAGAAGGAAATCGACAGCCCGTCGAAAGCCCTCAAGAAAATCGAGAAGAAACCCGAAGCCGAGGAGGAGAAGCCCCTGCTCAAGAAGAAACCGCCTGCCGAGTCCGCCGAGTCCGACGAAGGCGGAGCTTACAGCGTGTTCCTGTCCAAGATATCCTCTTCCAAGAAGAAGGAGACCGCGGTGGACCTCCTCTGCGAGATTAAGGGGATATCCAAGGAGGAAGCGGAGACTCTTTCAGACAAGATGATAATCCCCGTGGTCAAGGGAGTGGGCAAGGATAAGGCCGAGGAGATTCTAAACAAGTTCAGGGCCGTCAAGATACCGGGGAGAATAACCAAGAAGAAGTAATGTCCATATTCTCCATCGCGAAGACCTATCGTTCTCTCCGGAGAATGAAGGAAATCGTCCAGGTCCTCACCAGGCACGGATTCGGGCACGTCGTGGCCCAGATGAACCTGCTCGGGCAGCTCCCCCTCATCAGCCGCATCGGAAAAATCTCCCAGATTGATCCAAGCCTCGCCCCGAAGGAGACGCTGGCGCTGAGGGCCAGGCTCGCTCTGGAGGAGCTGGGCCCCACGTTCATGAAGCTCGGACAGGTCCTGTCGCAGAGGCCCGACGTCGTGGGCGACGCGTTCGTCAAGGAGTTCAAGAAGCTGCAGGATCGCGCGGCGCCGTTCAGCGGCGAGGAGGCGAGGGAAATAGCGAAGAGGGAGCTCGGCGGAGAGCCGTTCTCGGAATTCGACCCCGTTCCGCGGGCTTCGGGTTCGATTGCGCAGGTGCACGACGCGAGGCTCAAGGACGGGACCAGGGTGGTAGTCAAGATCAAGCGGCCCGGGATAGACGAAATCATCGGAAGAGACGCGGACCTGCTCGAGGTTCTGGCCGGGCTCGCGGAGGAGTACGTCCCGGACCTGAGGCCGTTTCGGCCGCTGGTCCTCGTGGAGGAGTTCTCGAGGCAGCTCAAGCGCGAGCTGGATTTCACGTTCGAGGCATCCAGCACGGACAGGTTCCGCAGGATGTTCGAGGGCAGTTCCGAGGTCAGGTGCCCGGATGTGTTCTGGAAAGCCACGTGCAGGAACGTGCTCACGCTCGGGCGCATCGAGGGCGTGAACATCGGGGAGGCCGGAAAGCTCAGGGAATCCGGCGTGGATCCCGGCAAGCTCGCCATGAGCCTTGGCAGGGCATTCCTTAAGCAGTATTTCGAGGAGGGGCTTTTCCACGCGGATCCGCATCCCGGGAACATCCTCGTGGACGGGGACGGAGTGATTGGCCTCATCGATTTCGGCATGACCGGGCATCTCACGGACGAGTTCCGGAGCCAGCTCGGCCACGTGGTCGCCGCAGTCGGCACGAGGGACCTCGCGCTGCTTGCCGACCTCGCGACCGACCTGGGCGTCTTCAAGGAGCCCGTGGACGAGCGGGGATTCAAAATCGACCTCCTCGAGCTGCTCGACATGTACTTCGAACTCCCCCTGAACGCTCTTGATCCCGCCGAGGCCTTCGGGGCGGTCATGAGGGTCGCGAGGAGGAACAACATCCTCTTCCCGCGCGATTTCGTGCTCCTCGGCAGGTCCCTCATGATGGTGCTGGAGACCTGCAGGAAGCTTGATCCCGGCTTCAGCCTCAAGGCCGTAGCGGATCCGTATACGACGGAATTCCTGAAGCAGTGGCTGAAGCCTGACCGGGTGTTCAGCCAGTTCCACCGCATGTCGTGGAACGTGGCTGCGCTCCTCAAGCGCCTTCCGTCGGACCTTAGGCTCATCATGAGCCAGGTGAAGTCCGGGAACGCGAGGGTGCGCATGCGGCTGGAGGGCATCGAGACGCTCGAGAGGAACCTGGAGCACGCTGGGGGCAGGGTCGCGGCGGCGATAGTGACCGCGTCTGTCGTCGTGGGCTCCTCGATACTCTGCATGGCCAGGAGCGGCCCTCTCGTCGGCGACGTTCCGGTTATGGGCATTGCCGGCTTCATGGTCGCGGCCATGCTCGGGCTGGGGCTCATCCTGTCCTCGGTGAGGAAGCAGGGCAGGTAGCCGCGTTTCGCTGCAGGCAATCACAACCCGGACGAACCGGAACCGAACATTGATGCAAGTACAGGCTCGTTTGCGCTACATCACGCGCTCCGCGCGTGCCTTCCTTTAATTCTTTTCAATTTCTGCAATAATATTTTCAATGAGCGACTGATTGCCGGACGCCTCTGATGGGAGCCTTGGGACGGGACCGGCGGTACAACCCTTGGAAAAGAGACGGTGTCAAAACCTAAGGTTTTCGCGTTGACTGTGGACAATCCGATGCGGGATTTGCCGGGGATTGTCCTCGTGGCCGCGACCCTGTGCGCGAGAGGGCACAGGGCGCTCTTGGTGCCGGTGAACGTGCTTTCTGACGCATGGGCGGCCAATCCCGATTTCTTCCTCCTCGGCTATCACCGGAGCAACAACGACTACCAGGTGAAGCGCATCCTGGGCAGGGGCAGGGGATTCGCGGTACTGGACACGGAGGGAGCGCCGTACAACATGGCGCTGTACGAGGGAATCCTCACGAAGGACGCGAATCTCAGGGGCAGGACGTCGGCGGTCTGCGTATGGGGCGGGAAGCTCGCGGACGCTGTCGCCGAGAAGGGATTCTATTCGCGTTCCCAGCTCAGGGTCACCGGCGCCCCGAGGATGGATTTCTATCATCCTTCGCTGGCCGAGTCCGCCCGGCGCAGGTCGCGCGAAGCGCTTCGCGGGCCGGAGAGGTTCATACTCGTGCTCGGGAGCGCCGCGGTCGCGAATCCGAGGTTCCGCAGCCCCGAGGCGGAACTCAGGGAATTCATCAGGCTGTCCGGGCTCGACGCGGATTGGTGCAGGGCGCTCCAGTCCGAGCAGGCGTTCATGATGGAGCAGATGATTGAGACCGCAGGCAGGCTAGCCGGGGATTTCCCGGGGACTCCGGTGGTGCTCAGGCCTCATCCTTTCGAGAATCCGGCGCCGTACGCGGATCTACTCGCAGGGCACGGCAACATGCGGATGGTCCAGGGGGGGACGGTGGACGGCCTGCTGCTCAGGGCGTGCTGCGTGGTGCAGAGGTCGAGCACGACATCAATCGAGGCAGCGGCCGCCGGGGTGCCCGCGCTTTCGATGCACTGGATTCCGATGAAATGCAACTACTCCGAGGACGCCGAGGCGGTGATTCACCCCTGCGCGGACTACGCCACGCTCAGGGAGAAGGCCTCCGAAGCCCTGGACGGCTCATACCGCGCGCCGGGGGAGATCGCAGGCAGGGCGGCGGCGGTGGTGGCGGCGAGGTTCTACCGGAACGACGGCAGGTCGCACGAGAGGGTCGCGGACGTCGTGGAGGGCGCGGCATCGGAGGGCGGCGCGGGGAGGAGGTGCACGGCGGGCCTCGCCGCGTGGGCGGTGGCCGCGAAGGCGGCCCGGAAGGACGAAATCCGGTCGTGGGAGAAATCCGTCAAGTACTTCGACGAGAAGTCGGTCGCGGCGATACTCGCGAGCTTCCAGGACCTCGATTTGCCGGACCTCGCGCATCTCAAGACGCCGCTGCGCGTATCCCGGCACGGCACCCTGCTGGGCGGGTTCGAGCCGCTCAGGTCAAGGGCTGTTGAGATGTCACCCGCATCTGCGGATTAGGCCAGGCTAAGCCTGGATGTCAATCGTCTCGCGCTTAGACTGCCACACCGCCCAGACGATGGCGACGAAAGCCGCAGCGCCCACGACCGCGCCGATCCAGGGGATGGCGTCCTGGCCCGCCTTGGCTCCCGCGTTGTATTTCATGACCAGCGGAAGGGTTATGAGGCTGACCATGTTCATCACCTTGATGAGCGGGTTTATCGCGGGGCCGGCCGTGTCCTTTAGCGGGTCTCCGACCGTGTCTCCCGTGACCGAGGCCTTGTGGGCTTCGCTGCCCTTGCCGCCGTAGAGCCCGTCCTCGATGGATTTCTTGCAGTTGTCCCATGCTCCGCCGGCGTTGGCCATGAACACGGCCAGTAGCTGGCCCACGAGAATCATGCCGGCGAGGAACCCGCCGAGCGCGAACGGGCCGAGGAGGAAGCCCACGAGGAGCGGGCATACGATGGCGAGGACGCCCGGGCCGATGAGCTCCTTCTGGGCCGCGTTCGTGCAGATGCCCACAACCCTTCCGTAATCCGGGTCCTTCCGGCCTTCCCAGATGTCCTTGTCGTGGAACTGAATCCTGCATTCCTTGACAATCAGGAACGCGGCCCGGCCCACAGCGCGCAGCAGCATGCTGCTGAACAGGAAAGGCACCGCTCCGCCAATCAGAAGCCCGATGAACACCATCGGGGCGGCGATGTTGAGCTGCCCGGCGACCGCCTCGTAGGCGGTCCTGCTCATCTCGCTGATTTTGTCCTCGCTGCCCACTGCTATCACGGCTATGAACGAGGCGAAGAGCGACACCGCCGCGATTACGGCCGATCCGATGGCTATCCCCTTCGTTTCGGCCTTCGTCGTGTTCCCCACGGCGTCGAGGTCGGCAAGCGTCTGCCTCGCGCGCTTGTAGCTGCCGGGCTCCGCCTTCTCCATCTCCTCCTTCTCGTAGCCCATTTCACCGATGCCGTTGGCGTTGTCGGCCACCGGGCCGAACACGTCCATGGAAATCGTGTTGCCCGTCAGCGTGAGCATGCCGATGCCGCACATCGCAACCCCGTATGCCACGAATGTGGGGCTCACGTCGAATCCGTAGATGAACACCGAAGCCAGGATTGCGCCCGCGATGACCAGGATGGCCGCAACCGTGGACTCGTAGCCCAGGGCGAGGCCCTGGATGATGTTGGTCGCGTGTCCGGTCTGGCAGGACTTGGCCAGGGTCTTGACGGGCGTATAGCTTGTGTGCGTGAAATAGCTGGTCACCTTGTTGAGGGCCACGGCGAGGAAGATGCCGATGAAGCACGTGAGCGCCGGGCGCATGTCCAGGTCCGCGAAACCGAAGTTGGCCCAGACCGGCAGCGCGGCTATCCCCCCCTCGGGGAGGCCGAACAGGGCCATCTTGTACTGCGCGAAATAGGCCGCGTCGAACCTGAGGTAGTAGAAGCCGAGCACGAAGAACCCGACCACGCTTATGCAGCTTCCGATGAGGAAGCCGCGGTGCACCGAGTGCAGGGCCGTGTCGGACGTGTCCTTCTCTCCCGCGCGGACGCTGTAGGTGCTTATTATGCTGCCCAGAACGCCGATGGCGCGGACGAGCAGCGGGAAGATGACGCCCTTGTGGCCGAATGAAGCGTAGCCGAGAATCATCGCCGCCACTATGGTCACCTCGTAGGACTCGAATATGTCCGCCGCCATGCCGGCGCAGTCGCCGACGTTGTCGCCTACGTTGTCGGCGATTGTCGCCGCGTTGCGGGGGTCGTCCTCGGGTATGTCCTTCTCGATTTTACCGACCAGGTCCGCGCCGACGTCGGCCGCCTTCGTATAGATACCGCCCCCGACCCTCATGAAGAGGGCGAGCAGGGTCCCGCCGAATCCGAAGCCCAGCAGAGCCTCGTAGGCCCTCTCGCCATAGGCCATGAATATGAGCGTGCCTCCGAGAAGCCCGAGCCCGTCGGTGAGCATCCCCGTGATTGTGCCGGTCCTGTACCCGAGCTGCATGGCCGTGCCGTAGTTCGTGCGCGCCGCGGTGGCGACCCTCAGGTTGCCCTGCGTAGCGAGCCTCATGCCGACGAAACCCACGCACCAGCTGAACAGGGACCCCACGAGGAAGGCGCCTGCGCGGCCCACCGCTATTTCCAGGAGCCCTCCCTGGAGCTTGGTCAGGAAGAGGAGAACCGTAATCACCACGATGAGCGGGGCTATCCTCTTGAACTGCTGGGCCAGGTATGCGTTGGCGCCGGCCCTGGTTGCGTTCGCGACCTTCTTCATCTTGTCAGTGCCGGTGGGGGCTTTCCGCACCTGTCCGACCAGCATCGCGGCGTAGGCCAGCGCGGCAAGGGCAGTGCAGAGCACAGCCCAGAGCATGGTCTTCTCGAACGCGTTGTAATGGTCGCTGGTCATGAAGGAGAAGAAGGAGAAGCTTTCGCCGTGCTCCCCGGCGGCCGGTTCGGCCTTCGGTGGCGCGGCGGACTCGCCGGCGTGGACGTACATCCCGATGAAGAACAGCAGAAGCACTGCGAGGAGAACCGTCGGAATTGCCCTGCGGGTCGAGTTGCGTTTCATGGAAGTCTCCTTACTGGGCCGCGCTGCCGGTCGCGGAAACCGGCACAGCGGCCGGGCAAAGTAACCCCGCCCCGGCCCATTCCCCGAACCTGCGCGATTGAGCGCCCATCGGCCCGTCAACGCGCCCCGGGAGGAAGAGATAAAACAGGTTCTTTTATTTCCGGAAGCGGGCTTTGTCAAATCAAATCCGTCGCTTCGGCTGCGACCCGGCGGGCGATGAATTAGGAATTGAAATCCGGGATTTTGCCCAGGAAATAATGTAAAGTGTTGCGCCTGTTCGCGGCCCGGATTGGGGCCGCTCGGATCGGGACGCTGATATGGGCCGGGCCGGGCCATGAGGCCGGCCCCAGGAGGACGGCGATGATTGTCATGAAGTTCGGCGGGACGTCCGTGAAGGACGCGGAAAGCATCCGCAGGGTGACGGAAATCGTGAGGGAAAGACTCCCTCTCGATCCTGCGGTGGTGGTTTCGGCACATTCGGGCGTGACGGACCTTCTCATAAAAGCCGCCCAGGGGGCGCTGAAGGGAGAGGTTGCCCCGAGGACGATAATCCTGACCCACCAGAAGATCATCAAGGATCTCGGCCTTCCCCAGGACCTCGTCGCAGCCGAGCTTTCCGGCCTGAACGAGCTCCTGAGGGGCATTGCGCTCGTCGGCGAGCTCTCGCCGAGGTCGCTCGACCTGGCCATGTCTTTCGGCGAGAGGATGTCGTCCAAGGTGCTGGCCGCTCACTTCAACAACGCCGGGATTCCCGCTGCGCAGTACAACTCCTATGAAATCGGCTTCGAGACGGACTCGAACTTCCAGGGCGCGATAATCCAGAAGGAATCGCTGAAGACCATAGGCAGGTTCATGAAGTCGGTTCCCGAGGGCAAGATGCCCGTTGTGACCGGATTCCTGGGCCACGACAAGAGCGGGAACATCACGACAATCGGCAGAAGCGGGTCCGACCTCACGGCGACGTACCTGGGCGCCGCGGTCGGGGCGACCGAGGTCCAGATATGGAAGGACGTGTTCGGGATAATGACCGCCGACCCGACAGTGGTTCCCGAGGCGAAGAGCATCGCGAGCATGTCGTTCGAGGAGGCGGCGGAACTGGCGTACTACGGGGCCCAGGTCCTTCATCCCGCGACGATTACGCCCGCCATCGAGGCCAACATCCCGGTCCGGGTGCTGAACACCTTCGAACCGAATCACCCGGGGACGGTGATTGTCGGCACGTCGAGCCCTTCCCCGGAAATCGTCAAGTCGATCGTCTACAAGGAGGACCTGAACCTGGTGACCATCGCATCGACTCGGATGCTCATGCAGCCGGGCTTCATGTACAGCATCTTCAGAATCTTCAAGAAATGGGGCATTTCGGTGGACATGGTCGCGACGTCCGAAGTGACGGTTTCCCTGACGGTCGACAGCACCAAACACCTCGAGGAGGCGGTTGCCGAGCTGGGAGAAATCGCCGAAGTGACGGTCGAGAAGGACAAGACCCTGGTAGCCGTGGTCGGGTACGGCATAAGGGAGGCGCGGGGCCTTGCGGCCAAGGTGTTCGCATCCGTGGCGGAGACCGGCGTGAACGTCCAGATGATTTCCCAGGGCGCCAGGATGATTAACCTGTCGTTCCTCGTCGACAACACCGACATCGTGCCGGTGGTCAGGGCCCTGCACAAGGCTTTCTTCGGGGACCAGGGCAAGGCGAGGAAACCCGTGTCGGGCAGGCAGGCGGCGAAGTCCAGGTAGCCCGCCCCTTGGAATTCCGGCCCGGAAGCAATATCATCATAGCCCGGACAAGCCGGAACCGTGCGCGGATTCAATTCCCGGGCAGCGCCTGCCGGTTGCGCGCCGCGTCCGGAAGGAGCCTCGCCACATGAGGATTGGAATCGACGCGAGAGCCTTGAGCGGCCCCCATTGCGGGATTTCAATCTACACGCGCGGACTCCTCTCCGCGTTCAAGAGGCTGCCGGACGACAACGTCTACTACCTCTATTCCCACCGCCCCGCGGAGTTCGACGGCGACGAGAGGTTCGTCGCGCGGACCGGATCCGGCATGCTGGCCAGGAAAGGGAACCTCTGGGTCCAGACCAGGCTTGTGGATGCCGCGATGGACGACAGGCTGAACGTGTTCTTCGGGCCGCTCCAGATCCTGCCCCTCAGGCTTCCAGGGAAAATCCGGACGGTCCTGGCGATTCACGACCTGGTTCACATGACCTTCCCATGGTCCATGTCCCTTGCGAACTACCTCGTGCTCAGGATGCTCCTTCCGCCCTCCGCGGCCAAGGCGGACGCGCTCATCACCGGATCCTCGTTCATCAGGGAGCAGATCCGGACGCGCCTCAAGCCGTCTGGCAAGGAAATCCACGTCGTCTACCACGGCCTGCCGGGCAACATAAAGCGGAAGACGAAGGAGGAAGCCCTCGGATTCATGTCGCAGGCCTACAACGTGAACGGGCCGTACGTCCTGTTCGTGGGCGTCGTGGAACCGAGAAAGAACGTGAAGACCCTTCTCCAGGCGTTCAAGCTCCTCCGGGAGAAGCACGGGTGGAACAAGGTCAAGCTCGTCATCGCCGGCACGCCCGGATGGCGGACCCGCAGGCTCGACTCCGAGGTCCAGAGGCTCCGCGTCTCGGGTGACGTGGTGTTCACGGGATCCGTTTCCGGCAGGGACCTGAACCTGATTTACTCGGGAGCGGACGTATTCGTCTTCCCGTCGCTGTACGAGGGATTCGGCTTCCCGCCGCTCGAGGCCATGGCGACCGGGGTGCCGGTGATATGCAGCGATTCCTCGTCGCTCCCTGAAATCGCAGGGAACGCTGCGGTGATGGTCCCTCCCCGCGACCCGGAATGGATGGCTTCCCAAATGTCGAGGCTGCTGGGAAACCGGCGCCTCGGGGCCGAGCTCGCCGCGAGAGGGGAAGTCCAGGCCGGCGGGTTCTCGTGGGACCGGGCGGCGCGGAGGACGCTCGAGATTTTCAGGGAGACCGCCTCGCTGCCGCGCAAGGCGCTCAGGCCGGCCGGGAATCCTCAGTCAATTGACTGAAGGATTCTTGTAGGAATAGAAAAGATTTGCGGTCAGGCTACGGGCGTCCCGTGTCCCGGATTGCACTGGAAAGAGCCATGTCCATCGCAGGAAACAGCCCCGGTCCCGGCGGGGACGCGCGCGTCGTCTGGCCGATTGCGGCAGGGGCGCTCGCGGTCAGGATCGCGGCGGCCGTCAACGTAGCCGTGATCACCACGGACGGCGTGACGTTCGTCGAAATCGCGAAGCTGTTCGCCTCGGGTTCCGCCTCCGAGGCGCTCGCGTACAAGTATCACCCCCTGTTCCCGTTCCTGATGGCGGCCCCCGCCCGCATCCTCGGCGGTTTCGAGACCTGCGGGATCGCCGCGGCGGTGCTGTTCTCCGCCCTCGCCACTGTCCCCGTCTTCAATCTCGGACGCAGGATGTACGGCCAGGGGCCGGCCGCCGCGGCCGCCCTGCTCTACGCCTGCCTTCCGTCCTTCGTGGGCTACGGGTCCGAAGTGCTGTCCGAAGGGGTGTTCCTCTTCTTCATCCTGCATTCCTTGAACCTCCTCCATCTCGGCTGCACGGCCGGCAAGCCGGCGGCCTCGGCCATGGCCGGCGCCTGCGCGGCCATGGCCTACCTCGCGAGACCTGAAGCCGCGGGCCTGGCGGCAGCCGGGCTGCTCGCCTGCGGAGCGTTATCGGCAAGAGGCGCCGGATTGCGGCCCTTGGCCCACTTCGGGCTTTTCCTGGTTTTCCTTCTCCTGGTCTCCTCCCCATACCTGGTCCACATCAGGATTGAGTCCGGGATTTGGGCGCTCACGAAGAAAAAGGCCGTCGGCCATCTCCTGAATCCCGCCGATTCCGGGTCCGCGGGAGCGGCGTCGAAGATCCTCTCGGATTCGGCGGAAGTTCTGAGTACGTTCTTTCATGCCGGATCATGGGCAATCGGCGTCTTCGCCGCTCTGGGAATCGCCCTCCCGGAGGGCAGACGCGACAGGATTCGGACCGACCTCTTCCTGGCAGCCCCCGTGGCCGCATGGTTCGCGATGGACTTCATCCTGCTCATGTCGCACGGTTACCTGAGCAGGAGGCACATGCTGCCGGCTGCGGCCTTCGCCGCCCCCCTGGCAGGGCTCGGGCTATGGAACTCGGCGAA
>DYIT01000146.1:0-1125 GCA_020723505.1 Candidatus Kuenenia stuttgartensis
GATTTTTGCGAGTTGTCGACGCTTCGCGTCACGAAATTTCATGAATAAGCCAGGTCAGGTCGGCTTCCGGAAATTTACCGCCGATCCAAAGGAGCCTGATTCGCGTGGATTGGCGGAACGCTTGATTTCAGTTTGACAACCGCCGGCGCAGCCCTTACAATTTTTGCGAAACAAATCGGGTTTTCTGATGATCGAATCGAGCAAGAACGTTATTCACAGCATCCAGAACGACGTCATAGTCGTTTCTGTCCAGGGATCGGAATTCGTCATGGAACAGGCGCAGGCGATTGGGAACCTGGTTTTCAACCGCTACGACGAGGGGCATGACAGGATCATCCTGGACATCACGGGGGTCAGCTATATCAACAGTTCCGGCATCAGCATGATTATCAGGCTCAATCTCGAACGCAGGCTCAAGCTCGTGAACATCCAGAAGCCGGTCAAGGACATCCTGGACCTTACGGGCATCCTTCCGTTCATTTCCGAGTACCATACGACCCAGGAAGCGCTCGCCGATTTTTCGCGGAAAGTGCCGGGGCAGAAGTAGGATTGCAGTCGGCATTATCGCGCCCGGAACCCGGCCGGGAAGGGATAATCAATCCATGAACGCCACGCGCGGAGATCCCGATTCGCAGGGGCCGATGCCTTTCCCCGGGCTTCCACCGACCGGGTACAGGGGCTATCCCGTGGGCACGATAGCGTTCTACGGCCCGGACGACCGGAATGTCACGAAGATCGTTGCCGGAGTCGTGATGGATGACGACTCCCTCAGGGTCATGAAGAAATGGTTCGGTGTCAACCTCGACAGGGACGAGCGTACTATGAAGCAGGTGAAGGAGTTTTTCGACGCCAATCCTGTCGCATCCCTCGTCTACAGCCAGGGCATGATGGGCTGTCCGCACGAGGAGGCAGTCGATTTCCCTCTGGGCGGCGACTGCCCCTTCTGCCCTTTCTGGGCCGGGAAGCAGGGCAGGCGCGGCTCCAAGGAAGGGGAGGACCGTTCCGCGAAGGTCGTGGCGGGATTCCTCTATTACCGCAAGGACCAATGGGACCAGTGGAAGGCCGATGCCGCCGACCCGGACGAATGGATCGGGAGCTGGGAGGAGTGGCGGGGCAAGACCAGGG
>DYIT01000146.1:1135-1474 GCA_020723505.1 Candidatus Kuenenia stuttgartensis
GGAGAAGGTGCGCTTTCTCAGGTCCAAGGGCCTGGACATTCGATGGGAGAAGGTGGACCTCGAAGCGTTCAAATCCTGGTGCCGCGAGCACAGGAAGAAGAACGACGCGAGGGCGCGGACGGAGTTCGTAGCGAACCAAATCAGGAAGAAATGAACCTTCGGTTCAATCGAGCGACTCTTTTCCGGCGGATCAGCCCCGGTTCGGGATTCGGGATTGCCATCGCGAGCTAACCGCCAGTTTCCGTCGAGATCCCAGGCGAACCTCTCGGAGGCGGGGCGCGCCGCCGGACAGACCGGTCACCTGCCTCTTTCTTTTCTCGCCCTGATTTTGTCAAGCGA
>DYIT01000146.1:1484-10844 GCA_020723505.1 Candidatus Kuenenia stuttgartensis
CCTCACGGCCGCGGCCTTGAGCGCCGAGTCGCCGCCTTCCGCGCAGCTTGACAGCACAGGAATCGCGCGTTCGTCCCCCACTCTTTCCAGCGATTTCACTGCGTTAATCCTCTGCGGCGAGCCCGCGTCCCTGGCCTGGTTGAGGTAGAATTCCTGCACGTCGAACCCGATTCGCCCCATGGCGACCTCCGCCTGTTTCCTGATGCTGATGTCGACCGATCCCGGTTCCGGGATGTCGCCGTCCGAGGCCATGAGGCCGGTCATGGAGAGAACTTCGGCGTAAAGCGTCCTCGATTCGACAATTCTGCCGCTCTCCTCCAGGCATCTGCCCATCCTGAACCTGGCGAGGGCGTATTCAGCCGGAGCCTCGTCCTCGGACCAGGCGGAGGAAGCTTCCCTGTATTCCGCGAAGGCTTCGTCGAATTTCCCGGCTTTTTCCAGGTTCATTGCCCTTGCGAAGAAGTCTTCCGCGGGCGCTCGGGCGTCCGCGCCTCCGCCGGAAGAGCAGCCTGCAGCCGCGAAAAGCGCCGCGGCCATGGCCGTGCTCAGCCGTCGCGAATCCATTCTTAATCCGAGCGTCATATGGAGAAGCTCCCGCGGCCCAGGATATCGTGCAGGTGTATAATCCCAAGCGGCCTCGATCTCTGGTCCACAATGGCGAGCGAGGAGATGCCCTTCATTTCCATGATTCTCAACGCCTCCGCCGCGACTGCATCCGCCTCGATCGTCTTGGGTTTCTTGGTCATGAAGTCGGTAATTTTTCTGTTCATAAGCCCGGGCGAGTCTCCGGCCCTGAGCAGGATTCTCCTCAGGTCGCCGTCGGTGAGGATTCCCAGGAGTTCCCCGGCCCCTCCGGTCACGAGCACGACTCCGAGGGTTTCCTTCACCGTCATCTCGTTGAGCGCGTCCTCGAGCGACGCCGATTCCGCGACGGCGGGCAGGAGGTCGCCGCTCCTCATGATGTCCCTGACGAGAAGGTTCAGCCTTCTTCTCAGGGCTCCGCCCGGGTGGTATCTGGCGAAATCCTCGGGCCTGAATCCGCGCATTTCCATGACCACCATTGCGAGGGCGTCCCCGAGGGCCATGGAGACGGTGGTAGATGTGGTCGGCGCCAGGCCCAGGGGGCAGGCCTCGCGTTCGACGCAGGAATCGAGGACGAAGTCGCAGATGCCGGCGATGGTCGAGTCGGCCTTGGCCGTTATGGCGGCCGTCCCGACTCCGAGTCCCTTGACGGCCTCGATGAGGTGGATAATCTCCTCGGTCTCGCCGGAATTGCTCACGACCAGGAGCATGTCCCCGTCGCGGACGACTCCGAGGTCGCCGTGCAGGGCGTTTATCGGATTCATGTAGAAGGCCGGCGTCCCTGTGCTTGAGAAGGTGGCCGCCAGCTTCTCAGCGACGATGCCCGACTTTCCTACGCCGGAGACCAGGACCTTGCCCTTGAGCGACGCGAGCCCGCAGGCCAGTTCGGCGAAGTCCTTCCCGATGGATCGTGCAGCGGTGATTATCCCATCGGCCTCGATTTTCAGGATTTCCCTCGCCCTGGAGAACACCTGATCCTTGTCCAAACGCATCTCCTGAAGGCAGCCCGGATCCTGCCGGAACGCGGAGGTCAATCCGCCCGGGCAAGCAATCCGGAATCCGGGTCCCGGGATGGAATCATATCATAACCCGGACAGGCAGGAACCGGACAGGATTTTCGGATTCCAGCCTGCCCGGGCCGATTCACCAAGCGGAGATTTCCCCGACGATTTCCTCCACAAGGTCCTTAATCGTGACGATTCCGGTCGCCTTGCCGTCCTTGCCCACCACTACGGCCATCTGCCGCTTGCGCTTCTGGAGGATGAAGAGCGCGTCGTCGAGGGGGAAGTCCTCATGGAACTCGACGGGCTGCTGCATCAGGTCGGCGATGGTCCTGCGATCGTCCTGCATCCTTGTGGCGAGGTCGAACACGTGGATTATTCCCTTCGCCCTTCCGTCCGCGCCGATGACGGGGAACCTGGACCTGTCGGTCTTTCTCGCGATCTCGGCGAGCGCCTCGATGCCGTCGCCCTCGGCGATGACCGCGGCCTTGCCGATGGGCACCATCACCTGCCTGAGCCTGATTCCACCCATCCTCATAATATTGCCGGCGAGGCCCTGGAGCTGCGGGCTCACGACCCCCTCCCGGACGCCCTGGTCCAGCACGAAGCCGAGCTTCGCGCGGGTGAAGGCCAGCTCGTCTCCGTGCCGGCCCCTCCCGCCGGACGCCAGGATTGCGAATCTTCTAAGCGTGTAGACCAGGGGGAAGAACAGGATTCTCGCGGCCGACGCGAACAACGACGAGGGGTAGACCAGCGCATTCGGCCTCTGGCTGAACAGATGCTTGGGAAGGACCTCGCCGAACAGGAAGTTGACCGGGGTCACAATGAGCGTGGAGAGGTACTGGGGATCGGGGACTCCCCATTCCGTGAGCATCAGGATGGCCATGAAGGCGAGGCAGTCGATGACCAGGTTGTTGCCCACGAGGAGGGTGGCCAGGATGCCGGGCATGTCGTCGGCGAACGCCCTGACCCTGATTGCCCTCGGATCTCCGGCCTCGGCCCTGATTCTCATCCTGATTCGGTTGAGGGAGTACATGCCGGTCTCGAAGCCCGAGAAGAAGAAGCTCGCGGCGAGGAAGAGGAGCGCGAAGAATCCGTACAGCGCACTCATTCCTTCGGACCTCCTCCCGTCTCGAGACTGCCGCGTTCCCTGTCCGTTGCCTCGGGCATGAACCTGAGTTCCAGCCTCGCCACCCTCCGCGC
The DNA here is from genome assembly GCA_020723505.1 of Candidatus Kuenenia stuttgartensis. GTDB lineage: Bacteria > Planctomycetota > JAKEIC01 > JAKEIC01 > DYIT01 > DYIT01. The sequence goes on from DYIT01000146.1 coordinate 4,271, forward strand.
GTGGGTGGCGAGGACCCTGAGTTCGATGTTCCCATGCCGCACGACGTCGCCTTTTTCCGGCAACCTGCCCAGGCGGGACGAGATGAACCCCGAGAAGGTCCCGATCTTTCCGCTCTTGACATCGTCGCCCAGCACCTCGCCCCATCCCTTGACGCTCAGGTTCCCGTTCAGCTGGTAGGTCCCGTCGGGCTGCCTGGCGTAGATTTCGGCGCTTGTGTCGAACTCGTCCCTGATCTCGCCTACGATTTCCTCCAGCACGTCCTCGAGCGTGACCAGGCCTTCCGTGCCGCCGTACTCGTCCACGACCACCGCCCTTGCCCTCCGCTTGTCGATGAGATGTTTCAAGAGGGCGGCGACCGGCATGTTCTCGGGTACGAACATGACCGGTTCGAGAAGCGCTTTCAGGGGTTTTTCCGGGTACAGGAAGAGGTTCTTCACCTTCACGATCCCGATGATGTTGTCCCTGGACCCCTCGTAGAGGGGGATTTTCGTCTTGCGCGTATGCGCCGCGAGCCTGATGAGGTCCTCCCGGTCCCCGCCGGCGTCGAACGCGACCACGTCCACCCTGGGGACCATAATCAGCTTCGCGGTCAGGTTTTTGAGTGCGAGGGATTCGCTCAGCATCCTGCCCTCCTGCGGGCCGATTTCACCCTCCCTCCTGCTGAGTTCGATTAGCGAGCCGATTTCCTGCTCGGTTATGTAAGGCTGCCTTGGAATCCTGAGCAGGAGGATTCTCGAGACGGAGGAAAGGAGCGCCTGCACTACAATCCTGACCGGAGTCAAGGCGATTAGGAGCGCGGCCATGGGCAACGCGACCGTCCTTGCGAACCTTGCGGGGAAATTCACCGTAATAATCTTCGGCAGGACTTCCGCGAAGGCAATGAGGACAACGAGCGATCCGATGGAGAACGCGCCCGCCTCGAACCGCATTCCCGCGCCCTCCAGCGAGACGGAAACGACCGCAGCCATGGAGAAGTAGAGGATGTTTACGGCGTTGTTCGCGAGGAGTATCGAGACCAGGAGCGAGTCTGATCCGGACCGCAGGCGGGCGACCAGCCCGTCGAGGCGATTCCCGGCGGTCCTGAACCTGTGGAGGTCAATCGGGGACAGCGAAAAAAACGCGGTTTCGCTGGCCGAGAACAAAGCCGAGAGGCAGAGCAGGCCGGACATGGCGAGGATTTTGGGGAAGTGCTCCATCAGTTCGTCTTTCCTTCGGATCCATCCCCGACGACCAGCTTGAACCTGCCTGATTCGCGGTCCCTGATGATTGGGAACTTGAGTTCTACCGTCGTGCCTTTTCCCGGCGCGCTCTTTATGCTGATGCTGCCGTGGTGGTTCTGGATGATGTTGTGGACGATGCTGATCCCGAGCCCCGTTCCCCTGCCGGCCTCCTTGGTCGTGAAGAACAGGTCGAACGCCTTGGCCTGGGTTTCCTCATCCATTCCGCAGCCCGTGTCGGTGATGCTCACTTCGAGCGCGGATTCCGTCTGGCGGCCGGATATCGTTATCGTGCCTCCTGTTTCGTCAATGGCGTCCACCGCGTTCATGAGCAGGTTCAGCATCACCTGCTGTAGCTCGGCGGGATCTCCGAACACGGCAGGCAGGTCCTCTGAGACGGTGTTGACCACGGTAACGTTCTTTTTCTCCGTCTTGTGCGCGACGAGCTCGACTGCCTTCCTGGTGACGTCCCTCAGCACGACGGCCTGCGGTATTATGTCCCTGCGCGCGAACGAGAGGATCTTCGCCACCGTGTCCTGGACGCGCTCGAGGCCCTCGTGGATGAGCTGAAGGTACTGCTCGCGCTTCTCGTCGCCCTTCGCGTCCTTGAGCAGCCTCCTCGTGGCATTGAGCATTCCTCCGAGCGGGTTGTTCACCTCGTGCGCGATTCCGGCCGCCAGGGTCCCCGTGGCCGCCAGCCGCTGGGCGATGACGAGGTGGCGCTGCGCCTCCTTGAACCTTCCGGTTGCCTCCTCGACCTTGCGCTCCAGGTTGAAGTGGTAGTCCCGGATATCCGAGGTCATGGCGTTGAACGCGTCGATGAGCGACTGCATCTCGTCCCTGCTTTCGCCGGGATTCACCCTTGCGGAATAATCGCCCTCGGCGAGCCTGCGGCTGGCGTCCACGAGCGAGACCAGCGGCCCGAACATGAGCCTGTTGAGGAGCAGGTAAATGGCCGCAATCTGAATCAGCGTGAAGAAGACGATTATCGCGAAAAGGGTCGTGAACGTCTCGAGGGTCGTTTTCCCCAGACCCGGCCTCGGGCCGACATTGACCTCGAGCTTCACCGCTCCGAAGCTCCTCCCCCCCACCGAGACCGGCACGGCCAGGAACTTCTCGTCCGGATAGATTGTGATTTTCATCTCCCTCGTAGCGGCCGCGAGCATCTCGTCTCCTGCGACGAAGCCCGGATACTCCTCCTCGGACACGTTGTGGCTCGACACCAGCTCGCCGTCGAGGCCGACGACCGCGTAGCGCCTGATTAGCTTGTAATCCACGGCCTCGTCAAGCTTTATGCCGAGCTCGGTCTTGGTCCTGTTCCTGTCCCAGCCTTCCCTTATCACGAGGCGCCTCACTATGGGCGCGAGCGCCCCCCGCATGCGTTCCTCGAGCTCGATCTCATGCCTCCGGGTGTTGAGCGTGACGACGACGAGCAGGAAGCCGAAGACGAAGAGCATCACGATTATGACGACGAAGACGACCTTGAATTTAATCGACATATAAGGCTCTGATCGGACAACAGGATTTACGGCGGATTCATATTAACCCGGTTTTTGCACGAAATCCAGGCTTGCCGCCCGCCGGACGGCATGCTTATAATCGCGGCACGGGCGCCATGGGCCGGGCGGACATTGACCTCGGCGCCTGCAGGAGCGCATGGAAAATCCGACGGACGTTCCCGAGCACCCTACCTTCCGGTTCCTCACGCGCCGTGAGGAGGAGGAGAAGCCGCCTGCCGGGGAAATCGCGGCCTCGATCATCGACAGCATCGGAATCGGCGTCATCGTGATGAACGCCGCCGGCAGGGTCCAGTCCATCAACCACAAGGTTGCGGCCCTTTTCGGCATCGGGATTGAGAGCGGGCCGGGCATGTCGTTCGAGGACTTCTTCCCGCCCCCGCTCCTGCGCGACTCCTTCATCTCGCTGCTCGACGTGATTCCGGGGCACAGGACTGCCTCGGAGGAAGTCGCGCTCACGCCGCGCGGGGAGCGCTTCTGGGCGTCTGTGTGGTTCAAGTCGTTCGGCGAAGGCGCCGAGGTCGAACGGATAGTCGCGGTCATCGAAGACGCTTCCTCCACGAAGAAGGAATTCGAGTTAATCGACTCAATCTCGAGGAGGCTGTCTTCCATCCTCGACCTTGACAGGCTCCTGCCGGAGATTGTGAAGCTCATAAAGGAATCGTTCGGGTTCTACAACGTCAACATCGGCCTGGTCGAGGGCGACTACGTCGTCGTCAGGGCGGGATACGGGGGCTACTGGGGCAAGGCGGACCAGGAGCTCAAGGGGGAAATCAAGCTCAGAATCAGCCAGGAGGGGATAATCGGCCGGGTCGCGGCGACGAACCAGCCGATACTGGTGCCGGACGCATCCAAGGACCCGTCGTTCTTCTATTTTCCGCCGCTCGGCGAATCGATTTCCGAGGTCGCGGTGCCGATTTCGTCGAAGAACCGCATAATCGGCGTGCTGGACGTGCAGAACAACAAGGTCGGGGGCGTGACGCTGAACGACCTCAGGATACTCTCGGCGCTTGCGAGCCAGATAAGCGTCGCCATCGAGAACGCGAGCCTGTGGGCTGAGATCCGGAAGTCGAGGGAGCAGTACTACGAGCTCTACGAGAAGGCGCCCGACATGTATCACACGGTGAACCGCGACGGTGTCGTGATTCGCTGCAACAATACCGAGGCCGAGGCCCTCGGATACCCCAAGGAGGAGATTATAGGCAAGCCTTTCCTGGAGTTTTTCGACCAGCAGGACAGGAAGAAGGTCTGGGAAGCCGTGTTCGGGGAGGAGTCGCCGTCGTCTTCGCCCAGGGCGGTGGACGCGCGGAGGCTCAGGAAGGACGGGACGTCGGTGGACGTGAGCGTGTCCGGGAAGGTGGTGCGCGACGCGTCCGGCCGCACGTTGTCCGCGGGCATCGTCGCTAAGGACATCACCGAGAAGAAGAAGCTGGAGCAGCAGGTATTCCATTCCCAGAAGATGGAGTCGCTCGGGAACCTGGCGGGCGGAATCGCGCACGACTTCAACAACCTCCTCGCGAGCATCCTGGGCTTCACGTCGTACTTGAAGACAATCGCTCCAGAGGGCGAAATAAAGTCCTGCCTCAACGTCATCGAGGAGAGCATAGAGAGGGGCACGGAGATAACCGACAGGCTCCTGAGCTTTTCGTCCGCCGAAGCAGGAGGCTCAAACACGAGGGTTGACGTGCCCAAGATAATTGAGGGCACGCTGGCGCTTCTGGAGAGGTCGATTGAAAAGAACATCTCGATAGTCAGGAGCATCGACCCCGACGTGCGCAGCCTGCGATGCAATCCGGGCCATATTCAGCAGATTCTGATGAACCTCTGCCTGAACGCCCGCGACGCCATGCCCGACGGCGGCACGCTGACCGTTGGCGCGAGAAACATTCCCAAGCAGGAAATAGTGAAGCTGATACCCAACGCCGAGCTCGCGTTCCCGTTCGTGGGCATCTTCGTGCGCGACACGGGAATCGGCATACCGCCGGAGAACGAGATTAAAATCTTCGAGCCGTTCTTCACGACCAAGAAGAAGGGCTCTTCCACGGGCTTGGGGCTCGCCGTCACATACACGCTCGTCAAAAAATACGGCGGCTACATCAACCTCGAAAGCAAGGTCGGCTCGGGTTCCACATTCACGATAATCCTGCCCGTCAAGAAGACGACCAGGATGCTGTCATCCCCCCCGAGGAAGCGCCCCACCGGCGGATCAGAGACTATTCTCATAGTTGACGACGAGAAGACCATACGCAAGTTCTCGAACCTCGCCCTGATAAAGCAGGGTTACAAGGTCATCGAGGCCGAGAACGGCAAGGAGGCGGTCAGGATTTTCGAGGAGAGGAAGGACGAGATTGATCTCGTAATCCTGGACCTGGTGATGCCCGTCATGGGCGGAGAGGAGGCGTTCGAGAGGATGATTGCGCTCAAGCCGGACTCCCGTTTCATCATCTCCACGGGTTTCGCGTCCGCGGCCAAGAACCTCCTCCGCACGGGCAAGGCGGTTCTGCTTCCCAAGCCCTACAACGTCAAGCAGCTCTGCGAATCCGTCCGCGACACCCTCGACCGCAAATCGAGGGCTTGAAATCAGGCTCGTACCGACATGAACAAACTCCTTCTTATGGACCCTGAAGAGGACGTGAGGGTTCTGCTCTCGAGCATCCTCAGGGAGAGCGGATTCGAGGTGCTTACCCGGTCGTGCATGGACGACTGCCTCGAGACCCTGAAATCGAGGCCGGATGACTTCTCCCTGTTCCTGGTCAGCCTTCCTTCCGAGGCGTGCGGGAACGAGGCCGTGAACTTCGTCAAGGCGGCGAAGGCGGTCAGGCCCGACCTGCCGGTCATCGCCGTCACGGGTTCGGACGATCCTGACCTCGAGGAGAAGCTGCACAGGGCGGGCGCGGTGGACGTCATCCAGCGGTCCGAGTACACGTGCAGGAAGAAGGACGTGACGATGAAGAGCATCCTGACGCTGAAGGAGGCGGTCGAGGAGAACGCCTCGCTCCAGAAGACGCTCAGCATGCTCAAGAGCAGCCTGAGGTACTACCACGAGTTCTTCAAGTCCCGCTACGAACCCATCGGCTCATCCGCGTCGTTCCTGCGGATGATGAGGAAGGCGGAGGAGCTCGCCTTCATTCCCAGGCCGGTCCTGATACTGGGCGAGCGCGGGACGGGGAAGGAGATGGCCGCGGGCGCCATACACTACATGGGGAGCAGGGCGTCCTCTCCGTTCGTGACCGTGAACTGCGCGGCTTTCCACGGGGAGCTCCTTGCGTCCGAGCTTTTCGGGCACGAGAAGGGGGCGTTCACGGGCGCGGTGCAGAAGAAGGCCGGCAGATTCGAGCTCGCGGACCGCGGGACCTTCTTCCTGGACGAGATTGGGAACATGCCGGTGGAGTTCCAGGAGAAGATTCTCAGAATCATCGAGTACCAGGAATTCGAGCGCGTCGGCGGATCCGAGACAATCAAGGTCGACGTGCGCGTGATAGCCGCCACGAACACGAACATCGAGGAGAGAATCGCAGAGGGGAAGTTCAGGGCCGACCTTTTCGACAGGCTCTCGTTCGAGACCGTGAAGGTCCCCCCGCTCCGGGAAAGGATAGACGACCTGGAAATCCTCATCGACCACTTCACGAGGAAATTCACCGAGGAGGTTCCCCACATATCGCCGAGGAAGTTCTCGGCCGCGGCAATCGAGAAGATGAGGCGCTATTCCTGGCCCGGCAACATAAGGGAGCTCAAGAACGTGGTCGAGCGAATGCTGTTCTCATCCCGATCGGAGGAGGTCGGAGCAGCGGACCTGCCCATGGACGCCGTTCCGGCCGCGGCAGAGGGCGGATCGCTCC
>DYIT01000012.1 GCA_020723505.1 Candidatus Kuenenia stuttgartensis
GCTTCCACTCTGCGCGGGCCTGCCGACCGGCGCGGGATCGGATTTCCCGTCCCCGACCGCCCTGCCAACGTCTTCTGGGACCACGGGTTCCGTCTCTGCGCAAGGGCATTTGTCTTCTAGCCTGCGTGTTGTATGCTGACGGAGCGGAAAAGCGGCATTCCGGATTCCGGACGCTGCTCCGAAACAACGCTTTTCAAGGGAACCCAGGTTGTCCAGATGCTCACTACCCATACTGCTCCTCGCTGTTGCGATTTCACCGCAACTACACGCACAGGAGCCCCCGGAATGGAAAACCGAGACCAGGGACATCCGCATCCCCATGAGGGACGGCAAGTCGCTCGCCGCCGACGTGTTCCTGCCTCCCGCCGCCGGCCGCTACCCGGTCATCCTTATCCAGACCCCGTACGGCAAGCACCGATTCGGGTCAGAAGTCGGCGAGGCGGCTGAGGACGCCCGGAACCGGAAGAAATGGCCGGGGCGCTACGACCGCGCGAACTACGCGTATGTCGTCGTGGACTGGCGCGGGTTCTACGCATCAAAGGACGCGGCGACGGGCATGGCGCAGGGCATGCGCGGCCGCGACGGCTTCGATTGCGTCGAGTGGGCGGCTGCGCAGCCATGGTGCGACGGCAAGGTCGGCACCTGGGGCGGAAGCGCGCTCGGGAAGCAGCAGTTCGACACGGCAGCTGAAAAACCCCCGCATCTCGTCTGCTGCGTCCCTCTCATCGCATGCATGGGCCAGCGCTACGAGTTCTATTACTCAGGTGGCGTATACCGCGAAGCGCATGTCAAGACAATGTCCCTGCTGGGATACGCGGTGTCGAAGGTCAGGGAATCGCCGCTGCCGACCGACAGGATTTGGAGTTTCGCCCGGAGGTTCACCTACCGCCCGGCGGCTCTCGACGTGCCGATGCTTTTCGTGACCGGCTGGTGGGACCATTTCCCGGACGAGATTCTCGACATGTTCGCGGACGTGAGGGAGAAGTCGGGGACTGCGGCGCGCAAGCATTCCAGGATTATCGTTGGGCCGTGGACGCACACCGGCGTCGACCAGTTGAAGCAAGGCGGGCTCGAATTCCCTGACGCGCTGGACGTGGAAAAGAAGGCGAGCATGACCTTCTTCGATTACTGGCTCAGGGGAAAGAAGGACAACGGCTGGGACAAGACGCCGTCTGTCCGCTACTACCGCGCGTTCGATTACGGCGAAGGCGGCTCAGGCAGATGGGTCGGATGCGGCGAGTGGCCCGGGGTCGCTGTCGAGAAGGTCAAGCTCTTCCTTCATGCCTCCGGGGCAATCTCGAGGGAAGAGCCGCGCGAGGCGGCCGAAGCCTCACCGCTGACCAGGACCTACAGGCATGACCCGCGGCACCCCACTCCGACCCTGGGCGGGGCGAATCTCCCGCCGCTCGCCTCGGGCCCGACCGACCAGAGCGCCCTCGAGACGAGGCCCGACGTCCTCGTCTACTCGACCGGACCTCTCGCCATGCCGATTAGGCTCCTCGGCAACGCCGAGGTCTCGCTTTCGTTCACCGTGAACCGCGTGGATGCCGACTTCTGCATGAGGCTCTGCGACGCGGATTCGAGCGGCAATTCCTTCCTCGTGGCCGACGGAATCACGCGCGCGAAGTTCCGCAACGGCGGCAAGCAGGAGCTCCTCGAACCCGGAAAGCCTTATTCGCTCACAATCAGGCTCCCGGCGACTGCGTACACTTTCCGCAAGGGCCGCATGCTGAAAATCTACCTCTCGTCCTCGAACCATCCCCGCTTCGAGAGGAACCCCCACACCGGAGAAGACTCGCCGGACCCCTCCGGGGCCCTCGACCTCGAGGCAGTCATCCTTCACGACAGGGAGCATCCGTCATCGATGGTCCTTCCGGTCAAATCAGATTAGGCCTGCGACGCTGAACCCGCAGGCTTGGGACAAGTCAGAGTCTTCAATCCTGATTAATCCGCTCCGAAATCAGGACGCCCATTGAATTTTGAGCTTTTTGCGGTTCACCGCGCAGTCACGAAGATACAAGTTAATGAGGTTCTGATATGGAATCCCGGCTTCGCCGGCCATGGCCTTGAACCACTCTACCGTCGCCGTGTCGAGCCTTATCGTAATCGGTTGCTTCAGGAGCCTGACGTATGGATTCTTCCGCCCCTTCATTTTGCTGAAATCATAGTGGTTTCTCATGACCGTCTCCAGTAATCGAGTTCCTCCCTTTTGTTCGCCTTCCGGGCGGAGATGATGCGTATCGTCTGGTCATCAATCCGGAAGCAATGACAGACGACAAGAACGCGCAACACGATGCTCATCCCTAGCATGATGAACCTGTCTTCATCCTCGGAATGATCCGGATCGAAAAACCGCAGGGCATTTTCGTCCAGGAAAACCGTCCGGGCCTCCTCGAACGAGACTCGATGCTTTCGCAAGTTATCCCGGTTCTTGCGTTCATCCCATTCGAATCTGATTTCTTTCATATGTACATGATACATACATATTGCGAGGAAGTCAAGTTGGGGTTAAGTAACATGGAAAAGGACGAGGAATCCGGAATTCAGGAAGTGGAGCCGATTCTGCCAGATGCTTCGTGTGGAATACGCGAGAATTCAGGGCCTTGCGAACAGCGTTTTCCCCTCGCCGGTGATTACCGCCCTGCATATCGCAAGCGCGGCGGAGGCCCAGGGGGTCGAAACGACCGGGTCGTCCTCCTTGGCGTCCGTGTACCTGTTCCTCCACGCCCCGTCCTTCCCCTGCCTGCGCAGAAGCTCCGCAACCATGGCCGAAGCCCAGTCGGTCCTGCCGGAAGCCGTCTCTATCCAGCGGAGGTTCAGCGCCTGAAACGCATGCGCGGCCGCCCAGCACCAGTAGTAGTAGGCCGCGTCGCGCAGCACCTCGCGGTCCTTCGCGAAAGAGCCGGGGTTCCCGCATGCGAGGAAGTTCTTCTCGAGCCATGCCCGCGCCGCGGCGACCCGCGGATGCTTTTCCGGAAGACCGCACCTTACGAGCGCCCTCAGCCCGTCCGCGGTCATGCTCCCGTACGAGGCGTATCTCTTCTTCCCGTGAACGTCCACGCCCGCCACGCCTGCCTTGTTCTGCAGGGGATCGCCCGGCCTGAAGAAGAACCCGCCGTCGTCGAAGGCCGGATCCGCCTGCTCCGGGTCTTCGGGGAAGTTCTGGCAGCGCTTCACGAAACAGAGGATTTCCCCGAAGACAGGGTCGTCCTGCGGGATTTTCGCTGAGCGAAGCGCGGCGATGCCGAAGACCGTGGCGGACAGGTTGGATTCCGAGAACGCCTCGGGCATGCGGCCTTGGGCGGGTTTGCGCGGAATGAATATCGAGAACCCCCAGCCACCGAAATCAGCGTCTTCGGGTTTCCACCCGAGCCGGCCGCTCAGCCTGCGGTCGAGCAGGAAAGCGAGCCATGCCTGCTGGGCCTTGAGATGCGCCTCGTTCTTGTTCGCGAGAACCACGACCCTGCTCGCCATCGCGGAGGTGTAGACCGGGTATTCGAATCCGCGTGCAGGCTCGATGAGGGCGCCGTCGCGGCTTACGAACGATAGCAGGAAATCGACGCCCCTTCTGAACGCTCTTTTCGCGTCCTCCCCGCCCTGCGGCATGAAGAAGAGGCTGCTCATGACGTAGGGCGTCAGCGCGTGACCGTCGCGGAAGCAGCCGTAGTTCGCCCCGCGCCACGCCCCGTCCGGGGACTGGAGATCGAGGAGGAACTTCGCGGCAGCCTCGAGCGAGGCGTCGATGGCCGCCGCGGTCCCGGTCGTTTCCGGCGCCTCGGCTTTCCGGTCCTCGGCCGCGGCGGCGAACCCGCATGTCGCGGTTGTGACAAACGCCGCCGCCACGCACAGGACCATGCATGCAAGGCCTTCGAGATTGAATGGGCGGGGCTCAGACCCGCCCTTGCAAGTTCCGTCCACGGTCGCACCCTTGCCAAGACAATCCACGGTGGCTTTCCTGCTGCTACGGTTCACGGTCCCCATCCTACTTCTCCTCCCCCGCCTTGCTCCCTGCCTTGACCTCGACCGGCACTTCGGTCCTGTCCGCCATGAGGACCATGAGCGCGGCCGCGGTGCAGAAGGTCCTGCCGGTGATGCAATGATGCCCGCTCCAGCTCCCGTCCTGGTTCTGGATGCGACCGAGGTTGTCGGTCATGGCCTTGTCCCAGTCGGTCCAGGCCTTCCCGCCCTTCACGACCAGGCTTTCGCTGATGTGCATGTAGCTAAGGAACTCCTCGCCGCCGTTCGAGCCGAAGCCCCTCACGAATGCCTCGTCGCCCACCTTGGACGCGATTGCGCCCTGCGCCTTTTCGAGGTCCTGGCGGTTGTCCCTGTACCTCGCGATCTCATCCTTCGCTGCCGCGCGCGCCTCCTCGGTCTTGGCCTCCTTGAGCTTCTCCTCGGCTTCCTTGGCCTTGGCCGCGTTCGTGTTGTCCGAGTTCTGCATGCCCGCGAGGTTGCCGGCCGCGGCGTATAGCCCGACGCCCGCCGCGCCATCGGCACGGAAGCTGCCGTCGCCGTTGAGCTGGCCCCTCGAGTACGTCTCGGCCTTCTTGCGGACCTCCTCGTTCACCGAGATCCCCTTCTGGACCGCGTAGTTGAGGGCCCTGGTCGCCAGCGACTGGCCCAGCACGGGCGCCCAGCCGCGGTTGTCCCACGTGCCGTTCGCTTGCTGGTTCTTCTCGAGTTTGCGCACGACCTTCTCGAGTGCCGCCAGAACCTTTGCGTCGGAATCCTTGCCGTTCGTTCTTCCCTTGACTTCCGAGAGGACCTGCGCGGCCAGGAAGGTGTCCACGAAAGTCCCGATCTTCATCTGGATTCTGGTGTTCCGCACAGAGGTGACGAACAACGAATCCTGATCCGATTCCTCGATCTGGCCGCACACGAACGCCACACCCTTCATCATCCTCTCGCCCCATTCGCCGTCGCCCGGCCTGTACCCCGCACGGAGCATGGCCAGGATGGCCATGCAGGTGTCGCCGACGTTGGACACGTCCCTCACTCCCTCCATGCCGTGGCCCATCGCCGACGACTCCTCGCCCTGGGCCCATCCGCCGTCGGGATTCTGCGTCTTCGCGAGCCAGTCGAGCCCCTTCTTCACAGCGTCCCCCAGCGGCTTGGGCTCGACAGCCTTCACCGCGCCCTGCTGCGCATCGCCGCCCTCGGGCGGCTTCCCATCGGGCCCCTCGCCCGCCAGTGCGCCGCTCCTCCCATGCCCTGCCGAAAGGCACAACAGGAACAGCGCCGCCGCGGCCATGAACATGGCCGCCGCAGCCGTTCTGGTCAACTTCTTCATCTCTTTTCCTCCTACATCGGTTGTTTCTTCGAAGTTATAGACGGGCTTGGGCCGGAAAAGTTCCGCGATGCCCGACATTTGTTTATACGACGGAAACGCCTGCTCGGAGGTAACGTGCTTGTAACAGCCGGAATCGGATGAAGAGCCGCGGTATGGAGACTGTCCGCAGAAGCCCAAACTATGCGCATCAGGCGAAGGCGGGTTCATTCGCATCAACCTCACGGAAAGTGAGGTTGCGGGATGAAGAAAACCAGGCTTCCGGTGCGATAAGAAAGAGGAACGCCCGGGATGAGATTAACCGCCGAGTACGCCGAAGACACCGAAGAATAGAATTAACCGAAGAGAATCAGGAAGTTACTCACCTGCTCGCCCGTTCTACTGCTCAACTGCTCTCAACCCGGACGAGCCTGATCTTTACATTCTTGTTTGGTTCCGGCTCGTCCGGGTTGGGGTTCACACTGGTAGCTTCAGCATGAATGCATGTGGCGGACCGGGCCTGTATTCCAGATCCCCGCCCATGGCCCGGGCCCAGCGGCGGCAGAGGGTGAGGCCGAGCCCGACGCCCGGACCCTTGCCTTCGCTGCTGCTGCCCCTCGTGAACGGCTCGAACATCCTCTTCCTGTCTGCGGGAGGAATGGACGTGCCCCGGTCCGAGATCGTGAATTCAGCGAGACGCCCGGAAATGCGCACGGAAAGGCTCACTTCGCCTTCGCCGTACTTGCAGGCGTTGTCCACGAGGTTGAGCAGAATCTGGCCCGCTGCCGACGAGTCCATGGCTGCCTGGAAAGCCTCAAGGCCGCCGTCATCGAGGGAAAACCCCCGTCCGGCCCTTGCGCACCGGTCCTTGAGGGGCGGGACGATTCTTCCGAGATGGAATTCCATCGGCGCCGATTCGACCCTGGCAGGGGGCCTGTCGGATTCGAGCCGGGAATAGTCGAGCACGTTCTGCACGAGATGCGAAAGGCGCAGGCTCTCGTCCCTCAGGGTCGCATAATATTCGGGGATTTTCTCCGGAGGGACCATTCCGTCATCGAGCATTTCAGCGTACATGCGGAAAGTGGTCAGCGGGGTCCTGAGCTCGTGGGTGACCGCGGACACGAAGTCCAGACGCCGCCTGTTCAGGGCGAGAAGGCCGGAAATGCCGAGGAGCAGCGCCGCGGACCCGACTGCGAAGGCCGTCCAAAGCGCCGCAATGCCGATGCGCAGCGGAGTGACGAGGGGTTCCTCCTGACCTTCGACAGGGCCCGGGTCGATTTCAAGCGGGAGGACCGCGAGCGCGCGGTTGGGATCCGCGGGGCGGTCCGCTGGCTTCGGCACGAGCCTGGCTGAGGGGAACAGGTCACGGATCTCGTCTTCCGCGGCGGTCCTTATCGCCGGCCAGTCGAGCACCGCGCCCTGTACCAGCCTGTCGCAGCCCGATTCGACCCTGCGGACCAGCACAAGCAGGGGATCCCGGCCTGGACCGCCCGCAATCCATAGCGGAACCAGGCGGCTGACCCTCTCGCCCTGGTCCCATATCCGCGTGTTGCTCGTGTTCTGCTGGGTCGCCATCCTGTCGAGCGCCCTGCTTCTCGCGTTGTAGTCCTCGATGCCCTGGCTCTGATCACGCGCTACGGCCGAATCGCTTCGGGCGAACCCGCCGCCGGCCTGGGCCGCCGCAGCTTCGCTTCCGCCTGGAGCCGAGAGGGCTTCGTCGAGCATGCCGCGAATGCCCGCGGCGTCGATCGAGGATGAAAAAGCCCCGAGTCTTGAAGTGTTTTCGGCGACGGACACGGGCGAAAGGCCGAACTCCCCCGCCCATTTCGCGTGGACGCCCTTCGGGACCTGGGGCGACGCAAGAGCTCCGCGGGCGTCGAGCTCGAAGTTGAACGAAACCCATTTCCCCGCGCTCTTCATGATCGGCGACGGCACGAGGACGTTCCCGGCGGCGTTCGACGCGCCTCTCGAATCCATGGACCTGTTCAGCGGAGAGAAAGCCTTGAAGTGGGACGCAGGCCTTGCGGCCTCCTCTGAAAGCAGAGGGGCGAGCATCGAATCGACCCGCCATGCCGCGAGCCTGAGGTCCCCATGAAGCCGTTCCGCGGCGCGGCTCTCCCGCCGTTCGCCCTCGAACTCGAGGAGTACCGATGTAATCCACCCCAGCCCCGCCGCGGTCGCGAGGGCCGAAGCAAAGAAGACGGCAGGAGTCCTCAAAGACCGCCGTTTCATGCCGTGTCACCTAATGAATAGCCGCTTCCCCTGACCGTGAGCACGGCGGAATCGCCCGGCGGGCCGAACTTTGCCCTGAGCCTTGCGACCAGCATGTCCACCGCCCTCGTGTCGAGCCCCTCAGCGTCGATGCCCCATACCCGCTCGAGTATCTCCCTGCGCGACACGGCGCGTCCGCGGTTCGCCGCAAGGTACGCGAGAAGATCCCCCTCGCGCGGCGAAAGCTCCCTTCGTCCGCCGCCGTCGAGGACAATCTCCCGCCGCTCGAAGTCCACCGTCCCGCCGGCGAGCCTCAGCAGGCCGGCCGGGTGAGGCCTCTCGGCGGACCGCCTGAGCACGGCTTCCACGCGGGCTATGAGCTCCTTTGCGCTGAAAGGCTTGACCACGTAGTCGTCCGCGCCGCCGGCGAGGCCTTGCACGCGGTCGTCCTCGGATCCTCGCGCGGTCAGGATGATGACCGGAAGCCTGGGCCGCGATTTCCGGACCTCGGCCAGGATTTCGAACCCGTCCCGCCCCGGAAGCATGAGGTCGAGAAGCATGAGGTCCAGCCCCGGGGCCAGGGCGCGATCGAGGCCGGATATGCCGTCCGCGGCTTCCTCGACCTCGAACCTCGCGAACCTGAGGGCGTCCGCGATTCCGCGCCGTATCGCAGGCTCGTCCTCGACCACCAGCACTTTCGCTTTCAAGCCCATTTCTTCATCATAATAACCCGGACGAAGCCAGCCCTGCGTACTTAAAATCCTGGCACAGGAGGCGAAGCAGGGCCGGAACCAACCAGATGCAAACCCATGCTCGTCCGGGTCATATCACGCGCTTCGCGCGTGCCTTTCGGCGAATCTTTTGAATTCCTGCAAGAAACCACCGCTTCAGCGACCAGGCCTTGCCCCGCCCTTGCGGCTCCTCCGCCGGCGCGGCTGCGGGCAATCCCGCGCAATCATTTCCCGGAACCTTCGATTTTAATCACTTTCCCGTCCAGTTCGAAGAGCGCTCCATGGCCCAGAGACAGGATTCCCTGCCTGCCGGATTTCACGAGGGCGGCCAGGATTTCCTCGAAGCGCTTCGATCCGGCGGCAACGACCTCGTCCGGGACAATCGACGCGCCTCTTGCAGCCACTCCGTTTTCCACCCAGGCGCCCCCGCGGTTGAAGAAGGCGGAATCGGCCATCTGCTGCACCCCACCGAGCTCAACGCGGTTCATGTCCCTGTCGTAAATCGCGTTCCTGCCGTTGTTGAAGGCCTGCGCCCTCTGCTCCGAGTTGTTGTACTGCTGCGAGTTCGCATGGCTGCCCGACCTGGAATTCACCGCCCATGCCCTGAGATTGGCGTCCGCGTCGCGCGCAAGCGCGTCGGGAGCGGCGAGATTAGTGCCTTCCAGCGCCAGAAACGCGGTGTACTCGGTGAGCACCCCGTACTTCATGGAAAGCCTCACGATTTCCCCCACGAGTTCCGCGGTCTTCGGGTCCGGAGCCGCGGAGGGGGGCGGACCATTCCAGAATCCTTGCCACCCCGCGCTGCTGCGTGCGGCCGAGGCGATCATGGCCTGGTCCGCGCCGGACTGGCGGATTTCGTCAATCATCACCGCGATTCTCCTGCTTGCCCAGAGCCTTGGAACGAACGAGTTGCGGGTCGAAGCCTTCGACGTGTCGAATCTGAACTCGAACGACCGGGGCATGCCGAGGAAATCGCCGGAAATCCTGAATCCCAGTCTGCCCGCCGACGTGTACTTTCCGAGCACGACAAGGCGGTCGCCGCGGAACAGGTCTGGAAGCCGGGAGGGGACCACGTCGATGACCGCCGAGGGGCGCGGAATTCCAGCCTCCGAGATGGAGACGAGTTCAGGCGAAGAGAAAACCGGCCCGGACAGCTTCTGGAACAGGGTCGAGACTTTCCTTTCGACGTTCTCCGACGGCTGGACGACCGTCATGCATCCGCGCGAGGATTCCGCAATCCTGTCCAGGAGCGGGGCATTGACGTCGTGTCCGACCCCGAAAGTGAAGATCCTCCGGCGGTGCAGGTTGGCCTTTTCTGCGGCGTCCCTTATGGCCGATTCGGAGGTCACTCCGGAGGTGGGCAGCCCGTCGCTCAGAAGCAGCACAATCGGCAGGCATTGCGACTGAGGCGGCTGCCTGAGGGCTTCAAGGACGGCATCGTGGAGGTTGGTGCTTCCGCCCGCCTCGATTCCGGCAATGTATTCCCTAGCCCTGAGCATGGATGCGGCGTCCTTGAGGACCGGAGCCGCTTCGAACATCCCGACTGAGTCGCTGTAGACGACAATGTTGAAACGCTCTCCCTCCTCGAGGGATTCCAGCACCTGCAGGAGCGCGGCCTTGGCTTGCCTGATCTTCTCGCCCGCCATGCTGCCGGACCTGTCGAGGACGAGCGTGATCTCACGTTTAATCCCGGAGGCGTCCAAGAGCCTGCCCACGTCCGGAAGCCCGGCGAGGAGCATGAACGTGCCTCCGCCTGACGGGTCGGGATGGGCGAGCAGGGTAGCGGAAACGTCCCCCTGCATGGGCATGACCGCGAGAATGAAGCTGCCGGGCTCGGTTTTTCCCGGCTCCTCGACGACCGCCTCGACCTCCCCCGGGCCCTTGGATTCGAGCCTGACCGGATGGGTGGGCGAGTAGACCGCGGAGAGCGGCTTTGCGGACTTCACGCGGACCGTGACGTCGAACGGCACCGCCGAATCGGAAAGGCGCTGCGTTCGCGGCAGCACGTATTCCAGCCGGCCGCCTTCCGACTCGAGTATGTGTTCGTAGACCATCCGGACCGCCTGCGTGCCGCGCGCGGGCACGGGGAATACGCTCGTTCTAATCATCGAGAGCCCTGCGAACTCGAGGAGCGCAGGGTCCTTGAGCTTCGCAACGATTGATGAATATTCCCGCCTGGCCCTGGCCTCGGGCAGGAGTTCCGCGGACGGCTCGGCCCCTTTTCCCTGGAAGTCGAAGGACCTCACGGCGGCGCCTTCGGGGACAGGGAGAAGGAGTACCGCCTCGCATGCGGAGCCGGACCTGTTCTCCAGGCGCACCGTGAGATCCGTGACTGCGACGCTCTCGATGATTGCGACCCTGGCTTCGACGCCGGAGACGATCACTTTTGAGGCGCGGGGTCCTGCCCGGAGGGGCCTTGCGCTGCGCCAGGCCTGGGGCGAAACGATGAGGACGTCCTCCCGGCCCGAGAAATCCTGGCTCAAAGCGCAGGGTGCTGGCGCCGCAATGAGCGCAAATGCAATGACGGAAGACAGCAGGCCGACCGGCATGCCGCACAAGCTGGAGACCATTCGCTTGGACATGACCACATCTCCTGAAAGAAGAAAAGCTCGTTTGCAGGCTCGCGGAAGCATTCCGGATTCGCCCGCTGGTTGTTTATACGACGAATACGGAGGGCCGGAGGTAACGTGGTTGTAACAAGCCTTGACTTTCCCGGCGGCTTGGAATACAATATGAGCTGTTGAATCGACAGCGTCCGTTTTCCCAAGGAGGCGTGTTTATGAGTGCCGCAAGAAAAGTTGATGCTGCGCCGTCACGCCCCGCGGGGATTAGCCGCTGATTCGACTTTACGTCGTCATTCAGGGCCTTCCTCCGGGAGCGGCCCTTCGTGCGTCGATTGAACCGCGGGCGTGACTGCAGCCCGCGGTTTTTTTTGTTGAACCGCGCTTTTCCGGGCCGCCGGGTTCCGGCCGGCCTTCTACAAGAACAAACAAAGGAGATTTCTATGTCCGTCCTGCTTTTTTCGACCTGGTTCTTCCCCCTTTTAATATTCGTATCGGCAGGAGAGACTGAAATGACACGACCTGAAAGGCCACCGGACCGGTTCAAAGGACCGGAACCGGCGTTTGCTTGCGTGCACTGCCTCGCGGCCGTTCCGGGCGAGGCGGATGGGACTTCCCACCGCAACCACTGCCCGGAATGCCTGTGGAGCATGCACGTGGACCTTTGCACTGGTGATCGGCGTTCCGGATGCAGGGGCCCCATGGAGCCGATTGCCGTATGGACCACGAAGAAGGGCGAGTGGGCCCTCATACACAGGTGCATGAAGTGCGGCATGATCCGGAGCAACCGGGTGAGCGGGGACGATAACGCGGTGCTGCTGATATCCATCGCGGTGCGGCCCCTCGCCCTGCCGCCCTTCCCGCTCCATCCTGTTCCCGCGGGACTGGCGGCTGAGATGCACAAGGCATGCGCTGGAGGATCAAGCAATGAATGAAGACAGTAACGCCGGCCCGGCCGAGCTGGGCTGGTGCGATTATTTCGAAGCCGCCTTCGCAAGGTTCCGCGAAGGCGGCCTGGCTCCGGCGCGCGTGACGCGCCAGGACCGGGACCTGTACCTGGTCCGCGGCGCTTTCGGGGAAATCGCGGCGTCCGTGCGCGGCAGGATGCGGTTCGAAGCGGATTCCGCGGCCGATTTCCCCTGCGTGGGCGACTGGGCCGCGGTTTCGGTCAGGCCCGGGGAATCGCGCGGGACGATACACGCCGTTCTCCCGCGCAGGACCTCGTTCTCGAGGAAGACCGCCGGAGAGGTCACTGAGGAGCAGGTCCTTGCGGCGAACGTGGACGTCGCCTTCATCGTGGCGGCGCTCGACGGGGGGAGGAACTTCAGCCTCAGGCGAATCGAACGGTTCATGACTCTCGCGAACGCATGCGGGTCGGCGGCCGTGGTGGTGCTCAACAAGGCCGACCTGTGCGAGGACGAGGATTCCATGGTCGCGGCCGCCGAATCCTCTGCCGCGGGGTCGCCGGTGATTGCGGTCAGCGCGCTTGAAGGCCGCGGAATGGATCGCATGGCGGCCTTCCTCGCCGGGGGCGGGACCGGAGTCTTCCTGGGCCCGTCCGGGGTTGGCAAGTCTAGCATCATCAACGCCCTGCTCGGGTCGGACCGCCAGAAGACCCGCGAGGTGAGGTCCGACGACCTCCGCGGCAGGCACGCGACCACGGCGAGGGAGCTGTTCGTCCTTCCGGCGGGCGGGGGGGTGATCGACACGCCCGGCATAAGGGAAATCCAGCTCTGGTCGCCAGCGGAAGCGCTAGATGCGGGATTCGGCGACGTGGAGGAGATTGCAGCCGGTTGCAGGTTCCGGGACTGCAGGCACGAGGGCGAGCCGGGCTGCGCGGTTCTCGAGGCTCTGGGCAGCGGGGAACTAGACAGGGGGCGCTTCGAGAGCTGGCTCATGCAGAAGAAGGAGCTTAGATACCTCGATGACAGGCGCGGATACCTGTCGGCTAAGAAGGAACGGTTCAAGAAAATCAGCAAGTGGTCGAAGGAAATAAAAAGGAACCGCGAATAGGCACTCCTTCTCCCTGGAGCACGCTGATGCGGGCGCGGCCCCGCGTGAGCATTGAAGAGGAGGGGAAGATCGCGGCAATCCCCCTCACCCCAACCCTCTCCCACGACGGGGAGAGGGTATCTGCCTCACGATGGTTCATCTCCGCGTCTTCGTGCCTCCGTGAGAATTCTGTACCCTGATGTTGCATAGAACGCGCCTCGTGGACTATGATCCTTTAACCACCGAATGCGACTACAGGGACTTTAAACGCTTTCCCACGCGGGTCGGGGAAAGGGGGACATAGGCGCGGCCACGGGGAAGAGTATCTCACCCTCTCCCCCGCGGGTCGGGGGAGAGGGGAGGGTGAGGGGGTATTGATCGCAGGGAGCAAAGTATGGATGCAAGCACTGAATCCATATCCTGCAAGACCTGATTGTCCCAGAAGCGTATGACCCGATATCCTTCTGATTCGATATATCTGGTCCGTTCATTGTCTTCATCTTTCATAGACAGATGCTGGCTGCCGTCCAGTTCAATCACCAGCCTTTGATCGTGGCAGATGAAATCCGCGATATACCGCCCTAACTGTGCCTGTCTCCTGAATTTCAAGCCGGACAGACGTCGGTTCCGCAATCTGCTCCAAAGCAATCGCTCTGCGTCGGTCTGGCTCTTCCTGAGCGACCTGGACTTTTCTTTCATGCTCATGGCAGCAACCCCTCACCCTGCCCTCTCCCAGAGGGAGAGGGTTAATAAAAAACCCATAAGGGAAGTAAAGTATCATATCGGGGAGGCTAAGTAACCCGTCTGGGAGGTCAAAGAATCCATCGGGGAGGCTAAGTGACCCTCCCCGCCCTAAAGGGCGGGGCTTCGCCAGCCCTCGCTTAAAAAAGCTCGGGCTGGTTGGTTGCCTCCTCCTCGTGTCGCTTGATATATCGTTTGACTATGTCTGACGTCACACGGTCTCCTATTGTTCTTACCGCATATCCGTCTTCCCATAATTCGCCAGACCAGAAGCGTTCTCGCATCCACGCAAACCGCTGAAAAGCGCGTCGTGCGGTTATCCCCTTTATTATTCCTACGACTTTCGCAATCGAGTATCGTGGCGGAAACGACACCAGCAGATGAACGTGGTCTACTTCAGCGGATTCGCAATTTCAATGCAGCGCGGTTTTCGCTGCTGCATTGTGAAATCGAGGCATAAATTCCACACGAAGCGCGGGGCTCGACGCTTCGTGTGGAATAGGGCTTGATCCCCGGCCGGTCTTCTGGGAGTCTAACGGCAAGTCCAGGAAAAGACACCGACGGGGGTTTCTCGATAAGCGGGAAGGCACGCGTTGCGCGTGATATAATCCGGACGAGCCTGAACTCGCGGTTTGGTTTCGCTCGTCCGGGTATGGAAAGAGCATGGAGCATTTCATCATAGCCGCGCTGATGGCCCCGGTATCCGCCATCCTCGGTTACTACGCATTCCTGAATTTCCGCCAGTCTGCGCTGCTGTCCCGGCCTGTGACCCTCGACCAGCTCCCCAGGCGCATCGGAAAGGTTGTGTGCGTCTACGGCACGCCCAATCCGGTCGAGCCGCTCCACCTCAAATTCCACCGCAGCCCCAGGATGGAGGTGCTCTGGTACAGAATCGAGCAGCAGGAGAAGGTCCATTCCGGGAGGAGAAGCCACTGGTCCACTGTGAGCGTCAAGGAGAAGAGGACCGATTTCATGCTCGAATTCCCGGGCGGAGGCAGCGTCTACGTCCACTGCGCGCCGACGGAAGTGCAGAATCCGAGGGAATCCACCGCCGGTTCCGGAGGCATCGTCTCGGCCAGGCGGACCATCCGCAAGTGGCTACCGGTCCGCACAAACCTCACGGTCCTCGGCCGCCTCATCCACAAGGGCGAGCAGGCCGAGATAATAACGGACGCCAGGGAGGGTATGTTCCTGTCCGCCGCCCCGCCGAAGATCGCGGCGCAGAGGGAGCGCTTCAAGGCCTGGATGCTGGCCGCCGGCACCGCGGGATGCATTGCGCTGGCGCTTGCAGTTCTTGTCTTCAAGCCCAATCTGACGAAGCGCACAAGGCATTCTGCCGCTGAAGCCCCGCCACGTATCTCTACATTACATGCCATGCATCACCATGCGGAAATGCAAGGGCGCCCTTCATGCTTTGCCCGGACAGCCATGGCGGATTCTCTCCAGGCAGCCCGGTGGATGCTTCGTCTATCCCAAGATTGATTTGCCGGTTGAAATCTGCATTAATACAGTTCAATTATGCGATCCGGTAATTCCATGGAAAAGGCGCAGGCAGCATGTGGGGGGCTGAGTTGAGCGATCCGAAACCGATTCCCTACGGCAGGCAGTTCATAGACGAGGACGACATCCACGCCGTCGTCGAAGTGCTCCGCGGCGACTGGCTTACCCAGGGCCCTTCGATCGAGCAGTTCGAGAAAGCACTTGCCGAGTATTGCGGAGCCAAACATGCCGTGGCCGTAGCCAACGGCACAGTCGCCCTTCATCTGGCATGCCTTGCCGCCGGGATTGGGTCCGGAGACGAAGGGATTACGTCTCCGATTACTTTCCTGGCAAGCGCGAACTGCCTGGTTTATTGCGGCGCAAGGCCGGTTTTCGCAGACATACGACCGGACACATGGAACATCGATCCCCTTGAAATCGAGAAGAAGATTACTCGCAGAACAAAGGTGCTTATTCCGGTCCATTTCGCCGGGCTGCCGTGCGAAATGGACGAAATCAAGAACATCGCGCGCCGACACGGACTGGTTGTGATAGAGGACGCCTGCCATGCGCTCGGAGCGACGTACAAAGGGAGGAGAATCGGGGGAACCGGCACTGCGGACATGGTCTGCTTCTCATTCCACCCGGTGAAGCACATCACCACTGGAGAGGGGGGCGCCATTCTGACCGACAGCGACAGCCTGGCTTCCACGCTCAGGAGATTGCGGCATCATGGCATAACGAGGGATCCCGGCATGATGGAAGGGGACGACGGGCCTTGGTACTACGAAGCGCTGGATATCGGGTTCAACGCTCGCCTTACCGACTTCCAGTGCGCGCTGGGGCTTTCTCAGCTCGGCAAACTGGACCGATTCATTGCACGTCGCGGCGAAATCGCCGCCAGATACCAGGAGCAGCTTGGAAGCATCGGAGGCGTATCTTTTCAAATCACACCAAGGGATCGAACCAACGCATATCACCTGTTTGTGGCGCACTTCGATCCGGGTCGATACGACAGGAAAGCGGTGTTCGACAGGTTCCGACGCGCAGGGATTGCTCCCCAAGTCCACTACGTTCCAGTCAACCGGCAACCGGCCATCCGCAGATTCGCAGGAGATCAGGGCACCTTCGCAAATGCCGAGCGGTACTACGCCGGCTGCCTTTCTCTGCCCATGTTCCCGGCGCTTACCGACGAGGAGCAGGGCAGGGTGATTGACGCTGCTCGGGAGTCATGCGAATGCGGGTAGTCTGCATCATCCAAGCGCGAATGAATTCGACCCGCCTCCCTGGAAAAGTTGCGATGGACATTTGCGGCAAGACCATGCTGGAACGCGTGGTTGAACGTGCCCGTTGCATAGAGGGGATTGCCGAGGTTGTCGTCGCTTCCTCCACGTCCCCTGCGGACGACCATATCGCCGGCTTGTGCGCCAGGAGAGGGTTCGCCTTCTTCCGCGGCTCCGAGATGGATGTACTCGACCGGTATTTCGGAGCGGCAAGGGCATTTAACGCCCAGGCTGTCGTGAGGATTACATCGGACTGCCCTCTGCTCGACTCCTCGATCTCCTCCGTTGTTGTAAAACGGTTCCTGGGCGAACGCCCCGACTATGCGTCCAACATACTTGATCGCACCTTCCCGCGCGGCCTCGACACTGAGATCATGACGAGAGCGGTCCTTGAGTTGGCTTGGAGCGAGGCTGTCGAGCAGCCGGATCGCGAGCACGTGACGCGTTTCATCTGGCGTCAGCCCGGGAGGTTCAGACTCCTGTCCGTCAGCGGCGATAGGGACAACTCCCGCTATCGATGGACGGTCGACACGCAAGAGGACTTGCTCCTGGTTCGCCGTATCTTCGGCGAGTTCGGCGAGAGCAACTTCACGACCGATGATGTGCTTGCGTTGATGGCAGCCAACCCCAGCCTCGCCGCGATTAACGCCAAGGTGGAGCAGAAGAAGGTCTGATGCGGACTGCTGTGATTCGTGCGGATGGCTCCCTTGAGATTGGTCATGGCCACATATTCCGCACCCTCGTGCTTGCAGAAGAACTCCGCCTCCGGGGATGGAGCGTCATATATGCATCCAGGGATCTTCCCGACGCGCCTCTTTCGAGAATCAGCAGCGCGGGACACGTACTGGAGTTGATTGACGGCAGCCTGGATGAAGCCGAAGACGCCGTGGAGACCGGGCGAATCGTTCTCGAGCACAGGGCAGGATGGTTGGTGATTGATCGTTATGCAACCGAGCCGGCATCGTTACAGTGCATTCGGGAGAGCGGTGCCAGGATTCTGGCAATCGATGACGTGTGCGAGCACCCTTTTCCGGTGGATATTGTCGTGAACCAGAATACGAATGCGCTCGATCTCCCGTATCAGACTCGCGCCGACACCGTGCGCCTGCTGGGACCCGGGTACGCGCTCGTGAGACGAGCCTACCGAAACGCCCGGCCAGCGGCGTTTCGAAGAATCGATGCAGTCAGGCGCGTCATGGTGTTCATGGGCAGCGGTGATCCATGCGATGCCACAGGAAAGGTCGTCGAGGCACTTGCCCGGGTCGCGCCAAAACTCGAAATTGACGTCATTACCGGCGCTGCTTATCCTCACCGCGAGAGTCTGCTCCGCCTGGCCAATGCCAGCCCTCACACCGTGAACGTGCTGCGCGATCTCAAGGACCTATCCGATCCCATGTCAAGGGCCGACGCAGCCATCGCCGCCGGCGGCAGCGCTACGTGGGAGCTGTGCTGCATGGGTGTTCCGATGCTGCTGATGCCGATTGCGGGGAACCAGGAGGGAATCGCCCGCAGCATGCATGCCAGAGGTTGCGCCCACTCCCTGGGGAAAGCGGAAGAAGCCGTAGTTGCGGACATAGGCGACTCATTGGGTAGAATCCTTAAGGATACGGCGAAGATTGCGATGATGGGAATGAAGGCATGGATGCTGGTAGACGGGCTGGGAGCGGCTCGAATAGCCGATGCTATGATGGGGGTCAGATGAGGATTGTTTTTTTCGGCAACAACCGGGTGGCGGTAGATGTGCTGTCGTACCTTATGACTACCGATGACAGGATTGTCGGCCTGGTGGTCCACCCTGAAACGAAATCAAGGATGGCCGGGGAACTAATCGGGATTTCCCGCTTGAAGAGAAAGAATATCTTCCTCGGAAACAAACTAGGTGAAAAGGCCACTATTCGCGGAATCTCGGAGTTGAATCCGGATGTGGGTGTCTCGGTGTATTTCGGGTACATAATCGGCAGAGAAGTGCTGGCAACGTTCAGAAAGGGATGCTTGAACCTTCACCCATCGCTGCTGCCCTTCAACAAGGGCGCCTATCCAAATGTATGGAGCATCGTGGACGGCACGCCTGCAGGCGCGACATTGCACGTAATCGACGAGGGCGTCGATACGGGGGACATACTTGCACAGGTCGAACTCCCGGTTCTTCCCTGGGATTCCGGCAAGACTTTGTATCGGAAACTCGAGAAAGCGTGCCTGAGGCTCTTCAAGAAGGAGTGGCCCGATTTCGTCGCCGGACGAATTCTCCCGAAGAAGCAGATGTCTGCGGGGACGATGCATAAAGTACGGGATGTCGATGGAATCGATGAAATCGACCTCGAACGCGACTACAAGGCACGCAAACTCATAGATATCCTTCGCGCACGGACTTTTCCACCGCACAAAGGCGCATACTTCATGTGGAACGGACGACGGGTCTATTTGACGGTACGGTTTGAACCTGAAGAAGAGATCATTCGAGACAACCAAAATGAGCGAAAGAATAGAGCCGGTAATTCAAATCGGCAGCCGGAAAATCGGCAGGCGGCATCCCGCGTTCATCGTCGCTGAGATTTCCGGGAATCACGGGCACGACTACAACCGTGCAGTACGGCTTCTGAAGGCGGCCAAGGATGCGGGCGCCGACGCGGTCAAATTGCAAACGTACACGCCGGACACGATCACCATCGATTGCGACAATGAGTACTTCGCCATCAAAGCAGGCCAATGGTCCGGGCGCAACCTCCACGATCTGTACAAAGAAGCCTTCACGCCCTGGGAGTGGCAGCCAAAGCTCAAGAAGCTCGGCGATGAGATGGGAATCGAGGTGTTCTCCACGCCGTTCGATCCGACCTCGGTCGACTTCCTGGAAAACGAAGTCGGAGTGAACGTATTCAAAATCGCATCCTTCGAGGTCGTGGATATTCCCTTGCTCGAGCGCGTCGCGCGCACCGGAAAGCCCGTGATTATGTCCACGGGCATGGCCTCACTTGCCGAGACAGAACTTGCAGTAGGAACTCTGAGGAAGGGCGGTTCTCCAGCCGTGGCCCTGTTGCGCTGTGCCAGCGCGTATCCGGCGACTCCCAGTCAGATGAACCTCGCCACTATCCGCCACCTTGCCGACGCCTTTGACTGCGTAGCCGGTTTGTCTGACCACACATTGTCGCCCGCGGTTTCCATCGCAGCTGTAGCCCTGGGCGCCAGCATCGTAGAGAAGCACTTCATACTGTCCCGGACCGACGGCGGCCCTGACGCTGCCTTCTCGATTGAGCCGGAGGAGCTAAGGCAAACCGTCGAGATGATCCGCCACGCGGAAGCAGCCGTGGGCCGCGTTGCCTTCGGTGCTGGCCCGGGTGAAAAAGACAGCGTGGTGTTCCGCAAGTCTCTTTTCGTTGTGGAGGAGATGAAGAAGGGTGACGTTTTCACCACGCGCAACTTGCGCGTCATCCGGCCCGGACATGGGTTGAGTCCGGTTGAGCTGCCCCGGATTCTTGGAAGAGTCGCGGCCGCAGACATTTCCCGCGGAACGCCATTGAGCTGTACGCTGGTTGGCGGGTGGAAGTCGAGACGTGAAGCGCTAGAGTAGCCCTCTCTCCCTCGCGAACTCCTCAGCCTCGGGCAGGTCGAGCTTCGCTATAATGCCCAGAAGCCCTTCCGCGGAGAGCCACTCCGTGTTCTTGTCGGAGGAGTACCGGAATCCGTCCCCGCAGGGGGATCCGACGGAGGACCAGTCCTTCTTGCGCTCGAATTCGAACTGCGGGCAGATCACGAAGCGGTCGCGGAGCTCGACCGTGTTCCTCGCGTCGTCCTCCGGCACCATGACCTCGTGGAGCTTCTCCCCGCTGCGTATGCCGACGATTTCCCGGCGGCATCCGGGGCCGATTGCGTCGGCGAGGTCCGTAATCCGCATGCTCGGAATCTTTGGAACGAATATCTCCCCGCCCCCCATCGCGCCCAGGCAGTCGAGCACGAACTCTATCCCCTGCTCGAGCGTTATCCAGAACCGGGTCATGCGCTCGTCGGTGATGGGCAGTACGCCCTCCCGCCGCTTGCGGAGGAAGAACGGGACCACGGATCCGCGCGACCCCACGACGTTGCCGTAGCGCACTGCGGCGAACCGAGTGGGCTTCCAGCCGGCGTACACGTTCCCGGCCACGAACAGCTTGTCCGAGCAGAGCTTCGTGGCCCCGTAGAGGTTCACGGGATTGGCTGCCTTGTCCGTGGACAGGGCCACAACCCGCTTGACCCCCTTGTCGATGGCGCAGTCTATGACGTTCTGGGCTCCCAGGACGTTCGTCTTCACGGCCTCGAACGGGTTGTACTCGGCCGCGGGGACCTGCTTCAGCGCCGCCGCGTGGATGACGTAGTCCACCCCGTCGAAGGCCCTCGCCAGCCGGTCCCGGTCGCGGACGTCGCCGATGAAGAACCTGATTCTCGAATCCTGGTACCTCGAATCGCCGGACATCTCGAACTGCTTGAGCTCGTCCCGGCTGTAGATCACGAGCCTCCGGATTTTCGTGCCGGCAAGCAGTTTCGCGGCCATCTTCCTGCCGAACGACCCCGTCCCCCCGGTGATCAGCACGCACGCCCCGTCGATCGCGAAGTTCTGGGTGCTCATGGGCTTTATGCGCTCCTTCGAAACAATCCTCGCGTCCAAGGGACGCGGATACAAAATATCCCCGTTCCATGCCGAAGGCAAGCTTCCCGCCCGGGGAAGGCCGGACCAGGACGCCTACTCGACGTCCCCCGGATGGATTTCGACCGCCACGGCCTGCTGGATCAGCTTCACGTGCAGTATGAGCCTGAACACGCCTCTGCGCTCCATCACCACGCCCTCGACGCCCGCCAGCGGCCCCTTCCTGATTTTTACGGTCTGCCCGATTGCCACGGCGTACTGGTAGGGGTCCACCTTCATCTTCCTCTCGAGCACCGTCCTTATGTTGAGGATTTCCTGGTCCGGCACGAAGAGAGGAGGACGCCCCGGTCCTTCATCCCCGACGAACTTGACGGCGCCCGGCGCGGACAGAATCCGCATCCTCGTCTCGTACGCATCCCCGGCTTCCAGTTCGCCGCGGATGAATACATAGCCCGGGAAGAGCGGGAAATCCACTTCGGACTTCCTGTCCTTCCAGCGCTTCATCTTCCTCACGAGCGGAAGGTAGGCCTCGACGCCCCGCTCGGCGAAGAACCCGCTCAGGCGCTTCTCATGCCTGCTCTTGGTGTATAGCGCGTACCAGTGCTCCATCGCTACCCCGTTATCTCCGGCCTGCGGGCGGCAATCAGGCAGTAGACGGCCAGCGGGAGCGAGATGGCGAACACGAGGATGAGGCACAGGCCCGAGACCAGCTCCACGTGCCCGAAGTGGATTGCGTTGAAAATCCTTATCGGCATGGTCTGGCAGCCCGCGGGATGCACCAGCAGGGCCGCGTCGAGCTCGCCCATCGAGAGGATGAAGACCAGTATCCACCCGGCGGCGATTCCCCTCGCCGAGAGCCGCATCGTGACCTGGACCACGGTCCTGGCCGGGCCCGACCCGTGCACCCGGGCCGCCTCCTCGAGCTCGGGATTCACGGCCTTGACCGCGGACGCGGCCGGCTTCACCGCGAACGGCATGAACCGCACCACGAAAAGCCAGACGAGAATCGCCTCGGACGAGTACACCGCGCCGAGGATGCCGGGCCTGTTGAAGACCTCTATCATCCCCGCCCCGAGCACCGCCGCCGGAGCCGCGTACGGCAGCATGACCAGGATTTCAGTCAGGACCCCGCGCGCCCCGCCTGCCCTCGCCGCCAGCCATCCGATTGCCGAACCCGCGGCGGCGGCGAGCGTGGCCGCCAGCGCCGAAACCCATATCGACGTCTTGATCTCCGGCCCCATCTCGATGACCGCGGCTTTCAGGTTCGCGGGAGACTTCGTCATGTACGCGAGGACCCCCACCGGCACCGCGCATGCCACGGCAAGCACGGCCAGGCACCCGAGAAGCACCGCCCAGCGCCATCTGCCCGCGTCCATCACCAGCCCGCTCCTCACCTGCTTCGCCGAGGCTGCCCTCGTCCTCCTGCTCTCCATGAACCCCTGGAACACCACCGCCCCGACGGCGAGCAGCTGCAGCGGCATCCCCACCGCCATCGCCTGGCCCCCGGACATGTCGGTCTGGAACGCCACGAGCACCTGGCTCGAGAACAGCTGGAGCCTCAGCAGGAACGGCGCCGCGGAACAGGAGAGCGTGAAGGCGAACACGAACACGGCCCCGGAGAGGATGTAGGGGGCCGTGGCCCTCAGCGAAACGAAAACAGCGGTCCTCAGCCTGCCGGCCGCCATCAGCCCCGCCTCTTCCATGTCCGCGTTCAGGTTCCTCAGCCCTGCGGAGACCAGCAGGGTGACGATTGGGAAGAAGCCCATGGACAGCACGAGAACCGATCCAGGAACGCCGTAGATTGAGATTGGCATCTTCTCCCACCCGAACGCCTGCTTGAGCGCCTCGGAAAGCGCCCCCTTCTCGCCCAGTATGAGAGTCCAGGCTATGGCGGTGATGTAGGGCGGTATGAGCAGGGGAACGATGTACAGGGCGGAGAGCAGCCCCCTCCCGGGCGTGTTGATCTTCGAAATCGCCACGGCGAAGAAGGACCCGACCGTCACCGCTACCGCGACCGTGAGCAGGGCCACGACGAGGGTGTCGAGCAGGAGCTTGAGCTTCTTCGAATCGGAGATCATGTCGCCGTACGCCGAAAGGGAGAACCGCTTCCGGGCGAGGAAGCTGACGTTCATCCCCGGCTTCAAATCGAGGCGTGCCGCTTCGGTGTTGGGCACCACGACCGACGTCATCTTCTCCACGTCGAGGCGGACGGACTTCTCGGTCACCGACTCTATTACGGCCCTGTCCCACAGGGCGGACCTGGTCGGCGGAGGGTTCAGGAACAGCGTAATCTTCCGGTCCGGTGAGCCCTTGAAATAGACGAGCGGAGGCGAGAAATAGACCTGAGCCCCTTCCCGGAACGGCCCTGCGTCGCCCGCGGCATAGGGCGCGGCCAGGATTTCCACGAGGTCAATCTTGAGCCTGCTGAAGGCCGCGGAGTCGGGGGCAATCTCCGAAATCCGGCCCGTGGAAAACCCGGGTCCGGGCTCTCCGCCGGCCGGGACGACGGAAACTTCGTCGACTGCGACCGTTTTCAGAGCCATGACCGCGACCGGCCACAGCGCGAACAGCGCGAAGGCCGAAAGCAGGCAGAACAGGAGTACGCGCTTCCACATGCAGTCTGCGCCCTATCATCCCGGATTTTCCGGGGATTGATCCATTATCAGCCCTTGCAGCCGCGAAATCCAGTCAATCATGACCCGGACGAGCCTGAACTAAATAAGAAAGCACAATCAGGCTCGTCCGGGTCCGGCCTTCCCCGGGCAGGGGCGAAGAGTCCGGAATCTTCGGGCGGCGGGCGCTTAAGTTTTCTCTGATGTGCCGTCGGGCGATTTCACCGTCTCGCAAGTCCTTCCAAAACCCCACGACTCCCTTGCCGGTTGCCGGCACGACCGGCTCCGCGCCCGACTCTTCATCGCTGGCGCGTGCCTTACCGTCTTGATTGCTTCCCGTTTCCGAGCTATCATTTGATGATTCATTAATGGAGGTGCCAAATGCCGAGACTCGAACGCGCTTTTCTGGTCCTGGTCGTCCCCTTGGCGGTCCTGGCCGCCGCGGGCTGCGGCCCGGGATACAACCTCGTGAGGCAGCCGGGACCCGAGATAAGGGGAAGGACCTCGGTCGTCATCGAAAGGGTGCTTTTCTCGCCCACTGCCATGGAATACGTGCAGGCCTCCCTGGACAAGAGGGGGACCGGCGATCCGGAATCCGTCGATGCATGGCTCGCAATCGCAGAAGCCCCGCTGAACAACACGCTCCAGGGCTGGCTGCAACGCGCAGGGTTCCAGTGCCTCCCCACCGGGACGGCGCCGACTGAACCCCACGTCCGCGCGCAGATTGAAGTCCTCCAGTTCTATTTCGGAAGCCGCGGCGGCAGGGCCCTCAAAGTGCTCTTCGGCAGCTACGCCCGCGGATCCTATCCGTGGATGAAGGCGAGGATCCTCCTATTCGACGGCCCGAATCCCGAGCCGATAGGCGAGGCATGGGTGCATCTCGAGTATCAGGGCGGACACGAGGGCTTCCCGACTCTGTGCACGTGGGTGGCCGAAAGGTTCGGATACTTCGTGAGGGATTACGCCTCGCTGCTGAGATGAACGCCGCCCGGATTATTCACCTGATTTCGTGATTTATCCGCGAGGTGCGGAGTCCGACAGTAGGCCGTATTCCCTGCGGAACGGCGCGTTCCGTCCCGCAGGGCGCGAGTGAGTTCTGCGCCCGGCGCCGAGCATCGCGGAGGTTGCGATGCGACGTTCTTTCATGAAAGGCGCACGGATGATTGCGTCGAATCCGCGCATGCGGAGGCTCTGCCTTCTGGTTCCGGCGGTCCTTGCGGTTTTGGCCGTCCCGGTTCCGGAGGCCCGCGCGGGCTCGAAGGATCTGCTGGACAGAATCGGCCCCCTGCTGCCGTCGGATGGCGACCTGCCCTCGGGATGGGCGGTTTCCGACGAGTACCCCGGGGATCATCCGAATTACAGGGACATCCGGTACGTCATGGATCCTGTCGCGGAGCGCAATCCCGGCGGCATCGCGTACAGGATTTCC
Source organism: Candidatus Kuenenia stuttgartensis (assembly GCA_020723505.1). Lineage (GTDB taxonomy): Bacteria > Planctomycetota > JAKEIC01 > JAKEIC01 > DYIT01 > DYIT01. The sequence continues at coordinate 24,924 of DYIT01000012.1, forward strand.
GGAATCACCGTGAGCGGCTACACGTATCTGCTCTGCTCCGCCTCGTTCGAAGATGAAGAAGTCCTCCGCCAGGCCGGAATCCTGCTTATGAAGTCGGGGAAGAGCCACTTATTCCGCGCGGGCATGCTCCTCTTCAGCGTCTGGCCCAGGTACGACATTGTCGGGCTCAGAATCGAGGATGCGGTGTCCTTCAAATATGCAGGCCCTAAGATCGCATCGATTGCAAAGGCCGCCGATGACGGCAAGCGGGACCTGGTGGTGGACGCCCTGTACTCCCTCGCGGAGGAGCTGCCTGCCTGCCCCAGGATAAGGGTCCGGGCGGCCGATATCTGCCTGCGCCGCCTGAAGCCTCCGTGCGAGCTCGAGGCCAAGGTCCATCTCGATGAGGCATTGAAGCTCTCGGACAGGATACCCATGCCCGGCGGGGAGATGATTGCGGCATGCGCGGATCTCGCGGAAATCCACATGAAGAGGCGCGACCGCCCCAAGGCACACGAGGCGGTCCGGAAAGCCCTGAAATCCGCGGGAGCGGACGACATGGAAAGCGAGCTGCGCCTGCTCGCGGGATTCGCTAGACTCGACGCCGAGGCCTGCAACGCGGAAGGATGCGTCGAGACCCTGGAGAAGGCGGTCAGGCTCGAAGCCGGGCTCGGCGGCGACTCGATTCTGGCCTGGGCCAGGAAGGACGCCGCCCTCTCTCCCGCGCGGAGCCACAGGCGCTTCGCGGCGCTCCTCTCGAACCAGGGCGCTCCGGCCGGATTCGCGGTGCATGCCAATCCAGGCAGGCCGAAGCTCGACCTCGCCCGCCTGCCGGTCTTCATCTGGCCTCCATACGTCTCAATCGGCGTCCGCAGGGAGGAAACGCTCGAATCCGTTCTCGAGGCTGCCCTGGCAGACATCTGCGACCGGCAGTCCGTGTCGTTCGGCGGCAGGCGCAGCGCCCTGTCCTCCGCAGGGAAGGACGACTGCTGCAGGTTCCTCTGCCGCCATGCGTGCCGCGCGGTCGTCTGGGACGGGAAGTACGATTCGAGGGAGTTCAGGGGAGACGGCGCGAGAGCGGCGGATTATGCCGTGGCCGTCGCCGAAGCCGCCAAGTCCTCGGGGGCCGGCCGGCTCGTCCCGGACGCATGCCTTGCGGTCGCGGTCGAAGGCGGGGGAAAGCACGGCGACGGAGTGCTCTGGGTGCGCGCCGTGCTCTTCGATTCCTGCGCGGGCAGAGTCGATGTGCTGCTCGCCGCCAGGAAGGAGATCCCCTCGGCAGGCCTGGGCAAGTACGTGGCGTCGCTGCCTGCCGAAGTCCTGAAGCTCATGGAAGGCGCCATGCGCAAAGCCGGGTAGGAAAGTCAGCGAAGCCTCTGCCTTCACGGCTGTTCGAAGTGAAATCCGCGGCGGTCTGGAAACAGCTGCCTGCGAAGCAGGAAACTAATGCCCCTGCTTAATCTCGTACGTGGTCACGCTGTCCACGTAGTCGAGCCACTCCTTCTCCAGGGCGGCGAAGTCCTCGATTCCGAAGCACTGTTTGAACGTCGCTGCGCCGCGGTACGTCACCTTCCTCTCCATCTCCTTGCGGAAATACTCGTTCATCTTCGGCGCGTATTCGGGCTTGGCCTTGTAGCAGAAGAAGAAGAAGGAGGGCGCCTGGCCGTAAATCAGGCCGCCGATGAGGAAGTGGGCCATTCCGGCCCTGTCGGGAGGCATGTCCTTGGGGTCGGTCCCGCCGGCTTCAATCCATTTCTTGGTGACCAGGGCCGTCGTCTGCCACATGAACACGCACTGGACCATCTGCTCCAGGTTCAGGGAGAACGGCTTCTTGATTCCCAGCGCCCGTGTGGCCTCGAACTTCTCCGGGAACCTGGCCATGTAGAAGCTCCTCAGCCTGCCGGTGCTCATCTTGTACGCGGGAGTGAACACATATGATCCGTCGGCGTTCTGCGTCTCGCGAATCTGGCCCACGTATTCCGCGCACCCCTCGTTGAACCAGTGGGACAGCAGGGCCTCGGACCCGGACTTGTGCTCGCTGAAATAATGGAGAATCTGGTGCGTGGCCTCGTGGAAGAGCGTCGAATCGTCCTCCTCCTTGGAGAACACGTTGCTCCCCTTGCCGTTGTTCATGACCACGAATCCGGACTGGATGTGGAAATAGGCGGCGGCGTTCGGGGGCAGATCCATGCCGGCGTCCTTGTTGTACGTCTCGAACGCCTCCCTGTCCTCGAGGCTCACCACGACAAGAGGCGTTTCCTTCGGAGGCGAGAAGTTCAGGGGCTCCATGAATGTCCTGTTCATGAAGTCGTACACGGCCTTGAGGGCAATCATCTTGTCGGCCTGGAGCTTCGCCGCCTCGTCCGACCTGTACGGGTTCTTGCCCTTCTCGCCGATGTGCTCGAACACGATGTACGGGTATTTCGGGTCCCTCTCGCTTATCGAAAAAAGGAGCCTGTCGAAACCCTTCATTGTCCCTATCTTCTTCCGGATTTCGACGGACTTCGCGTAGAACGGATCGCTCTTCCTCTTCTCAATCTCGTCCCGGGCGGCTTTCAGGGCCGGCCCCTCCTTCGCCCGTGCGGCCTTCAACTCCTCAGGCGAAAGCCACGTCCCGCTCTGCTTGACGAGGTCTCCCAGAAGGCCGGGCTCGTCCCTGATTTCCGGGTCGAGTTCCGGGAGCGAGTACTGCTCGTACCCCAGCTTCCTGAAGATCTTCTCGGGCTCGGCGTCCTCGTCCTTCGCTATCTCGAGCGCCTTCTGCCAGTGCTTTTTCGCCTCGGACGGAAGCTTGAGCTCCTCCGCGAGGCATCCGGCCCTGAACCACTGCTCCCACGTCTCGGCTTCGGCAACGACGCGCTCGTAGCGCTCCCGCTTCTCGTCCTCTTTGTCCTTGGCCGTGCTTTTGCGGGCCTCCTCGCGGCCGGCTGTCTTCCCATCCCCCTTCCCGGTCTCCCCGGACTTGCCGCCGATGAGGAGCAGGGCGACCACCACGATTATCGCGGCCACCGCCCCGCCGCCCGCTGCAATTAGGAGCACCGGCGACTTGCCCGCCTTGCCGCGGGCTCTTCCGTCCCCTCCCTTCCGGGTCCGGCCGCGGCTCCTCCCCCGCTCGCGGCCGGCGGTCTCCTGCTCCCCGGCGTCATCCTCTTCTTCTTCGTCCTCCCGGGGCCGGCCGCCAGCCTTCGGGCCTTTCGCCGGTTCCGCAGGGGACTTCGCCGCCCTCTTCCCGGGCCCCGCAGGCCTCTCTTCCTCCTCCGCTGCCGGAAGGGCGGGAACTTCCCCGCTCCCCTCCTGCACGGGCACGCCGAACACGGCCTTGCACGAGGAGCACCTGACCTTCTTTCCCGCGAGTTCGGCGGGAACGCCCAGCACGGTCCCGCATTCGGGACAAGGCACGTTTATCCTGTCCACCGCTACTCCGAAAAAAGTGAATCCGGATTGGACAAATCAATATTCGAAATGCGCCTGATATGCAATATCCTGGATTCGCACGCCTGCCATGAAGAGCCGCGATTGGCAGTGCCGGCTATTCCGTCAGGTCGAAGAACGTCACGGTGTAGGAGTAGTCAATCCTCGCGAGGCCGGTTTTGTCCCACACGCCGTGGATCGTGACGGAGTATGTCTCGTCCTTGGTCGATTCGCCGGGATTGAAGCTTATCGTCGGCGTGATGCCGTAGCCCGCGGTCTTTATCTGGGTCGTCACCGTGATGCTCTGGAGGTCCGACTGCCTCACCACGGTCGCGAAGGTGTTCGTGTCCAGGTCGTATTTCGCCGAGTTGGCCGAGAAGCTCCAGAGAGCCGAGGGACCCGTGAAGCACTGCACGGGATAGAATCCCGGGGACGGATACGCCACGAAATCGAAATCAGGAGTCGGAGCAGTGAAGCCGGGGCGCTCGAGGACGTACATGTTCGACGCCCAGACGCCCGATCCCCACACCGTGCCGAACGCGGTCTTCGTGAACCTCGGATAGAGAATCCACCTGCGGTGGCCCAGCGTGGTGTCGTTGCCGTAGTCGTCCATGTATCCGTCCACGGTCTGGACGGGCGTGTACGCCGTCCCCCATCCCCAGAAGACGTTGGACGACGCGCAGGACAGCCATCCGCCCGTGTTCGCCCCGGTGTTCCTGGGGCCACCGTAGATGTCGGATTCGTACCAGACCGACGCGCCCGTCGGCAGCGGCGGATCGTGCGGGCTCGGGACCGGATCGTTCAAAATGTCGAGCATGACGAGCACGTGCGCGCCCTTCTGCGTGCGAACCCTGAACACCGGGTCCTCGGCCACGTCGTCGGGCAGGCCTGCGAGCCAGCGGTAGAAGTTCACCCAGGCTATGCCCTCGTCGATTAGTTGCTGCGAAAGCTGCCCCTCATAGCCGTCGTTTCCGACGCTCAGCACGGGCGCGCTTCCGTACGCAGGGGAAGCGAGCGAGGGCTTGATGTTGTTCCAGTATGCCTTAATCTGCTCCTTGGTCCGGTATTGCGTGGTGACCACGGTCACGACCACGCTGTCCGAGTCGGTATCGCCATTCTTGTCCGCCGCCGTGAAGACGACCGTGTAGGCGCCTTCGACACCGAAGATCACGTCGCCCGGGTCCTCAGCCGTCGAATCCGGCGCAGCCCCGCCGAAGTTCCAGCTGAACGAGTACGGATCCTCGCCGCCCCAGACCGATCCCTCGAACCTAAGCGCCTCGCCGACGAACAGGAGGATGTCGCTTTCAGGCTTCTTGATGTCCGCAGTGAGGCTCCTTTCGCATCCCGCGGCTGCGATGCCTGACAGGAGAGCGAGGGCGGCCGTGATGAGAAACCTGGATTTGCTTCTGCGCGTCATATGCTTCATCCGCAAACAGGGGGATTGCAGTAATTATACACAAAAACCCCGGAAATTGCTCGGTAGCCCCCCCTCACTCCCCGGCATCCCCCGGCCGGGCGCGAAAACCCTTCCTAATCCCCCTCTTCTTCTTGAACTCTATTCTCCTGGCTTTCGAGGCTTTCGTGGGCTTCGTGGCGGTCCTCTTCCTGGCCGGGGTCAGCGCGACTTCGAGGATTTTCCGGAGCTTCCGAACCGCGTCCTCGATGTTCGCCTGGCGCGACCTCGTCTTCTCGGAAACCACTGCTATTTCGCCCGTTTCCCGCGCGCGCCCGCCCGCCCTGCCAAGCACCATCTCCTTCTGCGCGCCGGTCAGGGACGCGGATTTCGCCGCGTCGAACCTGAGCAGGACCTTGGTGCTGAGCTTGTTCACGTTCTGCCCGCCAGGGCCGGATGACCGGGAAAACGTGAACACGAGCTCGGAAGCCTTTATTCGAATCCCGTTCCTCAGTACTAAATCCCGCACCCTAGCCGCCTCAAGGGGGTCAGACCTTGATTATTGACTTAATTTCTTCAATCTGAATCTGCAGATCTTTATTCAGGCAGAGTTCTTCTTTCATGTAGCGTACTCTTCTGCTCACGGCTGAAAACGTCAGATTAAAGATCCTTCCGATTTCTTGATTTGTCATTTTCCCCGATTGCCATAGTAGATAAAGGATAAAATCCCGGTTGAATCTATCCTTACGTTTTATCCTCGGGCCTTTTATCAACTCATCAAAGTTGCATCCGAGAAATCCCGAAGCTGCCTTTATAACGACGTGCGGATCCATCCTGCGCAGAGTAGAATCCAATATTGGCAGATTGGTAGTTTTCCCGCTACTTGAAAGCTCCTTTTTCATCTTTAACGTAAACTCGTCGGTCCCAAGGATGATCCCGCATTTGAGTTCATCCCGCAAGCTTTCTTCCTCAATGGCAAAGGCTTCAATAGCACGGAGGTAAGCATTCGCAGGGTTCGGAGATGGAAACTGTGAGAGCAGCAATTCTGTGTTAAGCCAATCCGGCTTCCTTTCCTTCGCGTTCGTGTAAAACCGACAAGAACTCCATATGTAATCCCGAAGGCGATCAACAAGCCTCGCACGCACTGGATTCCGATGAATGTAATAGGATAGTCTCAGCAGATAGCTCTCATTCTGGACGAGAATGCTCTTAAACCGCCCCTGGAATAGGTGCCCGATACGTTGGTGATTCAGGTTGTATCGAGTCGTGTATGTCGTTCCTAGCCAATGCATGCCTTTTGAAAGCCGGGCTCCGTTGGATTGAAGTAGCAGGTGATAGTGATTTCTCATCAGAACGTAAGCTATAATCTTCAACATGAATCGATTTGATGTTTCTGCAATAACTTTCAAGAAGGCGTTCCTATCCCCGTCAGTGAGGAATATATCCCGGCGTTCGTTGCCGCGCGCCATGACGTGATGAAAGGCACCTATGTAATCGACTCGCAGTTGTCTGGCCATGGCAAGATTATAGTATCCAGAAATTTTTCATGTATCTATAAATAAGTCAATAATCAAGGTTTGACCCCCTTGGCGACGCGATTCTATCTAGTGCGGCACGGAAACACGAAGTCGAACACCGAGGACCGGTTCAGGGGGCGGCTGGACGTTCCGCTCGATGAAACCGGACGGGAGCAGGCCCGTCTCGCAGGATTGGCACTGAAAGGCTCCGGAATAGGAATAGTCTATACGTCCCCGCTCTCCAGAGCCGCGGAGACCGGGGCCATAGTCGCGGCGGCCTCCGGCGTCGGGACTTCCATTCACGGATCGCTCATCGACTTCGACTTCGGCGAATGGTCCGGGAAACTGAGGTCCGAGGTCAAGGTCATGTGGCCTGAGCTCTACGAGATCTACGAGAAGAGGCCGGCGGATTTCGCCACGCCCGGGGGCGAGTCATTGAGGGACGTGGAATCGAGGATTTCAAATGGGCTCGAGGATTTGGTTTCGGCGCATCCGTCCGGAACTATTGCGCTCGTCTCCCATGCGGTCACGTGCAGGATTCTGATTCTCCACCTCCTTGGCCTCACTCCGGAGAAGTACTGGAACGTGAGCGTGGACAACTGCTCGATAAGCGTCTTTTCTCGCGGGAAACGCGGGTGGGTGCTGGAATCCCTTAACGCGACGGGCCATCTCGCGCGGGCATGATGCGCGGCGCTGGCGGAACATGGCCTTATAAGTATTTCTCGAACCCCGGTTTGTCGCGCAGCGTGAACATCTTTATGTAGGGCAGGTTGTCGAAGTTCTCGTCGTGCCCGCCGTTCAGCCTCTTCGCGAGGTCCTCAAGGCCCTTGAACGCCGTGACCTTCCTGATTTTCTTGAGGTGCTCGGCGTCGGACCTGGTGAGCCCGAGCTTCTCGATGAGCACCTTCGTCACCACGGCCTCGAAAATGAAAGACTTCCCGCCGTCCGTGGGCGCGGCCGTGTACTGGAACGCAAGGTCCTCCCCCTTCGGGTATGCCTCGCCCATTGTGATTTTATATGTCCTGCCCGTCTGGGCGATGAATGCCTCTTCAAGCGTGACGTCGGCCATCGGATGCCTCCTTATTCTCCCTTGCGGGCTTTGGGAACCGATTCTAGCACGTCGCGCGGCCATGGCAAGCCCGATTCGCCGGGAAAACGTTCCGGGCGTGCCGGCCGCCGGTTTCCCCCGGCCCTAGACCGCGTCACAGCTCAATGCACTCCACTCCGGCGTTCCTGAGGAGCCATGCCGCCACTCCGCAGCCCTCCTTGACCTCGCCGTCTATCGACACGGTCCCTGCCCCGCACGACGGGCTCCGGCCCTTCAAATACGCGACCTTTATCCCCTTCTCTGCGGCCATCCTCTCCGCCTCCCTCGCGCCCTTGAGGAACGCATCGGTCACGTCCTCGCCCGTGTCCTTGAACACAACCCGCGCCCTGCCCTCGACGACTTCCCTCCCCGTTCCGCCCACGATGACCGCCTTGGGCCTGGGAACCGGAAGCCCGCCCATGACCTCCGGGCATATCTCCACCGCCTCCCGGCCGGCAATGAGTTCCCGGGCGGCAACGCTGTCCGCAGACCCGCCGTCCCATCTGCATTTCCTGCCCAGGAGGCACGCGCTCACCATCACCGGGCCCTGCGCCGGCGCGCCGGATGTTCCTGCTCGGCCGGGTCTCCGGGCGACCAGCATCTTCCCCCAGAGAAGGAGGCTCTGGTCGCGGAGGAGCATCGACGCAGCGAGGAAGACCGCCGCACCGGCGAGCACCGCGGACAGCACCGCGAACGCCGTCCCGGCTTTTCCACCAATCGGGACCGCAGCCGCGAGGCGCTGCACGGCCAGTGCCGCCCCGCACATCGCCGCCGAGGCCGCCGCGGGCTTCAGCATCCCATTCAGGAAAGGCGCAATCACCCGCGTGCCGAGCCGCCGGCCGATTATGAAGAGGCACAAGAGGAAGTTGAGCCACGAAGTCGCCGCCGTCGAAAGGGCCAGTCCCGCTTCCTGCATGGGGAAGACGAGAACGAGGTTGAGCGCAAGGTTGAGGAGCACCATCGCGATTGAGATTCTGAGTGGCGTCCCCGTGTCCTTCAGCGCGTAGAAGCCGCGGGTCACTACCTGGATGCCGCAATAGGCCGGAAGCCCCAGGCCGTAGAGGAGCGTGACCGCCGCCGTGCGGTCGAGCGCGCCTTCGCTCTCCGAGAACGCCCCGTGCCCGAAAAGGAGGGAGACGATGCCCGGCGACAGGACCATGAGGCCGGCCCCGGCGGGGACGGCCAGGAAGAGCGCATCGCGGAGGGCCTGGGTCATCACGCGGCCAAGGCCTGGAAAATCGGCCCTTGCCCCATATCCGGCCAGGTGGGGGAACACAGCGGTCGCCACCGCGATGCCGATTATCCCGAGCGGGAACTGCATGAGCCTGTTGCCATAGTAGAGCGCCGACACCGCCCCGTCGCCCGGGACCAGGAGCTCGGCGATGAGATTGTCCACCAGGACGTTCACCTGGAATATGGCCAGCCCGAAGGCGACGGGCACCGCGAGACGGGCGACCTCGCCGACCGCCGGGTCGCGGAACCCGAGCTTCGGCATGCCGATTTTCCCGGACCATAGGAGCGGGACGTAGAGGATTCCGACCTCAGCGGCTCCTCCGACGAGTATGAAGGCCGCCATGACATAGGCGCCCGCCGCCACGCCCCCGAGGGGGATTGCGACGACAACCCCCGCAATCCAAAGCACGTTCAGCAGCACCGGCGCGGAAGCCGAAAGCGTGAATTTCTTCCTCGCATTGAGCAGCGCTGACAGGAACGCCACCGTGCACACGAGCACCAGGTAGGGAATCATGAACGCCGTCAGGCTGCAGGTGAGCCCGATCTTGGCTGCGGAATCGCCCTCTCCTCCGGCGATGGCCGGAATCAGCAGCGCGACCCCCGCCCCGGCTGCGGCCAGGACGCCCAGTATGAGTCCCTGGACGCCGATCAGCCCCGAGGAGAATTCCTTGGCCCTGCCTTCGCCTTGCTTCTCGAGCGTCTCCGCATAGACCGGGATGAAGCTCGATCCGAGCGCGCCTTCGCCGAAAAGCCGCCTGAAAAGGTTCGGAATTATGAAGGCTATCGTGAACGCGTCCCAGACCATCCCTGCGCCGAACACGGAGGCGCAGAGTACGTCCCGCACCATGCCGAGCACCCTGCTCGCCAGGGTCATGAGACCCAGGATGGTCGCGGACCGGAATACCTCGGATCGTTCACTTCTCTGCGGGGTCATCAGGACAGCCCGATTACACCGATCATTGATTCTACTTGAGCCTGATTTACATGGCAGCGCTCAGGAATTGCCCTTTGTGAATTATCCGGGCCGGGCTCCCGGCTCCCGGCCGGACGAGAAGGAACCTCGCGGGCCCGCAAGCGCCGCCTTGAGCGCCGCGGCATGCTCCATCGGATCGCGGGCGCTCATCAGGTCCGACGACACGCATGCGCGGCGTATCCCCAGCGCTGCAAGCTCGGCGATTCGCCCTGCCCCGATGCCGCCTATCGGAAACACCGGACCTTGTACGGAAGAGCTCGCCCTGGCCGCCTCCCCCGGACCGATTGCCTTCCGGTCCGGCTTCAGCGCCGAGGGATACACCGTGCCTATGCCCACGTAGTCGGCCCCGGCTCCGAAGGCAGCGGCGGCCTCCTCGGCCGAACGCACCGACGCGCCGATGAGCAGCCTGGACCCGACAATCCCCCGCGCGTCCCCGATGCCCATGTCGTTGCGGCCGAGATGCACCCCGTCGGCCCCGCAGGCGAGCGCCACGTCGACGCGGTCGTTCATTATGAACAAGGCCCCGGCCCCGGACGCAGCGGCGCATACCTCTCGCGCAAGAACGAGCAGATCCCGGTCCGGCACCTTGAATCCCCGGAGCTGGACGACGTCGGCCCCGCCCCGCGCGCACGCGGCAGCGAGCGCCGCGGGCGAGGCCGGGGCCGGCTCGCCGCTCAGGATGAAATACAGGGACGCCGCGGTGATCCTGCGCCTCCGGTCGTCGAACATGAGCGACGATTCCGCCGAATATGCCTCGAAACGCAGGCGCTCGGCCGCTGCCGCCGCTCCGGCCTTTCCCCCTGCCCTCGAGTATTCCGACAGGACCCTCAGGGCCTCGAACAGCCTCGAGAAGTTCGCCGCAAGCATCCCGCCGATTCCCGGATATGTCCCCGCCGCCGGACCGGCATCGGGCCTGCCGGGGTCGTTCAGAGCGTCCCTGGCCGCCAGGCGGGAGCGCCGCTCGATTCCAGCCGCCACGGCGAATTCGTCCAGTCCATGCCGAATCGCCTTGAGCCTTGCCGTCGATTCGGAATCGCAAAGGGCGAACCTCGCGTACTCCTCTATAACCCTCAGGGCCTCGGCGGCCCTGTTCATGTTCGCGTCCATAATCCTGTGGATTTCCATCGTCTCCCGCTCTTCAGGCATGCCCGGGCGATTCAGGGGTCCCGACGGAGGGGAATAGTACTTGCGGCCCGGGGAATATTCAATGCGAGGGCGCAGCAGCCGCGGCATGGCACATGGCCGCAAAGCCGCCCGATGCTCTCGAGCGTCTTCAAGTACAAACCCGGTATCCTGCTGCCAAGGCTTCCGAAATGAGCCTTGCAGACGCCAGGGCCGAACTCGCCGTCAGGGCATCCGCGCGACGAGAACCTGGAGATCTTCCGGCGGCTTTCGAACTTCTCCACGATTTGAGCGGCCTTAAGGCGCAGGATTCCCTCGACCGGTAGGATGGGGAGCCTGAAAATGCCCGCGCCGCGCCGGGGCTCCGTGCCTCCGGGCGGGCCCGATGCGTTCGGGAGGAAATCTGCGACCCATTCGTTCGCCGCCCGCAGCTTTCGGTAGACGTCGAATCCGTGGAGCGGGACCATCCTGGCAATTTCGTTCGCCGTGAAGATGTTCCTCGGACCAAGGGCGAGGGAGTCCTCGGAAAGGAAGAAATTCGGGCAGGGTTTCGGGCGGACCATGCCGATTGCCCTGCACAGGGCCACGACAATCATTCTGCAAATCCACAGCCTTCCGGGTTCGGTAACGACCAGGAAATCGAGGTCTTCGCCGCATCCGCAGGTCCCGGCGGCCGCCGAGCCCGTCAAGGCCACCATGCGCACTAGCGGCATGGAGGAGATCAATCCCCCGAGAAACCGGGCAGACGACATCGCTTCGGCCGATTCCCGCTCGAGCCTGGTCCTCGCCTCGGTCCGGCCCGCTTCCCGGCCGAGGTGGAAGTACGCGCCCGTAGATCCTACGCGGGCTTTGAGGAATCCGCTCTCCGCGATTACCTGCTCGATGCCCTCGCCGGAAGCGCGGACTCCCACGGCGTAGCGCAGTAGCTCCTGGCGGGTGAGCACGCCGCCGAAAAGGCCGGCGTAGGCCAGGGCGCGCAGCACGGCCCTGTCCAGGGAAGAGCACAAGGTGTCCGCGGAGGAGGAAGGCGACGCGGCCTCAAGGCAGGAGGAATCCGGAAATGCCGAGCCAATCGCCGGCCGGTCGTTCACGGAAACACCTCCTCCAGGAAGCCGAGCAGGCCTTCCCCGGACCGGCGTCCGGGCGGAAGGACCAGGAAGAGAATCCCGTCCTCGAACTGCTTGAGCTTCGGCAGCGCCTCCTTGCGCCTCGCGAGGAACACGGCGGCCCGCGGGGCCGGCTCGAACTCGACGTAAAGCGAGTCGCCGCCGGTGAAAATCGAGACCGCGCCCGCCTCCTCGGCCCTTATGCGCACGGCAGCGAGCCTCAGGAGGTTCCCGACCTCCGGAGGCGGAGGCCCGAACATGTCTGCCGCTTCCGCCCTCGCGCGCCCGATGTCCTCGATTGACGAGGCGCCCGCGACGCGCTTGTGCAGCCAGAGCTTCATCCCGTCCGATCCAGCGTAGGATGCGGGCACGGAGGTGTCGATTGGCAGGTCGCATCCCACGCTCGTGCGGATTCCGGAGCCCGGCTCCTTGATCTCCTTCGCAGCCTCCCTGAGCAGCCTGCAGTACATCTCGTACCCCACGGACGCGATGTGCCCGCTCTGGTCCCTGCCGATGAGATCCCCGGCGCCGCGTATCTCGAGATCCCTGAGCGCGATTTTGAATCCCGCCCCGAGCTCCGAGTACTCCATGACCGCGGCCAGCCTCTTCTCGGCGACCTCGCGCAGCGGCAGCCTGTCGGGGAGGATGAGGTACGCGTACGCCTTGCGGCTCACGCGGCCCACCCTGCCGCGGAGCTGGTGAAGGTCGGCAAGCCCGAAGTTGTGCGCGTTGTTGATGAAGAGGGTGTTCACGTTCGGGATGTCGACGCCGGACTCGATGATTGTGGTCGTGAGCAGCACTTGCGTCTCCCCGCCCAGGAACGCCTTCATCGCTGACTTGATTCGGGTCTTCTGCATCTGCCCGTGCGCCACGCCAATCCTCGCCTCCGGAACGATTTGCTCGAGCCTCTTCGCGATGGACAGGATGCTGTCGACCTTGTCATGCACGAAGAACACCTGGCCGTCCCGGTCCATCTCCCTTCTCACCGCCTGCGCAATCGCCGAATGGTCGAAGCGGATGATTTTCGTCTCTATGGCCTGCCTTCCAGGCGGAGGCGTGGTCAGGTTCGATATGTCCTTGAGCCCGAGCAGATTCATCTGCAGGGTCCTCGGAATGGGAGTGGCCGTTAGGGTAAGGACGTCCACGGTCGCGCGGAGCTTCTTCAGGTGTTCCTTGTGCCTCACGCCGAACCGCTGCTCCTCGTCGATAATCACTAGGCCCAGGTCCTTGAACGCCACGTCCCTGCCGAGGAGGCGGTGGGTCCCGATGAGGATGTCCACCTCCCCGCGGGCGGTCCTCTCGATTACGTCGCGGATTTCCCCGGCAGTGCGGAACCGGGAAACCATCTCGATGAACACCGGATACGCGGCCATGCGCTCGCGGAAAGTCTCGAAGTGCTGCTGGGCGAGGATCGTCGTGGGAACGAGCACGGCCGCCTGTTTGCCCGCGGATACGGCCTTGAACGCGGCCCTCATGGCCACCTCGGTCTTGCCGTATCCCACGTCCCCGCAGATGAGCCTGTCCATGGGCTTCCGGGCCTCCATGTCCCGCTTCACCTCGATCGCCGCGCGAAGCTGGTCCGGAGTCTCCTCGAACGGGAACGCGTTCTCGAAACCCGCCTGCCAGGCCGTGTCGGGCGGGAAGGCGATGCCCGGGCTCGACGCCCTCATTGCCTGCATCTCGAGCAGGTCGAGCGCAAGGCCGGAAATCGCCTGCCTCACCCTAGCCTTCCTGGCGCTCCATTCCTTCCCGGCGACCAGGCTGAGCTCGGGCTTTAATCCCCCGGCACCGACGTAGCGGTGCACGAGGTCGGCGTTGTCCAGGGGCACGAGGAGGTTCGCGCCGTCCCTGAACTCGAGCCGCATGAACTCCTTCTCAACGCCAGAGGTGGATCCCTTCTCGATGCCGCGGAACACCGATATGCCGCGGTTCGCGTGCACGACCGTTTCGCCCGGCGTGAACTCCGGCACTTCGATGGGCTGGGCGCCGGCCGCATCTCCGTGCAGCCGCGGCGGGAACGGCCTCCTCCCGTAGACCTGGTGCAGGGGAAGGAAGACCACGCCGGCCTCGGGGAATTCGAACCCGCTCTCCATGTACCCCTCGGCCGTCGCGACGCAGGCCGGTACCTGCGCGGAGCTACCGAAGGCCGTCTCGAGAAACCGCCCGGCCTCGGCGTCGTTGCGGCATATTATCAGGAGCTTGTCTTTTTTTTTTCCCTGAGCGAGTCGAGGTACGAGGCGAGCGACCCTGCGAGATCGGCGAACTTCTCGATTGAACTGATATTGAAGTCGAACCCGGGCGCATCGCCGGGTTTGGGCATCTGCGTGAGGAACAGCCTCGCCGCGGCGCCGTCCCCGCTCAGAATCCTCTCGTACATGAGCGGCAGCTTGGCGTCGGCCGTCTTCTGGAAGATTTCGTTGATGCGCGTCTCCATGGCCTCCGGATTCATGAAGAAGACCGCGCTTCTGGCCGGAAGATAGTCGAGCAGCGTGGGCACCGGACCGCCGCCCGGGGCCGCGTAGGACCTCGCGGAATTCAGGGCGATAATCCCGCAGCTCGAAAGCTCCTGCACCGAGACCTGCGTGGACGGATTGTACTCCCGTATAGACTCCACCGTGTCCCCGAACAGCTCAATCCTCACCGGCTTCACCGAGGAATAGGGGAAGACGTCAATCACCGAGCCCCTCCGGCTCCACTCCCCCGGCGACTCGGCGATTGGAACCCTCCGGAGCCCCCTCTCCTCCATCCACGACTCCACTTCCCTGATGTCGAGATCCATGCCCTTCGTTATGGAAAGGTAGTTCTTCTCGAGCGCCTTCTTCGGCCACACGGGCCTTGCCAGCGCCTCGATGCTGGCGACCGTAATCCTCGGCCCGGGACCGGTCAGGAAGCGGCTCAGCAGGCTGAGCCTCATGTTGAGCGCATGCGGGTCCTCCTCCCCTTCGCTGGAATCGGGTGGAGGAAAAAGCGCAATTGCGTCCGGAGGAAAGAACATGGCGAGGTCGTCCATTGCGGTCTCGGCCCTGGACGGTTTCGGCACCACGAACAGAATCCCGCCGGGCGCGTCCAGCTCGACCGCGCTCAGGAGCACGGCGTACGCGGACCCGAAGATACCCCCGATGTACAGGGTATCGGAGGATTCAATAGTTTCCTTTATCCGCCGGAACTTCTCGAGCGATCGTATGTTCTCGATATATTCCGCGAGGTTGCCGGTCATCGAAACACCTGGAATCTGTTCCCGTCCGGTATCGAACTTTCCAGTCCATGCAGTCCGGGTACGCTGCAACATCATGCATGGAACGGAATGCAGAATTCTTCATTATAGGGACTTTTTTATTTCCGCGCCATGCCGGTTTCGCCAAGGTTTGGAATCCGATTTGCATATTCGCAAAGTTTGGGGTTCAAGCGATTACTTTGTTAACGTTGTGTTGAATGATTCATTCAGGTAAAATCATTTCAAAGGCACCCCAAAACAAGGCTGAATCCGGCTTTTCTCAGGCTCGGACCTTGAAAAAACTCTCCGAAAAGGAAATGGTCGCAGGTTGCATAGAAGGGTCCGTCCCTGCCTGGGAGCAGTTCGTCGACGAGTGGTCCAGATACTCGTTTTCCGTGATCCAGCAGACTCTGAGGACGAGCAGGTGGCCGTATTCCCAGGAAGATGCCGAGGACATCCTCAGCCAGGTCTTCGTGTCCTTCGTGGAAAACCAGAAGCACCTCTTCCGGAACTTCCAGTGGCGCTGCTCCCTCAAGACATGGGTGTGGATGGTTTCAAGAAAGACCGCCATAAGATATTTCAGGCGCAAAAGATGGAAAACCATCCCTATCTCAGAGGTTCTGGAAGAGGATTCCGATCAGGGCGAAGGGACCGCCCCGCCCGATCCCAATCCGGGACCGGTCGAACAAGTCGCAGACAAGGAAAAATCCGAAATGGTCAAGGCCATTCTCAACGAGCTCCCTGAACGCGAGAGGCTTGCGCTGACCTATTACTTCTACGATGGAGCGTCATACAAGGAGATATCCGAGCTTCTCGGCATAAAACCACACTATGTGGGAACTATGATTTTCAGGGCGAAGAAGCTGCTCGAAAACAGGCTTTCGGGAAAAATCGAAGGATTGGGCGAAAAAAAATAAGAAAAAATGTTGTATTTGCCGGCAATGGGCAACTATGTGATTGTGGAATAAGGGGATAGAGCTATGAACTGTCCGGGCGACAGCGAGATATCGGTTTATCTTGATGGCGGGCTTGAAGATAAGGCAGCCGTCGAAATGTCCGATCATCTCGTGAACTGCAGGAAATGCTCCGCCAGGGCCAAGGAGATGATCGACCTCGGCCGTTTCCGGAAACCGGAAATCGCCGATGCCGGCGTTGAAGATTGCCCGCAAGTCGAGCTGCTCGGCCGGTTCCTCGACGGACGCCTCGAAGGGGAAGAAGAACATAAGTTTTTGCAGCATTTGATTTTGTGCGAACAGTGCCGCGCGTCGTCGATAGCCTTCAAGAGGATGGCGGCTGCCGAAACTAACGACCTGAAACTTCCTTCGGACAACGTCATACGCAGGATTAAAAAGACGAACATCAGGGAAATCCGGGCGGCCAGGGCTGCGCGCAGCAGAGGTCAGTTGGCGAGGTATGCTATCCCTATTGCCGCGGCAGCTGCAATATCAATAATAGCGGTAATTTACGCCGTCGTATCTTCGTCCCCGCAGGAAAACGGCAACGGCGGCAACAAGAACGGAAGGCCGGAAAACGGCAGGCCCGGCAACGGCTCCTCGGCTGTCGTGAAAACGCCGGCGGACAATGAATCTGGAAAGACGCCTGGGGCGAATGTCCCGCCGCCTGAGAACAAAGACAAGCCTCCTTCGGGAACGAACGTCCAGGCCCCTGCGCCTGCGCCGAATCCCGAACCTCCTGAGGAGCCCGGACCTTCGGAACAGCCGGATCCATCCGAAAAGCCTCCTGAAGAGGTGACGCAGCCCGATCCCAAGGAGGAGCCTGCTTCTCCGAAAGATACTTCCCAGCCCGTGGCTGAGCCTGCGTGGGAAACCGTGAAGCTCAAGACCATGCCGATGCGCAAGGGCGAGGAGATTCATCTAGTCAGCCATTGGGTGCTTCTGACCGGCATGCTCGCGGCGGGGTCGAAGCTGATTCTCGGGTCTGAAGCCGACGTGACGGTCAGGGTATCACCCGACCAGCTCCAGATTGACGCTTCGGGCGATGGGAAGTTCGACACGGTCATCGGCAAGAACGGCGGGACCTGCTGGCTCAAGCTCAAGTCCGCGGGAGGCGAGCCTTATAATTACGCGCTGGCCTTCATGAAGTCCGGAAAGGACTGGGCGGTGAAGAGCGCAAGCTACGCCGCGGGCATGATCGAAGGCGAGATCGTGACGGTTGCCGACGAGAACGCGAACGGCAGGTTCAGCGACCAGGGGATAGACTCGCTCTCCGTCGGAAACACGAAGCTCAGGGCCTTCCTGGGCAAGGTCATTTCGATTGATTCCAAGCTTTACGAGTTCGAGATGGACACGACCGGCGAAGCGGCCAGGATGCGGCCGTACACCGGGCCTCTCGGCGTGCTCGACGTGCAGAGCGGATTCTCCGGCAAGGCCAGAATCACCTCCGCAATAGTGAGCAGCGAGTCCTGCTCGTTCAACCTCGCAGCCATGCGCAAGGGATCACCTGTTCCCGCGGGCAACTACAGGCTCGTTCACGCCCGGCTTGCGGCAGCGAAGAAGCTCGAAATCGACGTGCTGGGGAACCCCGAAAGCACAATCAGGCTTGACGACGGCGGCCTGTGCTCCATGGAATGGGGCGCTCCGCTCACCATGGATTTCACTTCCGCTGCGTCGGGCAACGAGATGCACATCTACCAGGACCACATCTACTTCTACGGCAAGGCCGGGGAAGTCTACTTCATCCAGAACGAAAGCTCCGTGCCTCCTCCGAAAGCCCAGGTCAGGGCCAAGGGCCTTCCCAGGATTCTCAAGGAAATCACCCTGGGCACGGGAGTGACCGGATCAGGCGCCGGCCGCTCGCCGGTCCCGGTCGAACCGGGAGCCGGCTGAGGCTTCTCGCCGGCGGCCCCGGGCGGCCGCAACGGATCCCCTCAGGCGAAGGACGGGTGCACGTTCGTGCTCGACATCACCGGGCTGCCGGAGAAGATCGAGATCAAGCTGATTGACCGGCGCTTCAAGGAAGTCTTCGGCATCATCGAGTCCGCCTGGAAATAGGCATCATCACATGATCCTGACGGGCCGGAACTGTGTTCCTGTCGTGTTCCGGCCCGTCAGGGTCATGTGATGTCCTTCCGCATCTCCTGCTCTGCGAAGCCCGGCGGGTCCTGGGGCCCGGTTTTTTCCTCGCGGGGTTTGCCGCGCCATCTGCGCCCGCGCCTCCTGCGGCCTTGCGCTCCCTGGCGCGCGCCTTCCTTACTGACGGGCGCATGCCATTCTTCGGACACGTGCGAGTCAAGGCCTGAAGCGCAGGACCAGATCTTCAGGAAATCCATCGCGAGCCTGTAGGATTCCCGTTTCATGAACTTGAATTCCCCCCTGCATCCTCTGCCCCGGTACAGGCGCCAGAGGCTGAGCAGGAGCTCGCGGGCGAGGTGCGAGGTCTGCGAGCCCAGGCCGTAGTAGGTCGAGAAGGGCGCGACCATCGTTTCGATCACATGCAGGACCGTATCGAGGTTCTCGTTGAGCAGCGAAGGCATCTGCGCATGCAGGGACGGGAAGTGGAGCGTGGTCAGTATGAACCATGCCTCGGGAATCCTGCCGTCTCCGGCGTTCGCGTCCATTGCTCCGAGGAGTTTCCACAGGTTCTCGGACGGCGCCACGCCTTGCATGAGGTGCGGGAAGAGACCGAGGTCGTGCGATCTGCGCAGGACTTCGGATGACACGCCGAGGGTGAAGAGATTGAACAGCTCTTCCTTGAGCCTCATCCTCGAGGCGTCCGTAATAAGGCTGGCGTTGCCCCTGAGGGCCGCTTCCGCGGCCGGGTCGAGCGTGAACCCGAGCCGCGCGGAGAACTCGAGGGCCCTGAGCATGCGCACCGGATCCTCCTTGAACCTGAGGTCCGGGTCGCCGATGACCCTGAGGTTCCTTTCCTGCATGTCGCGCAGCCCGCCCACGTAGTCGATAATCGAGTAGTTCGCGATGTCGTAGAACAGCGCGTTGGCGGTGAAGTCCCTGCGAAGCGCGTCCTGTCGCGGGGTTCCGAACGTGTTCTCGGCCCCGTACCTGTCGAGTTCGTCGGTCGACGGCGCCCTCCGGAACGTGATGACCTCGATCACCTTGTTCCTCGGGAAGCGCACGTGGACGAGCTTGAAGCGCTTGCCGATGATGAATGAGCTGCGGAAGAGCCTGTGGATTTGGCCCGGTCTCGCGTCGGTCCCGATGTCGAAGTCCTTCGGTTGCTTTCCGATCAGGAGGTCGCGCACGCTGCCGCCTACGAGGTAGGCCTTGTAGCCGTTGTTCCTGAGGCGGTACATGATGGACAGTGCGTCCGGATCGATGAGGCTCCTCGAGATGGGATGGCGGTCGCGTGGGACTACGACGGGTTCGGCGTCCTGTTCGGCGCCGTTTGGGCGGCAGGCGGTCCCGGGTCCGGGCGATTCGGCCGCCGGATTCTGATCCGCTGGCGATTCCAGTCCGTCCTGCGCTGAGCTTTGGCTTGCGATCATGAAAATCCACGGGGGCGCGGACGCCTCTACGGCGGCCGCGCCCCCGGACAAGACTGGTGAGGGCAGAAGGATTCGAACCTTCGACCCACGGCTTAAAAAGCCGTTGCTCTACCTACTGAGCTATGCCCCCAAGTCGATGGATATGACGATGTTATGACATGGAGGAAGCGACTTGTCAAGGAGACAGGAGGGGGGGATGTCATTCCCGTTCAGTATGAACCAGCCTTCCCGACAGAAAGGAACCCATATGGCCGACCCTCTGGACCGATTACCCGAACCTTCCGCTCATGTAGTCCTCGGTCCTCTTGTCCAAGGGTTTCGTGAACATGCTTTTCGTGGCGCCGTGCTCGACGAGTGTCCCCTCGTACATGAAGGCCGTGACGTCCGAAACGCGCGCCGCCTGTTGCATGTTATGCGTCACGATGATGATAGTGTAGGCTCCCCGGAGCTCGTCCATGAGGTCCTCAATGCGGGCCGTGGCCTTTGGATCAAGCGCGGAGGTGGGCTCGTCCATGAGCAGGATTTCGGGGTCCACGGCGAGGGCGCGCGCGATGCAAAGCCTCTGCTGCTGCCCGCCGGAGAGGCCGAGAGCGTTCTGGCGCAGCCTGTCCTTGACCTCGTCCCAGAGCGCCGCGCGGCGGAGGCTGCGCTCGACCACCTCCGCGATCCCCGACCTCCTTCCGACCCCGAGCAGCCGCGGCCCGTACGCTACGTTGTCGAATACGCTCTTGGGGAAGGGGTTCGGCTTCTGGAATACCATCCCGACCCTCTGCCTCAGGGCGGTCACGTCTATGTAGGAGCCGTAAATCTCGTGCCCGTCGAAGACCAGGCTGCCTGCCGCGCGGCAGCCCGGGATGAGGTCGTTCATCCTGTTGATTGCTCCCAGGAACGTGCTCTTGCCACAGCCCGAAGGGCCGATTATCGCGGTTATGAGCCCAGCAGGGACGTCGAAGGTCACCTTTCTCACGGCCTCGTTCGCTCCGTAGAAGACCGAGAACCCTGCGGCGGACACGTGGGGTCTGAGCTCTCTCGAAGGCGTCTCCACCCTGTCGGCCGGGACAGCCCTCCCTGTTTCCATCAGCATCGCATGCATCCGTTCACCCCTTTAGCTTTCTCGATATCCTGGCCCTCAGGATTATCGCGGCCATGTTGAGGATTAGCACGACCGCCACCAGCGCGAGCACCATCCCGTACTGCACGTGCCTCAGCTCGTCCAGCTTCTGGTGTTCTGTGGACAGGTTGTACACGTTCCAGGAGAGGGCGGGCGTCGGCTGCGACAGCGTCTCCAGGATCCCGAGCGGGTCCCCCACGCTCACGGCCGCGGTGAAAATGATGGGCGCGGTCTCGCCGGCGGCCCTGCCCATGCTGATTATCACGCCCGTCAGTATCCCTGGCAGCGCCGCGGGGAGTATCACCGTGGCCACGGCGCGCCCTTTGCCCGCGCCAAGGCTCAGCGCAGCCTCCTTGTAAGTCTGAGGAACGGCCCTTATCGCCTCCTCGGATGCCCTGATAATCGTCGGCAGCACTAGCAGCGCCAGAGTCAGGGACCCCGCCAGCACGCTCTTGGATTCCGACAAGTGCACGGCGTTTATGAAGAACGCCAGCCCGAACAGCCCGAAGACCACGCTCGGCACCCCGGCGAGCGTGTTGATTAGCATGCGCAGGACCGCGTTCACGATGCTCTGGCCGGCGTACTCCGCGAAGTAGACCGCCGAAAGCACTCCGACGGGGACCGCGAACGCGATCGCCCCGATTGTGAGGTAGAACGTCCCGAGCAGTTCCGGCCAGATTCCGCCGAAGAAGTGGGCGTCCCTCGAGACGTCCGTGAAGAAGCGCCAATAGATCGTGAACCTGGGCCTCAACATCTCCCCGGCATGCGCCTCGAGGTGCGGGAACAGCGCTGCGACGAACGTGCCTTCGAACTCCTCCGCCCTCGGCTTGCGGACCAGGACGCCCATTTTCGTGGGGTCCGAGCAGTCGTAGGTCTCGGTGAAGAGCACCGCCTCGAGTTTGACCTTCGCCCTGTCCCATCGCGTCTGCCCGTACCGCATCCTCGGAAGGACCGGCCTGGGCTCTCCCGGAAGCGGGCCGAAAAGCTCCCTGATCCTTCCCTCGAGCTCAGCGAGCTTGCCTTCGAATTCCCTTTTCCGCTTGAAGGGCATGGACTTCATCTCAATGCGGAATCCGGCCAGCATGTCGAAAAGCGGCTTGCGTTCGGCCAGTACGGCGGCCGTCTCCGCCTCGACCTCAGCCCTGTCCCCGGCACCGAACTGCTCCAGCATCATGCGCCTGTGCTCGGCCGTGGCTCTGAACGCGACTGCGCCTGCGCCCCGCACGACTATGGGCGCCAGAATCACGACCAGCGACCCGGCCATGAACAGGATCGAGAAGACGCCCAGGCTCGAGAACGACTTGTCCAGCAGTTTCCTCGTCGACCGCGTCAATGCCGCTACCCTCCCGAATTCTTCCGCCTCGCCCTCCTCATGACCCATTCGCTCGCGACGTTGCATGCGAATGACACGAGCAGGAGGCCTGCCGCCATGGCGAAGAGCGCGTGGTACCGCGCGGACCCCGTGACATGGTCGGCCTCGCCCATGTCCCCGGCAATGGTGGCGGTCAGGGTCCTTATCGGCTCCAGCAGGTTATAGATGGGCGAGGGGACCTTCGCCGAGTTGCCCGACGCCATCCAGACGACCATGGTCTCGCCCGCGGCGCGCATGATCCCGAGCATCACCGCAGCCACGAGCCCCGACGACGCGGCGGGGATCACCACCTTCACCACGGTCTCCGCCCTCGTGGCGCCGAGTGCGTACGACCCCTCCCTCAGGTCCCGGCCCACGGCCTGGAGTGCGTCCTCGGAAACGCTGACCACCGTCGGGAGCGCCATGATTCCGAGGATGAGCGACACGTTCAGCGCGTTCGTGCCGCTCGATATCTCGAGGTCCTCGGCGGCCGAGGACAGTTCGCGAAGAGCGATGAACGCCGCGGCTGCGAAAAGCCCCGCGAGCGGCCACCTCGCGGCGCGGCCTGCCCGGGACGGGAGCAATGACGATGCGGCGCCGCCGGCGGCGACGCACGCGATTGCCGCAACCGGCCCGCCGGCGACCCACACCGCAGCCGACAGGGCCGTCCCTCCGTTGTCCTGCAGGAAAGGCGCCAGCACCACGAGCGCGAAGAACCCGTACGCGACCGAGGGGATTGCCGCCAGGATTTCGATTACGGGCTTCACGGCCTGCCTCGTCCTGAACGGCAGCACCTCGCTCATGCACACTGCGGCGGAAATTCCGAGCGGCACGGCGAACGCCGCGGCGCAGGCGGTGACGATTGCGCTGCCGGCTATAATCGCCAGTGCGCCGAACTCCGGAGGCGACCTCGACGGAAACCACTTGACGCTCGTAAGGAACTCCGAAAACCCGCGCAGCTTGAAGAAAGGAAGGGCGTCGCGGAGGATGAAACCGAGGATGAATAGCACGGCTGCGGAAGAGGCGGCAGCTGCGGAGAAAAGGACCACCCTCGCCGCGAAGGCGGATGCCTGCCTTCGCAGGCCCGCCGCCCGGCCCAGGACGAGCCCCGGGCGAGAACACGGCCTGCACGTCCCTGCCGCAACATCTCCGCCGGCATTTCCTGTGTATTCGGGCACTCTCGAATACCCCCGCAATCCGGAAAAGGCAGTAGAGCAGTGAAACAGTCGGGCAGGCGAGCTGGTTCCTGCCCGCCGCCGTCACCTGTTCCCCGCTCCCCTGTCCCCTGGAACCAAGAGCCTATCTGTAGTCCGTCATCGGCACGAAGCCAATCGCCTCGATGATTTCCTGTCCCTTCTTCGTCAGGTGAAGTGTGACGAAGGAATGGAGGGCTGATCCGAGCTTCGGATATCCGTTCGTGAACATGAAAAGGGGCCTGGCGACCGGGTACCTTCCCGAAGCCACGCTGTCCCGATCGGGAGCGATTCCGTCGACCTCGAGGGCCTTCACCGTGCGATCGACGAAGCCCAGCCCCGCGTATCCGATTGCCCCCAGGGTTGTCTGGACCCTCTGGCGCACAGCACCGCTCGACCCGACGTACTCGACCCCTTCGCACATCTTCCGCTTCCTGAGCACGAGCTCCTCGAAAGCCTCGTAGGTGCCGCTGTTCGTGTCCCTCGACACGATGACGATTTTCACGTCCGGGCCGCCCAAGTCCTTCCAGTTCGAGACGCCGCCCGTGTAGATGTCCGCAATCTGGGCGGTCGTAAGAGCCTTGACCGGGTTGGCGGGGTGGACGATTACCGCGAGCCCGTCCATTGCCACCGCATGGGCGACCGGCAGCACGCCTTTGTCTACGGCCGCCTTGAACTCCTCGGGTTTCATGAACCTCGACATCGCGGCAACGTCGCATGAGCCGTTGATGAGGCTTTTGGCGCCGTTGCCCGATCCGGACTCTGCCACGGTAATCTTGACTCCCTGGTCCCGATCCATCATGAACTCCGCAAAAGCCTTGGCTATCGGCCCCACGGTGGTGGACCCGTCCACGACAATCTTCGCCTTCCTGCCCCCGGCCTCCTGGCCCGTCGTCGCGCATACCGGCAACAGAACCACAAGCGCCCCCAGGAGAATCCTCCTTCCGTTCATGCTTTCAACCTCCAATGTTTGTTTTCTACTCCGCTTCCATCGGTCAGAACTTGACGGCGAGGTCCACCTGGAGCCTCCTGTACGCCCCCCTGCGATTCTGGGCGTTCGTCGTCGAAATCCTCGCCTCGTCATGGAAATAGGACACGCCCAGGGTCACGTTCTTGAATGGAACGACCTCCAGGGATACTTTGTGGCCCCTGCCGTCGGTGCCGCCTCCGAAGGAGTCCGAATCCGTGAAGGCCCCGACCACGGCGTCCTTCCTGAGCTCGCGGTAGTTGTACTTGAGCGCGAAGCTCAGGGGCTTGTCGGCCTTGCCTATGCAGGCTCCCGCAATCCAGCCGAAATTTTCGTCCACGTGCGTGGCCATGTTCTGCACGCTGTGCACGAACACCTGCACGGGGATTGCCTTGTCGCCCGCGGGGACCTCGAACCCGGCCTCGAAGAACAGCTCCAGCTCGTTGTAGTCGTGCGCGTAATCGCCGCCGGTCTTGGTGTTCCCGAAGCTCTTTCCCGTTCCTGTGTAATCGAACACCGGCTTGTGCCTCGTGTTGACGAAGTCGAAATAGCCGACGCCTCCGAGAAGATAGATGTTTGCCGGCAGCTTGAACCTGAGGATGGCCTGAATCCCGAAAACCCCCGCGTCCGTCTCAGCCGACCGTTCCATCAGCAGGAAGCCCCCGAGGATCGTCTGGAGGCTGAAGACGCCCTGTTCCAGCGTATACTTGAGCGCCGCGCCCTCGGGCGTGAGGTCGTGGTCCCAGACCAGGTCGCTCTTGCCGGGCAGCAAGTACGGATTCTCCATCTTGCCGAACAGGAGCTTTAAACCCTTCACGGCGGATGGATGGTATTCGAGCTGCGCGAGGTCCAGCCATATCCCTTTCTTGGAATCCCCGTTCGTCATCGTCATGTTCGTGGACACGGGATCCGCGCCGGTCCCGGCGTTTACGGATTCCGCGGTCGCCATGCGGAGCTTGAAGTCGAGATCGTCGAAGACCGGCGCGTCCAGGCCGATTCTGGCCCTTATCCGCGGCCTGTGCCTGTCCCTGACCTCGGGGTCCCACGAGGGCTGGCCGATGTACTCGTAGCGGAGCCTGAAATCCCCGGAGAGCTTCATCGCCTCGTACCACTCCCGTTTCTTCGCTTCCTTCGTCTCCGCCGCCTTCTCTCCCGTCTTCTGCGGCTCCTGCGCTGCTTCCGCTCCGCGTCCGGGGGCTTCCTTGGAACCCGGCTCCCGGTCCCCGGCATGGAGCAGGCAGGGGGAGCAGACCAGCGCCATAGAGGCGAACACACAAGCCCGAACGAATCCCGCCATAATCATTCCTCTCCAGAAAGTCGCATCGAATTCCAGAACACCCCTGAAGCATGCCACACGGGTATGAAGCGATTATTAGCCGATTATTAGAAATGCGTTAATCCGGCATCGGACGCTCCGGTAAGGATTCCGGGATCCCGGGAAGCACTTCATCGGGAAGCCGTTCTCCCAGGCTGACCTGGCCAGGAGGATCCGCGAAGCCTTCGGATTAAATTGAGGCGAGGATGTACCCTAATGTTGCATAAAACCCGCATCAAGCCGAGATTTGCCGATCCCGGGATTTGTCTCACCACGAAGACCATGAAGGGAGTTGAAGAGATCCGGATTTAATCTGGAACCAGAACTCAGGAAAAGAACATAGCTCTCAGGCTTGCCGGCAACGGCCTGCCCTGCGAAGCCCTGGCGGATTCGTCAGGCAAAGCAGGGCAGCGCCCCAGCCGGCAAGCTCCGGCTGAAATTCTGCATCTTCCGTGTCCTCCGTGTCTCCAGCGAGCCGCCCGCACGGCCGCGGCGAGCGAGTGAGATTAGATTCTTGCCCCTGCCTCTTCCTGAGTTCTGAGTTCAAGATTGGAAATGAAGCGAAGGCAGGTGTTCTTCGTGGTTGATGGTGTTTTCCCGGACTTCACTTTCTGTGAGGTTGGCGCAGCCGTCTGCAATTGCTGTTTTTCGCGGTTCTGTATTGATATTCACTGAGAGTTTCGATGAAGATTATTATTCAGTTTCACGGCAGCCTTGGTATCCACCACTGTGCAGGAGCGGAGAGGATGGTCCCTGTGCCGTTGGAATACCGCCTGAAGCCCTTGCCTCCGTCCGTGAGCTGCACGGCGGGGACTCCGAGCACATCCTGGAACCTGCGCAGGGCATGCGCGGGAACGGGGTCGGACGACTTCGCCTCCACGAGCAGGAAGGGCTTTTTGTCGCGCGAGATGAGGAAATCAACCTCCCGCTTCAATCATGCTGACTATTTTTCATATTACTGCAAAATAGTCAAGGCTGTTTTTCAGTGGACTGAAATCCAGTCACCCGCGCTCCTCGACCACGGCGATGTACGGCAGGCAGCGGAATTTCTCGGCGCAGTCGAGTCCGTATCCGACCACGAACCTGTCCGGGATCGAGAAGCCCAGGTAGGCCACCTCCACCTCGGCCTCCCTGCGCGACGGCTTGTCGAGCAGCGCGCATATCTTCACGCTAGCAGGGCCCTTCTTCTTTATTTCCTTCACGAGGTGCGACAGAGTGCGGCCAGTGTCCACTATGTCCTCCACCAGCAGCACGTGCCTTCCATGCACGTCGGATGAAAAGTCGAGGTCGAAACGTATCTCGCCCGACGGTCTCGTCCCGTCCTTGTACGTGGATATCTTGATGAAATCCACCTGCGCTTCCGCACCCATCGCCCGGGAAAGATCGGAGAGGAACACGAACGCGCCCTTGAGCACGCCGGTCAGGAGCAGGTTCTTGCCCTTGTAGTCCCTGGAGACCGCCTTCGCGATTTCGGCCACCTTGGCCTTGATTTCATCCTCGGTTATCAGCACTTCGCCTATTTCGTACGACATGCTCTGAACACCTATCATTGGCTCAAGGACTCGGACCGGAAGCCAGCTTACGAAGGCTGGAGACTACAGGCTTTGGACTCCGGACTCCAGACTGATAATCGCCGCCTCGCTGTGCCAGGAATAATCGGCGGCTCCCACAGACTTATAGCTATTTCTTCCTTGCAAGGCCGATCCTTAGCGTGTCGCCTGCTATCCCGGTCTCGGCCACATGCTCGCCCGCTGGATTCCGCGACTCCTCCATCTCCACGGCCAGCACCTCGGACATGATGTAGTCCCTCTGGACCTTCATCACCCTCGCGAGCCCGCCGGTCGCGCTGTACTCCACCCTGATGCGGTCCGAGACCTGGAAGCCCGCGTCCTTCCGCTGGTTCTGTATCCTTCGCACCACGTCCTGCGAAAGCCCCTCCATCCTGAGATCGTCCGTGAGCACCGTGTCCACCGCCGCGACCATGCCATGCTCCGACGCGGTCATGAGCCCGGCAGCCGGGGACCTCTTGGCCTCGAATTCGCCGGGCAGCATCCTGACCACGGTCCCGCCCGCGTCCAGATCGAACCCGTCCTCGGACGCCGCGAACAAGGCGGCCTGCGCCGGGGGCACGGCTTCCAGCGCGGCCTTCACTTTCGGCATCATGGCGCCATGCTTGCGGCCGAGCGCGGCCATGTTGGGCCTGAGCATCACGGTCTCCAGGTCCTCGGCACTGCCGGCGAACTCGAGTTTCTTGGCGTTCACCTCGTCCAGGATTATGTCCCCGTACTTCTCGATTCTCCCTCGGTCCGACGGGTCGGCCGGGAGGATTACCACCCTGGCCACGGGCTGCCGGACCTTCAAGTTCGCGGCCTGGCGCGCGGACAGGGCAAGGCTCGCGGCGCGCATCACCCCCGCCATGTCGTCCACGAGCTCCTTGTCAATCCACTCAGTCTTCGCCGCCGGGAACGATTCGAGGTGCACGCTCTCCTTCGCCCTTCCTCCGGGCACCGCGATGGCCTGGTATATCTCCTCGGCCGTGAACGGCAGAACGGGCGCGAGTATCCTGCAAAGGGTCATGATGGCGTAGTGCAGGGTCCTGTACGCGGCCTGCTTGTCCTCGTCGCTGTCGCTCTTCCAGAACCTGCGCCTCGACCGCCTCACGTACCAGTTGCTCAGGTCGTCTATGAACTTCTCGGCTTCCACGGCGAAAGGCGTAATCATGTACTCCTCGTACGCGGCTTTCGCCCTCGCCACGAGCATCTCCACCTTGCTCAGAAGCCACCGGTCAAGAAGCCCGAGCCTGTCCACCGCCGGATCCGGATCCGCCAGGTCCGGCTTGTCGAGGTTCGCGTAAGTCACGAAGAACGAGCACACGTTCCATAGCGTGAGCATCTTCCTCTTCACGTCCTGGCCCAGCTTGTACCCGAAGTTCAGGTTCTGGAACGGGTTCTGCGTAGCGAAGATCCACCTCATGATGTCCACGCCCATCTTCTCGGCCGCGTCGTCGAACCATATCACGTTCCCGGAGCTCTTGTGCATCTCGTTCCCGTTCTCGTCCTTTATCAGCGCATGCCCGAGGACCACCTTGAACGGCTCCACGTTCTCCATGACCGTGCTCATGGCGAGCAGGCTGTAGAACCAGTTCCTGAACTGGCCCGGGAAGCACTCGGTGATGAAATCGAACGGGCACCATTCGGCCCAGTGCTCCTTGCGGTGCCTGTAGTCCAGCGTGGAATACGGGACTATCCCTGCGTCCAGCCAGGGATTGCCCACGTCCGGGATGCGGCCTACCGGCTTGCCGCAAGCCCCGCACGCTATCTTCACCTCGTCAATCCACGGCCTGTGCGGCGAATGGCCCTCGAAACGATCCCAGCCCTCCGCCGCCCTCTCCTTGAGCTCATCCTCTCCGCCGATGACGTCGAACCACCCGCATGAACACCGGTATATCGGCAGGGCGAGGCCCCAGTACCTCTTCTTGGTGATCATCCAGTCGCTCATGTTCCTGAGCCAGTCCAGCTCCTGCTGGAGCCCGAAATCGGGCATCCACTTAATCTTCTTCGCGACCTCCATGATCTCGCCCCTGAGCGTGTCCATGGAGATGAACCACTCGTCCACCATCCTGAATAAAAGCCCCTGGCCGCAGCGCCAGCAGTGCGGGTAGGAGTGCGGGTATTTCTCGGATCCCACGAGCATCCCGCGCTTCCTCAAATCCTCGAGTATCGCGGCCGTGGTCTCGGCCGAAGAGGCCTTCTTTCCGGCGAGGAATCCGAAGCCGTCGACATAAACCCCCTCGTCGTCGAGCGGGGCCACGGCAACGAGGCCGTTCTTCCTGCCGAGGTCGTAGTCCTCCTTGCCGCATCCCGGAGCTATGTGGACGATGCCGGTGCCCTCGGTGCTGCCGACAAGGTCCCATGAAATGACCTTGTGGCAGGAAATACCGGAACTCGCCTTGAGCTTGCGGTTCGCCTTGGGGAACCCGCCCGCCGCGGACTGCGCCGGGAAATGGTCGAAAGGCCCCTCGTAGGCCCAGCCGAGCATTTCGGATCCGGCCAGGGTCCCAAGCACGCGCACCTCGCCGCGCGACCGCAGCACGTCCCCCACTGATTTGAGCGGCGGCACGCCCTTGGGCCAGTCCTTCGACTTGGCCTCGTCCTGCTTGCGCTTCCAGTCCAGGGCGTCGGCGGCCAGATAATAGACGTCGCCCGCGCACTCAACCCTGGCGTAGGTCATGCCGGGGTTCACCGCCGCGGCGACGTTGGACGTGAGAGTCCACGGCGTGGTGGTCCAGACGAGCAGGAACTCGTTCTTCCTGCCCTTGAGCGGGAAGCGCACGAACACGGCCTCGTCGGCCACGAACTTGTACCCCTCGTGCATCTCCTGCTGCGAGATTCCGGTCCCGCACCTTGCGCACCAGGGCATCACGTCCTCGCCCTCGTAGACGAAGCCCCGCTCGTGGCATTTCTTGAGGAAGCGCCATATCGTGTAGTTGTTCTCGTCGGTCATCGTGTAGTACGAATTGTCCCAGTCCATCCAGTACCCTAGCCTTACGGACTGCTCGGTCTGGAGCTTCGAGAACTTCCTGACCCTTTCCTTGCAGGCTTCCACGAACCTCGCCACCCCGAACGCCTCGATGTCCTTCTTGGACTTGAAGCCATGCTCCTTCTCGACCTCGACCTCCACCCAGAGCCCCTGGCAGTCGTACCCGTTCTGGTAGCGCATCTGCCTGCCCAGCATGCCGTTATAGCGGTGGAACACGTCCTTCAGGGACCTTCCCCACGCGTGGTGCACGCCCATCGGGTTGTTGGCGGTTATCGGCCCGTCCAGGAACTTCCACTTGGGGCCGTTCTCGTTCTTCTTGCGGAGCTTCTCGAAGATCCTCCGCTCCTTCCAGAACTGAAGCAGCCTCTTCTCCATGGCCGGGTAGTCGGGTTTGGTGTCGATTTCCTTGAACATCTGAGCCTCTGCACATTCGGGGAACCAAGGCCGCGAACCGGCCTGAACGGATCAAAGCGAGGATATGAGATATCCGGCCCGGCGGGGCGTGTCAAGGAGAAGTGCGGTTGCTCGATTCAGGAGTAGGCGGAGACCCGCCATTCCAACATCAGTCGACCGCAATACCAGCGGGATCGCCCGCGGCCTCACGGCCGCTCCGCCTTCGTCTGATTTTCCCGCCTAGACTATGGCGGGCATAGGATGGGCTCCGTTCTGCGCCGCACGTATGCCCTTTACACTCCACACTCCACACTCTACACTCCCAGGAAGCAGTCCTCAGGCGGTTTTCATTCGGGATGCATGAGGCCGACCGTTTCCCGCAAAATCTGGTTCTTCATCGCTTCGGCGATTTCGCTCGCGCTCTGCGCATGGTGGACGCTCGAGGCCGTGGTCGCTCCCGCCATGCTCAGGGAAGCCCTGCTCCGCGGGCTTTCCGAAAAGCTCGGCGGCAGCGCCTCAGCCGCATCCGTGTTCCGCACGGGCGGGGATTCGGCCGTGGCGGGCGGTTTCAGGATTTCCTCGCCCGGCGTCTCCTTCGAGTCGCCGATTCTGGCCATCTCCTCGGCGCCGGGCCTTGAACCGCCGTATGCAATCGTCTGCACGAACTGCGTCCTCGAAGCCGACTTCAGCGACTTCACCCATACCGCAGGCTCCGGACCCGGCCTTGCCGGATCCTCAATCGAAATCAGGAACGGGTCCGTGCTGCTCATGAACCACCCCTCGCTTCCCGTCCCCGCGATTCGACTTGCGAACGTCAACGGCAGGCTCGAGTCGGCAGGGGCCGGAAACGCGTGGACGGCTTCGGGGACCTTCGGCCCGGACTCGAAAGGAGGGTTCGAAGTCCGCGGATCCGGCGCCGCCCTCGAAGTCGCGGAGATCTCCTTCCAGGAATTCGCCGACGTCCGGGCAATCCTGGGAATCGCGTCCCCGTCCTGCCCCTCCCTCGGAATCTCCCCTCCAGTCAGCGGCCAGGCGAGGATCGCCGCGACCCTGACGCCCGGCAGGCCGGCGGCCGTCATGTGCTCGTTCCGGGACCTGCGCTCGCCGTTCGCGAAAGGCGCATCTGCCTCCGGCTACTTCTCCGTGGCAATCGAGAAAGGCGGGCCCGGGGGATTCTCGGCCGGCGGCAACTTCTTCCTCGACCGGTTCAGCTACGACTGCCTTGAATTCGCGCGGGTGACGGGCGTCATCGACTCGAAAGAGGGCGGAATCATGCTCAAGAACGTGTCCGGCATGCTGCTCGGAGGAAGGGTCCAGGGCTCGGTCAGAGCATGGCCCGCGGACGGCAAGGCCGATGTCAATCTGGACCTCAGGGACGCGGACGCCTCCGATCTCCCCCACCTGCTCCTCGGATCGGGTCTTCCCCTGAGCGGCAGGCTCTCGGTCACCCTGTCGGCCGGGATTCGCGGGATCACGGAACCCGGGCGGTCCGAAGTCCGGGGATCGGGAAGCTTCTCATGGAAGGACGCGGCGCTCGGATACCTGCCCCTCGTGGGCGGCCTCGACGCCTACGTGGCCTTCCAGAGGCATCTCGCGTTCGACACTGTCGCGGCGGATTTCAACCTCCTCGAGGAGGGCATCCTGCTCAAGTCCGGCAAGGCCGAAGGCCCCCTATTCATGCTCGAGCTATCAAAGCCCGGGGCCGTCCGCTTCGACGGGAAAGTCGACATCGAGATGGTTCTCAAGCGCGGCCGCACCGAGGAGCGCAGGTTCCCGGTGTTCACGAAGCTGTCCGAGACCATGAAGAAGATGGTCCTCGAGCCCTTCGAAGGGGTGCTCGCGGTGGGCGTCCGCGTGTCCGGCAACTACCTCAATCCCCAGTTCGAGATTATCTTGCCGGGCAGGGGGAGATAACGGCGCGGTCCCATCCCGCTGCGCTCGAGCTTTTCGAGCATGTGCTGGCGGTCCCCTGATGGCTCGCATTCATGAAACCGGCACGGCCGCCTGAGGCGGCCTCACGTGCTCAAACGTCCTCGTTCGCCCGGTCCGCCCGTCCCCGCGAAGAGGTGCTTCGTGGAGACGAATCTCACCCTGCCTCCCGGCGTCGTGCGGTCGAACGGGTGGATAATCGAGGGGCTTATCACGAGATTCTCGCCTTCGGGATACGATTCGCGGAACCTCCGAAGCGGTTCCGGGTCGAAATGATCCGGGTTGATTTTGCACTCGACGGCATCAACGCTCCCACGTCTCCGCCGCAGCACGAAATCCACCTCCCTGCCGGTCTTGTCGCTCCAGTAGTAGATTTCCCCGTCCGGCTCCGAAGCCCTGATGGAATCGAGCACGAGATGTTCCCATAATATGCCGCGGTCCTCGCTTCTGATTGAATCCCACCCGCGAACATAAGTTACAAAGCCCGTGTCGAAGGCGTATATCTTCGGGCGCCTCACTATCTCGCGCCTCCCGCCTCCATGAAAAGGCCGGACTGGGAACACGGCATGCGCGACGGTCATTGCTTCGATGTGCCCCTTCACAGTCGGCCTGCTCAGGCCGGATTCCGAGGCGAGCTTGGTGATGTCCGCAAGGCCTCCGCTCCGGTGCAGAAGCAAGCGAAGAAGGGACAGGAAACCGGTCCTGTCCCGGACCGAAAACAGCTCGAGGATGTCGCGGGCGTAGAAACCGTCCATCCATTCGGCATAGAAATCCTGCTTTTTCGTGTCAGACAGGAGAGCTTCGGGCAGACCGCCGTGAAGCAGCCGCCTGTCGAGGTCCGGCAGCCCGAACTCGTTGCGGCATTCGTCCCAGAGGACGGGACTTAAGGATATCGTCTTCTTCCTGCCCGTCAGCGAATCACGGAACTTGCGCGTCGCCGCAAGCGTGGAGGAACCCGTGGCAAGGATTCGGAGTCCCTTGAATTCATCTGCGGCGATTTTCAGCAGGCCGCTTGGATCCTTGAGCCTGTGAACCTCGTCCAGAACGATGATCCCTTTGCCCTTGAACGACTCGAAAAAAGCCTCCGGGTCCTCAAGCCTTCCTGCCGAGGAAGGGAGGTCGCAGTTGATGAAGACCGCCGCGGGAATCATCTTCGCAATGGAAGTCTTTCCTGCCCTGCGCACGCCCGAGAGCCAGACGATTGGGCGTTCTTCCCACGCGGTTTCGATGCGCTGAATCCAGAAAGGCCGCTGAATCATGAAATCATATTTACCAAATAGACGTCCATTTATAAAGTATATTTTAAAGAGATCCTATCGTAGAAATTCCATGAATTCCGCGTATAAGCACTAAGGCGGGACAAGGCGCTTTGATTCGCGGTCATTCGCGGTTCAGTCTGATTCTTTCCACCGCCTTTTCGATGAAATACCGGTTGGAGTCGAAGGCGAGCTCGGGCAGGGAGCCCAGAGGAAAGAACTTCGCTTCCAGCACGTCCGACCCGGGTTTCGGGCGGCAGCGGACGGCTTCGTATGCGTATCCAATCACGAGCACGCTCCCGTAGGTGACGCTCTTCTGGGAGAACACGCCGAGCAGTACGCCGGGACGCGCCTTGACTCCCGCCTCCTCTGCGAGCTCCCTGCGCGCGGACGACCCGGGCGACTCGCCGATTTCCATGAATCCGCCCGGCAGGGCCCAGAACCCGCGCCTGGGCTCGACCCCGCGCAGAACGAGGAGAATCTCCGAATCGCGCCGCGTCACCGCGCACATGGTGACGCATATCGGGTTGTCGTAGTAGAACCTGCCGCAGCAGGCGCAGTACCTCCTCCGCGCTCCTTCCTCGCGCCTGGTCTTCAGCGGGGCTGCGCACCTGGGGCAGTGCTTCCAGCCGAAAGTGCTGTATTCAAAAACCTTCAAGGCATAACCCGTACGAGCCGGACAAAAAAGAGACGTAACTTAATAAATCAAATCACAAAGTGCCCAGGACCTCCGCGGCTGCCTTCACGGTCCTGTCGACGTCCTCCTCGGTGTGCGCTGCGGAAAGGAACCACGCCTCGAACGCGGACGGAGGAAGGTAAATCCCCCTTTCGAGCATGCCGTGGAAGAACTTCGCGAACCTGGATGTCGAGGCCTGCATCACGTCCTCGTACGTCCCCGCCCCTCCCTTCTTGAAGAAGAGCGTCAGCACCGAGCCGGCGCGGTTGATCGCCGCGTCCACGCCCTTCGCCGCCGCCGCGTCCAGAAGCCCCCGCTCGAGCCTCGCCCCGAGCGCGTCCAGCCTCCGGTACGGCATGGTCTTCTTGAGTATCTTGAGCGTCGCCGCGCCTGCAGCGCACGCCACCGGGTTGCCCGAGAGCGTCCCGGCCTGGTACACGTCGCCGTCCGGCGCAAGCCTGTCCATGATCTCCGCCGGGCCGCCGTAGGCCCCGACGGGCAAGCCACCCCCGATGATCTTCCCGAGCGTCGTGATGTCGGGCTCCAATCCGAACGCCTCCTGCGCCCCGCCATAGGACGCGCGGAAGCCGGTGATTACCTCGTCGAATATCAGCAAGGCCCCGCGCTTCCTCGTGAGATCCCTCAGCCCCTCCAGGAACCCCCCGGCCGGAAGCACCACCCCCATGTTGCCGGCAATCGGCTCCACGAGGACGGCGGCAATCTTCCTCTTCGAAAGCACCGCATCGACCGACTCGAGGTCGTTGTACCTGCACACGAACGTGTGCTTCGCGAAGTCCTTCGGGACCCCGGGGCTGGAAGGCGACCCGAACGTGAGCGCCCCGGACCCGGCCTTTACAAGGAGCCCGTCCGAATGGCCGTGGTATCCCCCTTCGAACTTGACGACGTCGTCCCTCTTCGTGACCGCCCTCGCGAGCCGCACGGCGCTCATCACCGCCTCGGTCCCGGTGCTTACCAGCCGCACCTTCTCGACCGACGGCACGGCGTCGACGATCTTCTCCGCGAGCTCGAGCTCGGGTTCGGACGGCGCGCCGTACGTGAGCCCCATCGCCGCGGTTTCCAAGACCCTGCCCAGGACCTCGGGGTGCGCGTGCCCCAGGATCAGCGGCCCCCAGCTCATCACGTAGTCGACGTATTCCTTCCCGTCCGCGTCCACGATTGCCGATCCCGACCCCGACTGCACGAACAGCGGATGCCTGCCGACCGCCTTGAACGCCCTGACCGGGCTGGATACTCCGCCCGGCATGACGTCCCTGGCTCTCAGGAACAGATCCCTCGAATTGTCGGTCATCGAAGTCCCCCTTGATGAAGGTTCCAACCCGACCCTTATTATTAATCGCCGCCTCGGGGAGCAAGTCTTCCCCGGCGGCTCCCACAGACTTTTCCATCCGGCAGCGCCAGGGCTTTTCCGGCGGCTCCCACAGGCTTTTCCGCCGGTCAAGTCTTCTTCCCCTGTCCGGAGCCGGCAGTACCCTTGCCCAGGGCTTCCCCCCCCCCCGCCGCGGGCTCGAAGGCGCAGGACCCGGCGCCGCGGAGCTTCGCGGCCATGAGCCATGCGAAGGCAGGGACGGCAAGCGCGGCGACCGCTACGCTCACGACCTGGCCTATCGTCAGCCCGGTGCCGAACACGGGATCGGTGTCGTTCCGAAGGCACTCGACCAGGAACCTCTGCACCGAGTAGAGGAAGAGCATGAGGAAGAAGACTTCGCCGTGGACCCGGCGCCTGAAGGTGAGTCCGCTGTACGCGGCGGCGGCCAGGAATATGACGAAGCAGTCGGCGGACTCGTAGAGCTGCGTGGGATGAATGAACACCCCGCTCCCGTGCGGCTCGTTCAGCGCCAGGAAGAAATCCCCGGAGCACTCCTTCCCGAAGCAGCAGCCGTTGAGGAAGCACCCGAACCTCGCGAACGCCACGCCCAGGGGCAGGGCGGGCGCGATGACGTCCCCCACGCGCAGGATGCCGACTCCCCTCGCCTTCAGGAAAGCGATTCCGGCAATCGATCCGCCCAGGAGCCCGCCGTAGAATACCAGCCCGCCCTTCCAGACCTCGAAGAAGCTGAGCAGGCTCCTTCCCTCGTAGTGAGATCCGAACTGGACGAAGTGGAATACCCTCGCCCCGAGGATGCCCGCGACCATGGTCCAAAGGCCCAGGTCGAGAATCACGTTCACGTCCAGGCCCGCCTGCGCGGCCCTGAACCCGGACACGAGAATCGCCATCGCGAATCCCGTCATGACCATGAAGCCGTAGGAATAGATGGGGATGGACTTGTCCGCGAAATCCTCGTTGAGCGCCACGCCGCCGACCAATCCGAAGGCAATTGCCAGCGACACTGCGATGGGTCCGGCCTGGACGGGCTTCCTCGCGCCCTTCTCGTCCCGGCCCCCGCTCCTCAGGGCATAGTAGAGCGCGAAAGCAACGGCGACCGCTGCGCCGGCCGCGGCAATCGTCCTTGCGCTGGGTATCTCTACGAGAACGGGACGCTGGCCCCTCAGGACCGGTTCGGAAGCCTGCGCGACTGCGAGCGACATGCCGGAAAACATGCGGATTCCTGCTATCTGCTGCCGCCGTCCCCGTCCCCTTCCCCGTCCCCCGGGACCTGCCAGCGGCTCTTTACCGATTCAACGGCTGCGTCTATGAGCGGTTTGGTCGCCGGCGTCTCGGGAATCGAGACCGCG
Organism: Candidatus Kuenenia stuttgartensis; assembly: GCA_020723505.1. Taxonomy (GTDB): domain Bacteria; phylum Planctomycetota; class JAKEIC01; order JAKEIC01; family DYIT01; genus DYIT01. The sequence goes on from DYIT01000012.1 coordinate 61,845, forward strand.
CAGCGGAATCCCACGCAGTCCAGCCTGGACCAGGGCATGACGCCCCACCTGCCCATGACCGGATACATCCCGAGGGCCGAGAGCCTGGAAACTTTGAACGATCCGCCCCTCACGACCCTGGCGCCCCTCGGCACGAACGAATGCCTGAAGAACCGCCCGTCCACCCTGACCACCAGAGTCTGCGGGTCCCGGGGGGAGAAGTACCTGTGGAAGTCGTCCATGCAGAACTCGGACACGTTGCCGGCCATGTCCAGGGCCCCGTAGACGGAAGAATCCTTCGGGAAGGAGCCCGGCCTCGAGGGCCTGGACGGCATGGAGTCCGGATCGGTCTCGAATACGCACTTCCCGTCCTCCCCGTACTGCGCGAAGAAGACGTTGGCGAATCCGCCCTCGTACGAGTTCCCCCAGGGAAAATACGGTCCGCCCTCGCCCTGCCGCGATTCCTCGCCCCTCGCCGCCTTCTCCCATTCGGCCTCGGTCGGCAGCCTCTTCCCGGCCCAGGACGCGTAGGCATAGGCGTCGAACCAGGTTATTCCGACCACGGGAAGGTCGTCGTATTTCGGGTTGCTGAAGTAGTCCGCCGGCAGGGCCGACTCCCCGTCCTGCCCCAGAACGGGGGCGTGGTCGGTCTCGCCGGTCTGCTGCGGATGGCGGAACGGCGCGTCGGAGTTCTCGAGCACGAATTTCAGGAACGCCCTGTACTGCCGGTTGGTCACCTCGTGCTTGTCCACGAAGAACGCGGAGATGTAGGCCCTCCTGTGCGGCAGGGTCCATGGCGGGGCAATCCAGCCAAGCTGGGCCAGTCCGGTCATGGGCACGTAGACCATCTCGGCGCCGTCCCTCACGCTCACGAACCTGCCGTTCCTGAGCTCAATCGGCGCCTCGAAGCCGCCGATTATGGGAGCCAGAACCCTGACCTGCTCGATTTTGGACAGGAGCAGCGGCACGTCCTCCTCGGCCACGCGTGGAAGCGCCTTCCTCAGCACCTCCTCGGCCTCGGCCAGCCTCCCCTCCTGCGTCATCCTCTCGACCGCGTATAGGATGTAGAGCACCGACTCCTTCTGGTTGCACACGTAGTCCGGCGCCATGCATCCGGCAAGAAGGACGACCGCCAATCCCATTGCCGCGTATGTCTTCACGATGACCTCCCGCCCTTCCCCGTCCCGCCAAGGCCGCGTCCCAGCGCCGGGATTCCGGCTTCCCGCCCCCAGGCAGGCGCTCCCCTTCCCGGTCCTGCGCCTGCAAGCGACCAGGGAAACTCCAAAAGTAACAGGCTCGGGGATCAAAAACAACCTGTAAACAGGTTTGATTTTCAAACACCGAATAACGTGGGTCTCGTCTTTCTCCACCCAAACCGTTTACCCGTACGAGAACGGCAATCCTCTCGGAGACCCTGCGTAGCCGCAATCCAAGCCCGCAGGCTCCGCAGGGTCTTCGAGGGGCATTTATTCCACACGAAGCGCCCGGCACCCCGCTTCGTGTGGAATACGGCATCAGGGCTTCACCGCCGTCGTGGTCTTGCTCACGCCGGGCAGAAGCAGCCTTCCGCCGGATATGCGCCCCAGCGCTTCGGCCAGGATTCCGCCCCCCACCCCCGCCAGCCTCCAGAGAGGGTTCGCAGGCCAGGTCCATCCGCCGACCACGGTCCTGACGCGGACGAATCCGCTCCTCTCGAGCAGGGCCGCGACGCTGCGGGGCGAGAACTGGCACAGGTGCGAGGGCGCATGCATGAGCCCGAGATTAAGGTTGAAGCGACTGGTCCATTTCACGAGGGGCGCGCTGTGGGGCCAGCGGAGGAGGAGGACCCCGCCGGGTTTCAGAATCCTCGCCGCTTCCAGGCACGCGGCAAGCGGATCCGGCAGGTGCTCGATGACGTAGAAAGCAGTCACTGCGTCGAAGGACCCGGGCGCGAATCCGGCCTCTTTCAAAGTCGCCCTGGCGACCGTCACGCCGAGCCTGCCCTCGGCGAAGTCCGCGCCGAATCCCGAAATCTCCAGGCCCACCGCTTCCCAGCCCCGGTCGGCCATGAGCCTCGGGAAGAACCCGAATCCGCACCCCACGTCCAGAATCCTCCCCGGCCCGCGGACCATCTCCTCTATCATGCGCGCTGATTTGGCGAACAGCGGGGTCATGCTGATCCGCCATGCCTCAATCTCCTCCCCGGCCACCGGCAGATAGGTCTGGTAATGCCCGAGCAGCTCCCCGGCCGCGGGCCTGGGATTCATGTAGACGAGCCCGCAGGACGTGCAGGAGACGTAGCGGAACCCCGCCTCCTCGTGGAAGAACTCCCCGCCCGCGGTCCCGCACAACGGACATGAGGTTTCTTCGAGCTTCATGGCCTATGGAAATCCCAACATCCAATGACCAATATCCAAACCATGGATCCGGATGGGGAAAAAGGCCGAAATCAGCGCCCATCTGCGTGCATTTGTGGTTCCAATTCGGTTGCGGATCTGATGCGTTATGATTTGGATTTTGGATTTCATTGGGATTTGGCTATTAGTTGTTGGCCCGCCTTCGTCTTGAACGTAAAAGCCTGGACTTCGGCGGGTCTTCGAGA
>DYIT01000147.1 GCA_020723505.1 Candidatus Kuenenia stuttgartensis
TGAGCCCCTCGAAAAGGGCCATTGCGATGACGTGCTCCGGATTGCCGGTCATCTGCGCCGGGTCCAGAGTCTCGGGCTCCGCCCCGTTGTTCAGCCTGAGTACCTGCGGCGTTTCGCCTTCGCCGTCGCCGCCGTCCTGCGCAAGCGCCTCGCCGGAAGGGGGATTGACCGCGTCTCCCGGGGCTTCGCGCCGGGATAGTCCGACGGAAGCGGAGGCGACGGGGGACGGCTCGATCGGCGGATTCGGCGCTGCGATTCCCATGGCCGCCCCGGGGGCCGGAACTGGAACGGCCGACATGCAGCCTGCCGCTTCGGCAGGGCATGGGACGCCGTCGCATGAGCAGAGCAGCGCAACGCAGGAAATGGCAAGGAAAAGCAGCGCGGAATTTGAGTTCATTTCTTCTCTCCTTCAGGGATCTCCGGACCGATGGTGAGGACCATGCGTTTCCGGAGGTAGTTCTTCGCGACCCGGATTACGTCGTCGGCGGTGACGGCGTCAATCCTCTGCAGGTATTTCTCCGAGAAGTCGTAGCCGAAGCCGTAGAGCTCGTTGAGCGAGGATTCCTGCGCCTGGTCTTCGATTGCCTGGTTCAGGACCACGTGCTCGGTTATCAGGACCTGCTTGGCTATCCTGAGCTCGTCTTCGCCTACCGCCGAGGACGAGAGCGCTTCAATCTGGCTGAGTATCCTCGAGACGACCTCGGCCCTGTTATCCGGCGTGGTCAGGGCCATCACGTAGAACGCGCCCGTCCCCATCCCGGGCCAGTTCGACGCGTGAATGTAATAGACGAGGCCCTTCTCCCCGCCGCGCAGGGATTCGTAGAGCCTTCCGCCCGGATACATGGCGCCGGAGGACAGAGCGTCTATCACGGTCATGACGTGCCGGTCGCCGTCCTTGTACGAAGGGGCGGGCCAGCCGACCATGACGACCATGTTGTTGAAGTCGTTTTTGACGTGGATTGTCGAGTCCTCGCGGAGGGGGTCCTCCGACGGGGGAATCAGGTCGGGGACCGATTCCGACGACTTCAGCCCTCCGAAGCTCGCCCCTACGATTTCCATCGCCTGCGCCGGATCGAAATCGCCGAACACGGCCACGACCATGTTGGCCGGATGGAGGAAAGTGCGATGGAACTTCGCGATGTCCTCTCGGGTGATGCCCGGGATGGATTCCTCGGAACCGAGGACGTTCAGGCGGTACGGGTGCTTCCTGAAGAACGCGGCGCGGAAGATGTTCATGGATTCGGATCCCCATTCCGACTTCTCCTCCCTGATCTCCGCGAGGGCATGCGCCTTGGCTATGTCAATCTCCTCCTGCTCGAAGGATGGGTTGCAGAGCACGTCCGCGAAGAGATCCATGCTTTGCTTGAACCCGTCCGGGAGGATTTTCATCCTCACTCCGAAAGTGTGGCTTCCCCCGGAGGCGGCCAGCTCGGCGCCCATCGAATCGACTTCCCTGTCGATATCTATGGCCTTGCGGGTCTTCGTCCCGCGCAGGAGAAGGTTGGCCATGAGCCTGTTGATGCCGTTGTTGGAGGCGGTCTCGGCCATGATGCCGGACTTGCACCATGCCTGAACCGAAATCATGCCGGTTCCCGGGGTCCTGCGTAGCAGGAGGCGCAGTCCGTTCGGGAAAGTGCTTCTCGCGGTCTCGGGCTTCGCCGGGGCGGCGTCAGGGCCCTTTCCAGCGGGACCCCGACCCTCCGCGGCCGCCGGCTTGAGCACTGCGACGGTGAGCCTTGACCGGTCGAGATATTTGAGCGCGGCGGCGGATATCTGGGCGGGCGTGACGCCGTCGAGGAGCCGGAGATAGGCCTCTGTGTACCAGGGATCACCGAGGCCGACGGCGTTCGAACCGGCGTCCTCGGCGAGGTCCTCGGCCTTTTCGAGCGCCATCACGTGCTGGCTCCGTTTCTGGACCTGGGCCTTGGCGAGCTCGTCCGGGGTGACGGGATTCTTCCTGTACTTCTCGATTTCCGCAGCCGCGGCTTCGATTGCGGCGTCCACGGAGGCGGGATCAACCCCCCTGATCATGATTCCGAAATGGCTTCCCCCGAACCAGGGCGTGTACGAGTAAGAACCTGCCTGCTGCGCGAGGGGCGGAGTCCCGCAGCAGAGAGCGCGGTACAGCGGCGAGGATTTGCCCTGCGACAGGATGAACGAGAGCATGTCGAGCGGGTACATGTCCGGATGCGCGAGCGGCACGGTCGGCCATCCCATGATAATCGAGCACGTCTTGAGGCCCTTCCACTCCTTCTCTACCCTTCGCGCGGAGGTCTGCTCCGGCTCCGCGGGTATCGCTACGGAGGTCAAAGGCCCCATCTTCCAATCGCCGAGAGCCTTCTCGACCTTGGCGAACGCGTCCGAGGGATTGACGTCGCCCGCCACGACGAACACGACGTTCTGCGGCACATAGCGTTCCCTGTAGAACGAGACCAGATCGTCCCTCGTAATCGTCAGGAACCGGTCGAGATACCCGATGCGTTCGTACCTGGCGAAGTGGACCAGGAACATCGTCTCCATGAATGCCCGGTAGTGCTCTCCGCCGGGCTCGTCGAGATCTTTTTTTATCTCCTGGAGGATTACCTCACGCTCGCGGTCGACTTCTGCCTGCGCGAAAACGCAGTTTCTGACGCTGTCCGCGACGAGGTCCAGGGCGGTGTCGAGATACCTCGATGCGGTCGTCACGAAATAGCAGGTGCAGTCGTAGGTCGTATAGGCGTTGTTCACGCCTCCGATTGACTCGGCAAGGAGCCTGATTTCATCCTCGCTCCTTCTTGAAGTCGAGCCTCCGGAGGCGAGGTGCTCTACGTAATGCGAAATTCCGCAACCGAGGTACTTGCCCTCGAAAATGCTGCCCGTGTTCTTCACGAACGCCCTGACGTCGACCACCGAGGATTTCGGGTCCGGGCACGCGATGATTGTGAGCCCGTTGTCCAGCACCTTCCGCCTGATTTCCCGCCTGTATCCCGCGGGACCGTTTTCCCCGGAGGACGGCGGGGCCGTCCAGAGGGCCGCTGCTGCAAGAAACGCGATCATTCCAATCTTCGACTGCATCTGCCACTCCTGTCAATTTCCGGAATCCCGCATCAACCGGCGTTCAGCCGTGAGCGGCCAAGGGATTTCAACCCATCCATGCCACGGCGTCCATCTCCAGTTCCGCGTCTTTCGGCAGGCGCGCGACCTGCACGGTCGCGCGCGCAGGCGGATTGGCCTTGAAGTAGGACGAGTAGACGCCGTTCATGCCGGCGAAGGCCCCGAGGTCCAGCATGTATACAGTGACCTTGACGACGTTTTCCATCCGGCAGCCGGCCGACTCGATTATGTTCTTCAGGTTCTCCAGGACTTGCTTCGCCTGAATCTCGATGGACCCCTTCACGATTTCGCCCGTCGAGGGATTGACCGGTATCTGCCCGGACACGAACAGCATCCCGCCCGCGGACACGGCCTGGGAATAGGGGCCGATAGCGGCGGGCGCCCTGGGAGTCGAATGAACGCTCCTTGTCAACTGAGTCCTCCTGAAACGAAGTGCCGGCAATGAACCTGGATTAATATTAACAGAATGCCCGGCAGCGGCAACCGTACCGGGGAATCCGTGGAACGCAGACGGCCGCCGAAACGAGGCGCGGAAGGCATCATTCCGCGCGGCCGGACTTCTTCCCGGGCTTCTTCCTCGCCGAGAAGGCCTTGGCCACGTTTTCGGGGATGAAGCCGGCGACGTCCCCGCCGAACTTCTCCGCTTCCTTGATGAGCCGCGAGCTCAGGAAGGCGAACTCGGGCGACGAGGGCATGAACAGCGTCTCGATCCCTCCGATTTGCCGGTTGGCGACCGCCATGGCGTGCTCATACTCGAAATCCGTGAGCGTGCGAATGCCCCTGAGGAGGACGGTGCATCGACGGGATTTGGCGAATTCGACGGCGAGCATGTCAAACGCCTCGACCTTGACGTTGCCGCGCGGCGAGGCGAGCGGCTTCAGGAGTGCAATCCTTTCCGCGACCGAGAACATCGGGGTTTTCTCGGCGTTCGAGGCTATCCCGACGATTACCTCGTCGAAGAGGGCAGCCGCCCTCCTTATGACGTCGATATGACCGTTTGTCGGCGGGTCGAAGGAACCCGCGTAAAGGGCATTCTTCATTTTGATGAATCTCCCGCCGGCCAAAAGCCGGCTTGCGGAACCAAGGACACCATGGATTATAGCGGCGCGGCGGGAAATGCAACCTGGAATCTCAATCCCAATCTTGCATTCGGCATGCGGGGCCGATATGTTTTCCTGTCGCCGGAAGGGCCCGAAGCCGGACTCCGGCCGGCAAACGAATCAGCGGGGATTTCAGCATGATCTATCTCGACAATGCCGCGACGAGCGGATACAGGCCGGATTCCGTTGTCAGGGCCGTGGAGCATTGCCTGACCAGGGTCAATGCCAATCCCGGCCGGTCGGGCCACAGGCAGTCGGTTGAAGCGGCCAGGGTCATATTCGACGCGAGGCAGAAGGTCAAGTCGTTCTTTTCGGCTCCCAACAGCGACCTCGTGTTCTTCACCCAGAACGCGACCCAGGCGCTGAACACGGTCATCCTTGGAACGGTTCCTCGGGGCGGCAGCGTAGTGACCACCTCGATGGAGCACAATTCGGTGATGAGGCCCCTTTCGCGCCTGTCGTCCGCCCGCGAGGTCAAGGTCCTCAGGGCCGGGCTCGCGAAGGACGGCGCTCCGGATCTGGATGATTTCCGGGCAAAGGCACGCGGAGCGTCCCTTGCCGTTGTCAACGGCGCGTCGAACGTCACGGGACGCATCGCTCCCATTGCGGAAATCCTCGACATCTGCCGCAGCGAAAGGGTCCCGATCCTCGTGGACGCGGCGCAGACGGCCGGATCGGTCCTGATATCGCTGGATTCCCTGCCGGTTGACTATCTCGCGTTCACGGGCCACAAGGGCCTCGCGGGTCCGCCGGGGACCGGAGGGCTTATTGCAGCCGACCCTTACCGCATGGAGCCGCTCATGTACGGCGGAACGGGATCCAACTCGGAGCATGAGGAACAGCCATCCATATTTCCGGACAGGTTCGAGAGCGGCACCATGAACACGCCCGGCATCGCCGGTCTCGGAGCCGCCATCGACGAAATCAACGCGGTCGGGGTCGAGGAGATTCGCTACCACAAGGAGGAGCTGGCGGGAATCCTCATAGGGGGTCTGTCGGCAATCAAGGGGGTGAACGTGCATGCCGCGCCGCCCATGTCAAACGCCGGCGTCGTGTCGTTCACCTGCGACAGGCTGACCCCTTCGGACATGGCTGCGAGGCTCGATCGCGACTTCGGGATCATGACGAGACCCGGGCTCCACTGCGCTCCGGCGGCGCACAAGGCAATCGGGACCTTCCCGAGGGGCACGGTCAGGTTCAGCGTTTCCTTGCGGAACAGCGTCGGGGACGCCTGGGCTGCGGTCAAGGCGGTCTCGGAAATCGTGGCATGATGCCATGCTTGGAAAATAACGTTGGCGATTATCCGACACTGATGCCGTGGTCCGGCAAACGCCATTCTCCACGTTATTCACATATCCGCGGATTTCTGCGGCGGGACTCGCCGATTGCGATAAAACCCTTTCCCATGTCCGGGGACAGGTTCTATAATTCCAACTGTCAAATGCGATTCGATTGCATTCAGGGCGGGAGGCAGGGGAACGGGGACCAGGGTCATGCGATTGTTCCCCGATCTGCCGGCTGCCCGACTGGTTTTATCCCGGCTGTCCTGCCGCGCAGAATCGATGCAGGCACGTCAGGGTCATGGAGTGGGATTCATGTGGGCCGTTGCTGAGTCGTGCGTTCTCGGGATAGCTCTGGTCCTGTTGTTTTCTCCGGCTGCTCATGCACGGGTCCTGTGCGATTTCGAGGAGGAGGGTCCCGCCGCGAAGCGATGGGTGTGCTGCGGAGGGACGTTCGGAGTGCAGGGCAGCATTGCGCACGAGGGGAAGAAAGCGGGGCTTTGGGCTGCCGTAAAGGGATTCTCGCACCTGCACTTGCGGGACCTGGACCCCGCATTCAATTCAAGGGCCGAGATAACGATTTGGATTTGGGCCGAGAAGCCCCTGAAGAGCGGCCTGTACCTCGCGGTGGGGCAGAACCACTCGAATTTCGGGGTGGTCCCCATAGCGCTCGAAGCAGCTGGGTGGAACAGGACGAACGCGGCGCTTTCGAAGATGGCGGTCAAGGGGACTGTCGACTGGGACCTGGTGGCCTTGTTTTCGCTGGTTTACACGGGCGCCGACGACGCGACATTCGTGATAGACGACATCGGCCTCACGGTCAAGGAGGCTCCGACGCGAGGGCGTAATCCGACGGACGCGGTCGAGGTGGACCCCAAGGCCGACAGGTTCCTGCTTTCCGACTTCGAGCGCGACGACGACGACCGATACGTCTATTTCGAGCGCAGTTCGGCGAGAAAGACGCAGGCGCCGCTGCCGGTCAAGAGCGGGAAGAACTCGCTGTGCTGGGAGCTCGCTGGGGACAGGCCTTTCGTGCATTTCGGGGCCGTACCTCGCGATTTCACGCCTTTCAAGACGTTCAAGGGCGCGTTCTTCCTTGACGCGGCGGAGGCGCTTTCCATACACGTGCTGATTTGCACCACCGACGCCGACAACTTCCAGGACGAAATCCGGCTGGAGCCCGGCAAGTGGACCGAAGCCTCGGTTGCCATTGGCGACATGCTGTCCATGGGCAGGCCGTCCCTGTCCAGAATCACTTCCGTGGTGTTCACCATTCCGGGGCGCAAGGCGGCGAAGGTCTACTTCGACGATCTCGTCTTCCTCAAGGGCGAGGAGTCCGGCGGCGGGGAAGGCAAGGGGGGCAAATGAGTCCAGAGGAAGCGCCGGGGGGCATGAATCAGGGATTCCTCGACGATAAGGAGAGGAAGTTCCTCGAGATGTTCCTGGGCAGGGCGCCGGAGATGAAGCCCGACGTTCAGGCTCTGCTGGCGGATCTCGAACCGGCGCGCGCGGGCGGCGACCGCAAGCAACTTTGGCATGCGCTGACCGACAGGCACATCGCGGACCCCGACACGGCGGACGACATCCTCGATTCAATCAAGTATGAGAGCATCATAGAGGGCATGCGGCGGAGCGGAGTGCAGGTGAGGATGCCATTCGGCAGGGAGGACCACCTCTTCGCGAGGCTGGCGCTCCAGAAGAACGTGCTTGGGCTCGAAGACCTCACGGAGGCGATTAAAGTCCAGGGGAAGCTCATGGACCTGGGCGTTTCCAAGCCGCTGGGCGAAGTGGCGTTCGACGCGGAGATAATGGACAAGGACGCCGTTGAATCGGTCGTGGAATCGATGAGGGCCGTGCTTTCCCCGAGGGGAGCCTACAGGTTCCCGGCGTTCAGGCTCTCAGACGACCAGGACACCAGGGTTGGGACGATTTTCAAGGCCGAGGGGAAGGTCCCCGAAAAGGAGATCGAAAACGCGCTCGACCACCAGAGGAAGCTGCTCAAGGCCGGAATCTGGAAGCCGCTGGGGGAAATCCTGTTCGAGCGCGGTCTCATAAACGAGCAGCAGCTGCACATTGCTCTGGGCGTGCAGGCGGCTGCGCGGTCTCAACGCACGCCGAGGCGCCGCAGGGGAAGGTCCGCGGCGTCCCTGGTCCAGCAGCTCGTGGTTGTCGGAATCATCGCGACCGGCGTCATAGTCCTTGCGGTACTTGTTTTCGGCGGCAAGGACGGAGATGAGTCGAAGGGCCAACCTCTAAAGCCCAAGAAGGGCAGGCAAGATAACGCGAAGACCGGGGAGGGCATCATTGAAACGGCGGATGACCCGGTTCCAGAACCGCCGTCCAGAAAGCCGAAACCTGCCGATGCGGGTTCGCAGGGGACCGGCAAGACGAAGGAGACTCCCAAGGGCGACGGGCTGGTGGAGTTCGAGGGGAAGAGGATGCCCCCGGAGGAAAGGGAGAGAATCATACTCACCAGGTTCGCCGAAGCAGTGAGGAACGAGGCTTCGAGGGGAATCGAGACGCTGCCCGACGGGGCCAGGAAGTTCAAGGAGTAGATTTCGATGAGCCCAGGGTCCCAACTACCGGGCTCATCGATATCTATTTGGCCATGAAGAGCCTGAGCCTGTTGGACATCTTCTCGGCGTTGTTGGCGATATCCCCGACCTTGGCGAAGATTTTCAGCCACCACATGACGTCGAGCGGTTTCATGCGGTCTTCGATTTTGAACAGCTCTTCGAGAAGCTTTCCCTGGGCGATATCGGCGTTGTGCTCCTCCTTGCCGAGGAAGTTGATTAGTTCGTGGACCTTGTCGGCTTCTGCGCCGGAGAAGGCGGACTGGAGCAGCTCGTCGAGCTCGTGGACCACGTCGGCGGCCAGATCGGCGGCCTTGAAGGTGAAGCCCGCGAATTCGGAAAATGTGGTTTTCAGTTCCATCGGAAACGCCATCTTCCGCATTGCGATGAGCCTGGCCACGTCCTGCGCGGCGTCCGCGATGCTGTCGATGCTGGATACCACCTCCAGCAAATCCCTGCGATCCACGGGCATGAAGATGCTTTTCGGAAGCGTATCGCGGATTTTATTCTTGATGATGTCGGCCTGGTGTTCGAGCTCGGAAACCCTGGTTTCCATCACTCCGGTGTTTTTCCCCTCGTTGTTGGCCAAATCGTCCAGGAGTTCCCGCAGCGCCTTGACGCACTGGAGCGCAATCTCCATGTGCTTCTGAATGGGTCCGAAGGGCGACTGCTGGAACAGGCTCCAAATCGTGCGCATGCTATTCCCTTTCGCGCTATTGTAAGACCGCCGATGCAGCGGCTGCCGGGTCGGTTTCCCGACCCTGTTCTCTCGGGACAAATGCCAGCGATTCCGGTCCGGAAATCCCCCTTGGGTCCCGTGATTACGGATCCCCCGGGACCTGCACGGTTAATCAACATACCCGAGGCGCATGCGAACGCAACCGAAAAACGCGGGCGCCGGTTCGAAACGATTCGGCGGACATTTCGTGGAATAGCTCTGAGTTCACGCAGGTCCTTGACAAGGCGAGTGACGACTGATATCAACTCACTCTATTTATTGAGGTTCCGTGATTCATGATTCGACTATGAGATGGAAAACCAGACCGTTATATTGATTTCCGCAGCAGTCGTCGGATTCTACATGGCGTGGAGCATCGGCGCGAACGACGTCGCCAACGCCATGGGCACCGTCGTCGGCGCCAAGACGCTCACCGTGAGGCAGGCGATTGTCGTCGCGGGGATTATGGACTGCCTCGGCGCGATACTGGTCGGCAGCCATGTCAGCGCCACCATCCAGAAAGGCGTGATAGACCCCTGCCTTTTCGCGGACAATCCCCAGGAGCTGATGTACGGGATGTTCGCCGTGCTTTCAGGAGCGGCGACCCTGGTCACCATCTCGACGTCCTTCGGCATGCCGGTGTCGACAACGCACGCCATTGTCGGGTCGATGATGGGATTCGGACTCGTCAGCGTCGGGCCCGAGAACGTCAACTGGGGCATGATGATCATCATCGCCTCGAGCTGGTTGATATCCCCGCTTTTCGGGGCGGTCGTGTCGTTCATCGTATTCACGATAATCCGTCTTAGTATTTTCAGCGCGAGGAATCCGTTCGAGGCCGCGAAGAAAGTCGGTCCGGCGTTCGTGGGAGTCGTGTTCTTCGTCCTTTCGCTCATGATTATCTACAAGGGGCTCAAGCCGTTGCGGCTGGATTTCTCGCTGGGCTCCGCGTTGCTCATCTCCTCGGGGATTTCCTCCGCCGCCTGTGTGACCGCGTTCTTCCTCATGAGAAAGGTGCAGAAGAAGGGCGGCAGATATTCGAGCGTCGAAAACCTGGTTAGGCCGATGCACGTGCTGAGCGCCTCCACCGAGGCGTTCGCGCACGGGGCGAACGACGTGGCGAACGCGATAGGGCCGCTGATGGCGATTATCACGATATGCCAGAGCGGGTGCGTGGACTCGGAAACTACACCCAAGGTATGGGTGCTGATGCTCGGCGGTATGGGAATCATGCTTGGCGTTTTCACGTTCGGCTATCGCGTCATGGATACCCTTGGGAAGAAGATTACGGAAATGGCGCCTTCCCGCGGATTTTCAGCAGAGTTCGGATGCGCGACCACAGTGCTCCTGGCTTCGAGACTGGGACTTCCGGTTTCAACCACGCATATCGCAGTGGGCAACGTGGTGGGGGTTGGCCTTGCTCGCGGGATGAGGGCCCTCAACTTCGGCATCCTCTGGACCATCTTCAAGGCATGGTTGATCACAGTCCCTGCTTCTGCTGTTCTTTCGATTCTGATATTCCTGCTGCTCAAAGAGCTGTTCTTGTAGCCAGGATCCCGTCTGTTTACTCAGTCGGAAAGTCTTGCAGTGACCGGGACTTGATTACCGCACGCAGCAGCAATCCGGATCATTCCACTCGGCAAAGTCGTTCGCATCCTGCCATTGATTGCTCATATAGTCATTTCTTCCTTTCTTTTTTCATTGTAGAAATTGAAAGGATTTTGACGCGAAGGAATTTATCTTTTGGATAAGCTGACAGTTACGGCTCTTTTCTAAAGGTCCGACTTTCCACGCGCGGAGCCCTGAAGGACACGCGAAGCGCGTTCCTTCGGGGCGGAGCGCGTGA
>DYIT01000148.1 GCA_020723505.1 Candidatus Kuenenia stuttgartensis
CTTAAATCCGGAACCCGAAGGACAGGCACACGTTCACCACGATCGCGAACCTGCTTAGTGAATCGCTGCCCTCGATGTCCTTGCCGTTGTCATAGACGATTTCGAAGCGGTTCCACATGGCGAGCAGCCCGAACTGGAAGCAGATCGTAAACGTCCGGCCTAGATTGAATTCGATGCCGAGGGACGGGCCAATCCTGAGACTGCCATTGTATCCGCCGTCATCCACCGGATCGGCCGCGGATCCGTTGTACGAATAGTAATCGTGCGCGATGCCAAGGCCCAGGATGTAGCCGACGTCGAGGCAAGCGAAGAGGTCCACGGCGCGGGTCGCGGGAAGGATGCCGCGGAGGGAGAGATTCATGAGAAATCCCGTTCCGTCGCAGACGTCTACGTCGAGTTCCTGGTGATTGGGATCGCTCTCGGGCAGGTAGTCGATGGAGACAGCGTCGCTGAATCTGAAGCAAGTGACGAGCAGCCCGAACTGGAATCCCATGTCGAAATAAGGCAGGGGCTTGAAGCGGAAGCTCAATCCTCCGCCCAGGGGGCCATTGCCGTCGAAAGCCTCGTCACCTGCAGCGAAGGAGACCGCCAGCATGAGCCCGAGCTGGAACTTCCTTGGGGCTGGGATTTCGGTCCGCACCTGGGCAGAGGTATTCGCCTGAGGATGGCTCTCGCCTGGTTGCCTTGAAGGCGTCCATTGATCCGGAATCTCGAGCTGCTTCAGCTTCTCGCCCGGCGCGATGATGACCGTACAGATTTGCTTCTGGAAGCCGTCTTTTACGGCCTCTACCGTGTACTGGCCGGGAGCCAACCCCCTGACGAAAAGGCCGTTGCTGTCCTCGGAGGTCACTCCCATCATGGACCGGTTTATAAACACGCGGACTCCCGGGCTGCATGTAATCTGCAAATCGCACGAGTCCTGCTGGCAGACGGCGACATTGGGGAAACACAGGACGAGCAGCGTGGAAAATGGAAGCAGGCGATTCATTACTAAGCTCCTCACCATGGTTGGCATTGATTCTACTCCGGACGATAAACAAAGAATCGAAAATATCTGGGAGAATGGCGCTTCTTTTGCGACTATGGTCGATTCATTGCCCGGGTCCGGATGATGAATATACCCTAGTCACTTTCCGAGGATTCGGGAAAAGCCTCCGTATCCGCATCGGCAAGTCCGATCGCGCCCTTCAGCACGTCCTCCCGGAGTATCATGAGCGTTTTTTCCGGCTTTCGAGAGAAAGACCGGCCGGACGGTTTGGGTTTCTCAGCCATCTCTGATCCCTGAAAAGGGTACGGGAGTCTTTTCCTGAAACAGGGGCGCTGCCGCACCTCATCAACGCGCCATCAGGGCGAACGGATCATGGATGCGGTGGGCGCTCTCGGTGATGTTGAATATCCGTGGAATGTCCATGTCAAGAAATCTCCTTACGCGAGGGATCTACTCTGACCGTCCGCCGCGAACTCGGCGGCGAACCTGTCCACCTGCTCCCAGTTCGTGTATTCGTGATCCCTGGAGGTGTCAGTGTCGTTGCCCTGCGATTTCGCAATCCTCTTCATCACCCACCTGACAAGGAACCAGTACTTGGTGTACAGGATCGCTCCCGCGACGCACTCGACGCGGGCCGGCTCCCACCCTGAGTCCTTCTGAAAATCGGAGAGGATCTTCTGCATCATCTCCTTCTCTTTCGCGTTCTTCAGCCGGCCCGTCATGCTGACCGAGAAGAAGCCCGAAGGCTTCGCCTTAAACACTTCAAGGTTTGCTTTCACGAAAGCGACCGCCTTCGAATGGTGCTTGCCCATTTGAACCGCGGAACCGACAAGCACGGCCTCGGCAGCGGAGACGTCCGCCGGCGTCGCGTCGCGGCATCTCTTGACCACCGCTTCGTGCCCGGCTTTCCTCAGGCCTTCGGCAATCCGTACTGCGACCCGGCCCGTCTGCCCGTTCCACGTCTCGTAAAAGATTGCGATATGCACGTTCTTCCTCCATCCAAATGAGTGTTCAGGCAAGGATGCACGCCTTCCGCACCCTTTTCACGATTCGACGCAACTCGTTGGCGAATGCTCGGGTGCATCCGTGATGTGAAACGGAGCAACGCCGGCTGCGACCCGTTGTTTGATTGCATAACGAACGAACACGCCGAATTCATAATGAATCTCCATTCACGCCTGAGCTGACTGGTGACTGTTCCGCTGGGAAGCGGAAGAGAGCGATGGCCAGAACGATCACCCATAGCATGAAACTGTAGATGTTCATCCGTTCCGTGAAACCCAGCCATGGCGTAGGCAGCCCTGCTGAAAGCGCGGGACCCTGCGAACCGGCCAAAGCCCCGCATACGAGGACCACCAGGAGTGTCAAGATCGAGTAAGTGCGGAACCATTTCCCAGAGCCAGCGGCGGCAAAACCAAAGATGAGCATCCAGGCGAGCACGGTCACGATCGTGAGGATGATATGCATGACATTCGTAAAGGCACTCACTGGCATGGACAGATCCTCCGGGAAAAATTGCGGCCACATCAGGCTGTCAATCGCATATACAATCAGCGCACCGCCGATGAAACGTCTGACGCGCCTCCGACCCGGCGACATACAAACACCCAGTCCAAAGGCAATCACTAGCATAGAGTAGATGGGGCTGAGCACAAGATGGATGGTTCTCGATGGAGCACCCACGGCGCTCAGGCGGCTGAATTCATTAGAGAACCAGCTGTAGTTCTCCCATTGTAATCCTCCCATCACATCCATGCCGGCATAGAGCAGCGAAGAAAGGATACCGCAGACGAGAAAGATCTTTCGCAACATCGCTTGTCTCCCTTGACTTGGGGTTCGAGATTCGCACTCGCCTCCCGCAACGTAAGCCCTGGCTCAGGCCCGTGATCCAATCAGGTCCTTTACGTCGACTTTGGGATGATGATACCGCGGTTTCCCGACCGATACCTTCTCGTACTGAATCGCCGCATGCGGGCACCCGTGGATGCAGGCGTTGCAGAGCTGGCAGTCGTGGTTCCAGACCGGCCCGTTTTCGCCGAGCCGGATGTTCCCGCGCGGGCAGATCCGCTCGCAAGTCCCGCACCGCGTGCAGCTCTCCTCGACCCAGTATCTCTTGTCCGCGCTCTTGAAACCCATCATCGCAAGCCCGTGGATTGCTGTTCCGAAAACCCGCGCCGCCCAGGAGTTCGTCTCCGGCCCGTGACTGCGCCTGCTTCTCAGAACTTCGACGATTTCGCCGATGCGCTCCTCGATCGGCAGCGGATCAGCCCCGCCGCGGATTCGGTTCATAATCCACGTCATGCAGTTCTCAGGTTCCATGATCAGGCAGTTGTCATGCGCCTTCACCGCGAATCCCGCGTCCAGCCGTCCGCCGTTCTTCCGGAGGATCCTGTCGAGCTCCGTCAACGTGCCGGCTGGAGTCCCCCCGCAGGTGGTCACCGCGAACGTGTACTGCCCGGGGTTCGGAATGAAGGAGCGTGCGAATTCGGCAACTGTCCGGGGCATGCCGAAAGCGATGACCGGGAAAACGAAACCGATCCTGGTCGAACCGACGGGCTTCGGGTCCTTCAACGCTTCGCTCATCGGGACAAGCTCAGCGTCCCCGAGCTCCGACGCGATTCGGCGCGCAGCCGCCAGTGAATTCCCAGTCGCGGAGAAGTAGAAGATTGTCGTGTTCATGGCCGCTCCTTTCCGTTTTGATTTCGTGCCCTCTCGATCCAGTACTTCAGGAAGCTCGACTCGGTTTCCAGGCTCGCTCCGCGCATGCGGACCAGTTCGTCGACGATTCCGGGCTCCACGTTCGTGCCGGTCCTCAGAATCACCTGAACGCTTCTCCCTTTCTCCGCACGTTCCAGTACGCGGCGCTTCAAATCACCCAGGGCGGCCTGGTCAAGATCTCCGTGAAAGGACAGGATTGACTTCCCGTCGCTATCGTCTGCATGAATCCGATATGCCATGTTCTCATCCCCTTGCGGGTCCCGGACGAGTCATACTCGGTTCGCACCGGACACAGAACTCACCGGATTCCCGCCAGCCGCGGGCCATCTCCGAACACCGTCATTTTCCGCTCCGATACATTCCTGCTTTCTCCGGATTTTGCAGCCTCGTTTCTTCCCGTTTCCATCGATGACCTCCATTTGGTCTTCAGATTCCCTAGACCTGCATCAATTCTTCACCAATGCATTATCAAAGGATGTGCCATGGACTGCATTATGAATGGCTGGTAGCGAGTTATTCATAACATTAATAATTGCAATATTTTATAGCAGCCAAGCGCAATCAGGCATTTCCCAAATGATGACTCAGCAAGATTGGAGCTGATTCGGGCGCAAACTATCAGTATATTGATATCAACCTATTGACAGTCGTAGCCCGTCGATAGGAGGAGTTCCGATCGTTCGTGCTGCTCCACGCTGACGCACCTGTTGGAGAATCATGGAGGCACAGATGGAAGTATCAATTATCGAGCTGGCTCTGGCAGTTTCTGCAAAGCCGGTATCGGTGGACACGCTCGTGGAATGGGGATTGGCACGGCCGAGCGCACTCATCGCCTGGCTCGACGCTGCCAGGGCACGCAAGGTCGTCTCCGAGGACGCTTCCTCCGGGCCAGGCCACTTCCGTCTTACGGACGAAGCCCGATCGGCAGCGCTGGCAAGGGCGACCACGCAGGACTTCCGCATCCTTGTACGCCAGCCTTCATTCATTCCCGAGCTGCTCGAGGCAGCGAAGCGCGAGGCAGCGCGCCGCGGAGCGGGCATGGCCGCCGAACTTTACAGGGCGGTCTTCGATTCGGTGGCTCCAGAGGAATTCCCCGGCGGACCCGTGGGCTACGTAGATTCGCTTGTCGAGGGCCTGCGCCTGTATCGCGGCGTAGCGTTCTACCTTCGTGATGCGCTGGACCGAGCGATCGCATTGGCGGTCGAGCGCGGCGACCTCGCTTCGCAGGCCCCGCTTTTGGCAGCGCGTGCGCTGAATGCAGCGCATGGCGAGTCGCCCCGCGAAAGCGATGCGCTGCTTGCGCATGCGCGCGAGGCTGCCGAGGCCGTCAGCGGCGCGGTCCGGGTGGAAGTGCTGACCTACTCCGCGGTCAGCCTCGTCTACATGGGCCGCCTGCGGGAGGGCATCGCGGCTTTCGAGTCCCTTCTGGGCGACGTTCCAGATGACCTTGTGACGCTTGATCACAGGCTGCTAATCACTCCGGAAGCGCTTTGCGTCCTTGCCGTCGCCTACTCCAACGCCGGCCAGCATGCACGGGCCATCGACCTGATGCACAGGATGTTCGCCTTCGGAGATCGCGAGGGCGCGGCTCCTGTTCGGGACCTTGCCGGGCTCTTTCTCGGCCTCCTGCATGCGACAATGGGCGAATTCGAAGCCGCAGGCGAATTCGCCGAGACGGCTTACGATAAGTTCATCTCCGGGGCCACCGATCCGTCCCTCGGCTGGTTCGCCGGCACCGCGCAATCCCTGGTGCGGGCTTCGCAGGGCTTGATGGCGGATGCCCGGGCCGCGCTCGAAGCAGGCGCCGCAGCCTGGAAGCGCGCCGGCTCCCGCCCCATGCCCGGGCTCGCGGTATACGACGTGGTTGATCAGATCGAAGCGGCAGGAGAGGCTCCCTTGACCGGAATCGACATGGCGGCAGAGGCCGAGCGAGCGACGAAGATGCCGCTGGCCCAGGCTGCAGGACTCGGACACCGTTACCTGGCAATGAGGGCGGCCAGGGTCGCCGGGACTGACGAAGAACTCGCGGCAGCTGCGGCGCGGCTGGAGACCGCAATCGGCCTTCTATCCGAGGCCGGCGCGCTCTACGATTTGGCCCGGGTCTGCAACGAAGCGGCGGCGCTCGCCGAACGCCGGTGCCGTCCCGATGAGGCCCGCCGCTTCAGGAGCGATGCCGCGAAAGCCTCCCCGATTGGGGAGCGCTCCGCGGAGCGCGATGCACTCGGCCTGCGCTCCGCGGTTCTCGGCCTCGGGAGGCTTCCGCTGCGGAAACACGGCGAGGGGCTCTGGGGCGAGATTGCCGCGCGGTTATGCGAGGGGCTCGGCGCGGAGCGCTGCGCCATCGTGGAAGCCGGTAATCCGCCGAGGCTTCTCGCGGTGCGCGGAGGGAGCCGGGTCTGGAGCGATGCCCTCGTGGCGGACATCACCGGGTGCTGCGACTGCTCAATCGGGTTCGTCAAACCGCCGTGGAACGAGGAGGACCGCGACGAGGAGGGCCAGCTCCTCGTCATCCCGTTCTCCTCCACTGCGCTCCGGAGAACCGGATGGGTCGCTCTCGAAAACCGCCGGGTCCGGCCTGGGGTCGGATCCAAGGACCGCGCCGTGATTGAAGTGCTCGGCGAACAGCTCTCCATCCTTTTCGAGAACACCGCCCTCTGGCAGGAGTTGCAGGCCGTGCGCGTGCGGCTGGAGCAGGAGAACCGGTACTATCGCCAGCAGGAGGGGACCACCGCAGGGTCAGGATCCATAATCGGCCACTCGCCCGCGCTGAAATCGACCCTTGATCTCGTGGCCCGCGTAGCGCCTACCGACAGCGCGGTGCTCATCACGGGCGAGACAGGCGTGGGCAAGGAACTGGTGGCGCGCGAGATTCACCGCTCAAGCAGGCGCGCAGACGGCCCTTTCATCGCGGTTCACATCGCCTCGCTCGCGCCGGGTCTGGTCGCTTCCGGTCTCTTCGGCCATGAGAAGGGCGCATTCACCGGAGCCACCTCGCAGGTGCGCGGGCGGTTCGAACTGGCGGACGGGGGGACGCTGTTCCTGGACGAAATCGGCGAGCTCGGTCTCGAGGAGCAGGTGCGGCTTCTTCGCGTCCTTCAGGAGGGAACGTTCGAGCGCGTGGGCGGCACTAGGCCGATTCGGTCCGATTTCCGCCTCGTGGCCGCGACCAACCGGGACCTCTCTTCCCTGGCCAGGTCCGGACGGTTCCGAGAAGACCTGTACTACCGCCTCAACGTCTTCCCGATTCTTATGCCCCCGCTGCGCGATAGAAGCGAGGACATCCCCACCTTGGCCCTCTACTTCATGGAGCAGAGCGGCAGGCGGCTCGGCCGCAAGTTCGAGGGCATCGGCGAGGCGGACATGGCCCGTCTGACGGCCTACCCCTGGCCCGGGAATGTACGCGAGCTCATGCACTGCATAGAGCGCGCAGCCGTGCTCTCCGACGGCCCGCGTCTGCGCATCCCGCCCCTCGACCCCGCCGAGGCGCCCTCCTCGGCGTCGGCGGGCGAGGATGCCGCGCCGGGCGGGATCCCCATCCCGTTGGCCGAGGCGGAACGCAGGCATATAAAGAAGGTGCTCCAACACGCGAAAGGCAGAATTACGGGCACCGGTGGCGCCGCGGAGATTCTTGGACTGAACCCCTCAACCCTGCACTTCCGCATCGGAAAGCTCGGATTGAAGGGTGAGCTGGCCAGGGCTCGGAAAACGGAAGCGTAGGCGTGGCACTGCCACTCCGAGCCCCTTGCGAGGCGGGCGGACCCCGACCGCCGCCGTGGGGGCGCGGGTCCTGTCAAGCCAGGATCCTTGGTCTTGCGCGCATTCTGGCGCTGCCTCAAGGGGGTATGCATCCCCGCTCGTCCGTTGGCACGCCAGTTGCTAACTATCCCGTGTATAAAACAGGTCAGGTGGAGGCGCTGATGGAAGCGCGGTCAATCTACAGGTCGGCAGCGGGCGAAGCGGAGGTGACGGCGCAGTACGCCGAACTGCTGGCGCGCTGGCCGGTTCCATTCGAGGGAGCGACCGTGCGGACGCGCCAGGGGCCGACCTTCGTCCTCTCCTGCGGCGATCCTTCGAATCCGCTTCTCGTTCTGTTGCACGGCGCGGGATCGAACGCGCTGATGTGGATGGGCGACGCTGCGGAGCTGAGTCAGCGCTGCCGCGTCCATGCCGTCGACATCGTCGGGGAGCCGGGCCGCAGCGCCGCTGCCCGTCCGCCGTGGGAGGGATTGGCGTATTCCGACTGGCTGTCCGACGTGCTCTACGCCCTGGGCACGGGGGTGGTGCGCCTCGCAGGCCTTTCGCAGGGAGAGTGGATCGCGCTCAAGTTCGCCACGACCCGGCCCGAATGCGTGGAGAGACTCGCGCTGTTGAGCCCGGCCGGGGTGGTCGCGGATCGGCTATCGTTTCTCCTCCGTGCACTGCCCAGGATTCTGCTGGGCCGGTTCGGTGCGCGTTCGCTCAACCGGCTCGTCGTCGGAAACCAGCTCCTGCACCCCGACGCCCTGGCGTTCATGGATTTAATCCTTCGCCGGGTGCGTCCACGCCTGGACGTATCGCCGCTCTTCAGGGATGAAGAGCTCCGGCGGCTCAGGATGCCCGTCCTGCTCATAGGCGTCGACCGGGACGCCATCCGCGACTGCGAGGCGATCGGTGCGCGGCTCGCGCGCCTGGTCCCTCGCCTGGAGGTTGCGCTGATTTCCGGCGCCGGACACGTCCTTGTGCCCGCAGCTGCCCGTCTCGCCCCATTCCTCGCTGCGGAGACGCCGGAGCGACTAAAGGATGTACCACTATGAAGAAAGTCGTCGCGTTCGTCGGAAGCGCACGCAACAGACTCACGCACGGCGCCGTCCGACTCTTTCTGGAACGCCTTCAGGAGCAGGGGGCCGTCGACTGGGAGATTGTGGGTCTGGGCGAATGCAACCTGGGGACATGCAGGGGCTGCAAGCTATGTTTCGAGAAAGGCGAGGAGTTCTGTCCATTGAAGGACGACCGGGACGCGCTCATCGCGAAGATGGAGGCAGCGGATGGCGTGGTATTCGCGACACCGAACTATATGTTCCAGGTTTCGGCTCTGATGAAGATCTTCATCGACCGGCTGGGCTTCTGCGGACACCGCCCGCGCTTCTTCGGAAAGACCTTCACAAGCATCGTCGGCCAGGGCATCTTCGGGGGCGGGAAGATCGTGAAGTACCTCGACTTCGTCGGCGCCTGCCTGGGCTTCAACGTCGTCCGCGGCAGCTGCGTCACTGCGTGCGAACCAATGACCGAAGGAGAGGCTCGCGGGATCGAGACTACGATCGCCCGTCACGCCCGCCGTTTTCACAAGGGCCTGCAGCGGCCGGCATTCCCAGTCCCCTCGCTGCTCATGCTCATGGGCTTCAGGTTAGGAAGGACCAAAATGAAGATCGAACTCGACATGCACAACCGCGATTTCAGGCACTACGCCGAGAAGGGCTGGTTCGAGTCCGACTATTTCTATTCCGTCCGCCTCGGATTGGTCAGGAAACTGGTCGGGTCGCTGTTCGACCGGGTCGCCGCTCGCGCCTCGCGGAACCGCCAGGCGGATGCCTGCGTTGCCGCGCAGGGGTTCCGGGGACGCCATATATAACATTTTCTCTGGTTGGGAGCCTGGGGCATCTTCCGCACGATGGGCGAGTCCCTTTTCAAGGCCGTCTGCGAAGCGATTCGAGCCGGGCAGCATTCCCGTGCTTTCTGCATAGAGAACGGTACCCTCCGCGGTCGGGCGCCAACGGGCCTTTATCCCGGGCAGGACGCTCTGCATTCCGCTTCGCCCGCACTGGTGCTGAGGCCGATTTCGAGCATCAGCAAACCGGAAAGAGGATGAGTGATTGAATCAGCGGTTCGAAATCGCGTACAGGTTCGAATCGCAAAGGCCGGTTCCGACGTACAAGGTTCCGTCAGAGCCGATGACGGGCTGCCACATGCCGTCCTGGGCGGACTCCCTGCCGCATCCTGACGCGTCGTTCGACGCCGTCTTCTGCACGCTCGTCCTGCACCACCTCCCAAAGGACGTGCGCGAAACCGCGATTCGCGAGATGCGGAGGGTCCTGCGACCCGGGGGCCGCCTGGTCCTCGTGGACTGGCAGAAGCCGAGGTCGATCTGGGGGGCGATGACCTCCGGTCTGCTCCTAATCCACATCCTGCACTCCTTCGGGTCAGGGGTCATGCCTCTCGATTCGCCGGAACTCGAGTCGCTGCTCAAACAGCTCGGCTTCGGGAAAATCGACAGGAGCGCGTTCCGCGGCAGCGTCATGGGCGCGACAGTAGGCAGGCTGGCTCTGTAGGAGGGTCGGGGGCGTTCAAATTGGGTGCAGGTTGCAAGTTACAAGTCGAAGGTCCAAGGTCGAAAGTCGAAGGTCGAAAGTCAAATATACCTCGGCACACAACAGAGCCCATTCGATGCCCTGCGAAGCCTCCGCCTGGGGGGGCTTGCAAGGCGGAGCGAAGCCCGCCCCGCCTCCGTTTCTGCTCTCTCTGCGCAACTTCGGCGGGCTTCGCTCCGCAGATGCAGAATCATCCAGCGAAGGCAGGCGGGTTTCACTCCGCCTCCGCACATCCATCAGGCGAAGCAGGGGCGGGCAGCCCGCGGGCGATCATGCCGGTCGGGTATACGTGTGGCGCTGGTCCAGTCGTGGACCGTAAGCCGTAAACCGTAAGCGGTCAGCAGTAAGCGGTAAACAGTAAACCGTCAGCCGTAGACCGTAGGCCGTAAACAGTGACACGTGCGGCGCACGCAACAGAGCGCGACCGTGAGGTCGCAGGCAATCATTCCGCCGTCATTCCGGCGAAAGCCGGAATCCAGGCCAGCCGCGGTCGATCATGCCAGTCGAAAGTCGAGGGTCCGTAGGGGCTCGGTATGCAG
>DYIT01000013.1:0-46814 GCA_020723505.1 Candidatus Kuenenia stuttgartensis
CGCCGACCTCGCAAGCCCGGTCCTGCAGGCTGCTGATCCGGGCAGCAGGACAGCCGCGCGCTCGAAATCCGCCGCCGCCTCCCTGTTCATGCCCCTTCCAAGGAAGATCCTGCCGCGTTCGAGCAGGGCATCCGCGTCGGAACCGGCCAGGGCGATGTATTCGCCCAGTGATTTCAAGTATCCATCCTGATCGCTCGCCATCCTTTTCGAGTCCGCCAGAAGCCTTGCTACCTCGGCGGCGGACGCGGCAGGAGGGTTCCTTATCCTTCCCAGGTGCTCGACGGCGGCTGACGGATTCCGGGCGGCGAGGTATATCCTCGCCTTGAGGATTATTATTTCCGTGCTGTCCCCTCCCGCGGCCATCGACAGCTCAGCGAGCGCCCCGTCCGAATCCCCTTCCTCGAACAGCGCCTTCGCTTTCGCCGTCCTGGCCTTCCTGTTCCTGCGGTCGAGGGCGATGACCTTGGCCGCGGCCCACAGGATTTGGGTCCTGTCCTCGGTTTCGATGCACGCGTCCAGCAGGGCATGCGCTGCCTCCGCGTCGGAGGGATCAATCTCGACCGCCTTGGCAAGGTGCATGGATGCTTCCGCATGCTTGCCCAGTACCGACAGGGCGAGCCCGAGCTCCCTTCTCGCGAGCCCGGCATCAGGCGCAAGCCTGACCGCGCTCTCGCCGTCTTCCACCGACTGTTTCAAGTAGCCCAGATAGCGCTCGGTCCTCGCCTTCCGCGCGAATGCCTCGAACGACGACGGATCGAGCTCCGAAGCCCTTCCGAAGTCCTTTGCAGCGCTCTCGTACCTCGCAAGCGCGAAGAACGCCTTCCCTCTCAGCATGAGCGCGTGGGAATCGGAGGGGTTTACGTCCAGGGCCTCGGATGCGAACGCCGCCGCCTTCGAGAACAGCCCCCTTTCGAGGTGCACGGCCGACTGGAGCCTGTTGAATTGGGCCTTGAGCCCGGCTATCTCGACCTCGCTTCTGAGCCTCTTGAGCTCCGCCTCGAATTCCCTGTCCCTGGCCGGGTTCTTCATGGCAATGCCCATTTCCGCCGCCGCGCGGTCGAACTCCTTCCGATCAAGGTAGGCAAGCCCCGCGTAGAGTCTCGCCCGCGCGTTCGACGGGTCGAGGTCCACGGCCGCAGACAGCGCTTCCACGGCTTTTCCGCTGTTCTTCGCGAGGAAATGGAGCCTTCCCATGCAGGTCCACAGGTCCGACTCGGTCTTCTTCCGGTCGCCGTGAGCCCCGCCGTCCTTTGAGCTGCGCACCAGTTCAATCGCCTTCTCGAAGTCCGCCCGCGCCTCTGAGAACCTCCCCATCCCGATCAGGGATTCCCCTCTGTTGCGCAGCGAGGAAACGAATCCCGGCGACCTGGCCAGAACGGAGTCGAATTCGGCCGCGGCGGCCTGGAAATCCCCGAGGGACAGCAGGATTTGGCCCCTCTTGTCCCTGGTTATGACGTCGCCGGGATCGAGATCGAGGACCCTGTCGTACGACGCCATGGCGCTCTTCAGGTCCTTCTCGCGGAAATAAGCGTCGCCCTTCTCGGACCACGCCCTCGCCTCCCCCGTCCTGTCCGGGGAATCCGCAGGTCCCCCGTCCGGAATCGGCCTCGAAGTCGCAGCGTAGACGACCGCCGCCGCAGCCAGCGCGGCCAGGAGCAGCGCGTACCACGAGGACTTCTTCCTCAGAAGGCGGAGACCCCTGCGCTTCAGCATGGGAACCGACGCGGTGACCGAGTCGCCTTCCAGGAAACCCTTCAAATCCGCGGCCATCTCCTGCATGCTCTGGTAGCGCCGCTCGGGATTCTTCTCCATGGCCTTCATGATTATCCCCTCGAGGGCGGAGGGAATCCGCGGATTGATGTCTTTGGGCCGCTGGAAATCGCAGGAAATCACGTTTTCGAGAATGTGATGGACGTCGCTGCCGTCGAACGGATGGGCGGAAGTGGCGAGGTTGTACAGGGTCACCCCCAGGGAAAACACGTCGCTCCTCAAGTCCACTCCGCTGCTTCCCCTGGCCTGCTCGGGCGACATGTACCGCGGCGTGCCTGCAATCGCTACCCGGCCGTTCTCCTCGGTCCACTGCGCGTGGGCGAGGCCGAAGTCGGCGATGTAGGCCTTACCCGCCTTTTCGTCGACCAGGATGTTCTTCGGATTGACGTCCAGGTGCACGACGCCGCTCCGGTGTGCGTATTCGAGTGCATGGGCGCACTGCAGGACGATTTCAGCCGAAGTCCTGAAGTCAATCAGCTTCTCCTTCCACAGCGCGTCCAGGGCCTTGCCGTCGATGAAGTCCATCACGATGTACCGTTCGCCCCCGTCGTCTCCGATGCGATGGACCTTCACAATCCCCGGATGGCTCAGTCTCGAGGCGGTCCTGGCCTCCTCGACGAAGCGCGAGGCCTTCGCGCTGTCCAGGGCCTGGAAAGCGGGCAGGACTTTTACCGCAACGCGCGCGCCGGCGATGCCGTCAAGCGCCTCGTACACGACGCCCATTCCGCCCCTGCCGATTTCCCGGACCAGGGCGCAATCTCCGATTCGATCCTTCCTGTCAATCTTGCCCGCCATCGCCTTTTCCCGAATCGCTCCCGCGCAACGCCGCGAAAATCCTGAGCACTCCGGCCGGAGGTCTCGCCGCCGCCAAGGCCGACTTCATGAGCTTCTCCGCCTCTTCTGCCCCGCCTGCCTCGACCAGGACCCTTGCCGCCGCCAGAATCAGGTCCCACCTCCCGGGCGTTGCAGAAACGGCGCCCGAGAACGCCTGCATCGCATCATCACGCCTTCCCAGCGCCGAAAGAACCCGCGCCTTGATGAATTGGAGTTCCCCGTCCAGGGCCGTCCCCGGCGCCTGGGGCGGACGCCCGGATCGCGCCGCCTCTGCCGCGGCGTCGATTGATGCGAGCGCGTCCTCCGCCTTTCCGAGGGCAATGTCGGCCGCGGTCCTTTCCAGAAGGTCCATGCGCACCTCGTTCAGCACGCCGGTCCCGAGCCGGGCGGCGAGCGCAAGCCGGCGCAAATCCCGCCCGTCGCCGCCGGGGTCGTCGGCTTTCCGGAAGAAACCGGCGGCGCTCCCGGGATCACCCAGCATCAGGGCCGCCCTTCCCCTCTCGAAGGATACCCGGGCCGGTTCCATGCCCGAAGCCTCGATGCCCGCGAGGACCTTCATCGCCTCCGCTTCCTCGAACAAGGCAAGCTGCGCGTCCAACATCCCGAGAAGAGCCGTTTGGTTGCCGGGTTCGGCCGCAAGCGCCCGCTCGAATGCCGCGGCGGCCTCCGCGCTCCTCCCGAGCATCGAGCAGGCCCGGCCGGCTTCAATCCAGGCCGCAGCCGAGCCCGGATCACGCGCCGCGCATTCCGCGAAGCTCCGCCTCGCCTCGTCCAGTCGGCCTGCCCCAAGTTGCGCAAGGCCCTCCTCCATCCAGGGCCTTGCGTTCCCGGGGTCGAGCTCTCGCGCGGCCCTGAAATCCGAGAGCGCCTCTTCGAACCGGCCGAGTTCGCGCAGCGCGATTCCCCTGTACAGGCGGGCTTCCACCCCGCCTGTACCGGCATCAATCATGGCCCCGTAGAGTCCGGCGGCCTCCTCGTACGAGCGCATCCTCAAGGCGGCGAAGGCGCTGCGCGACAGCTGCGCCCTTTCCGATTCCGCGGATGACGGATCCTCCGCGGACCCGCGATGCCTGAGAAGAATCCCGGCCATGATGACGGCTATCGCCAGGGAGAGCAGCAGCACGAAGACGCCTTCCGCGCGCCTCCTTGCGAACCTCGAAATCCTGTGCGCAATCGCTGGCGGCGCGGCTTTCACCCCACCGCCGGCGAGGAAGCTCCTCAGATCGTCGGCCATCTCGCCCGCGAAGGAGTACCTGTCCCTCGGCGACTTCTCCATGGCCTTGTTGATGACGCGCTCCAAGCCCCGGGGCAGTGACGGGTTCAGGATTCCCGGGCTCTGAGGATCGTCGTCCTTCACCTTCCTTATGAGTGAATTCACGTCCCTTCCTGAGAAAGGCGGCCGCCCGGTCACGGCCTCGTACAGCGTGGCTCCCAGGGAATAGATGTCGGTCCTGAAGTCCACCGCCGCTCCGGGCGTGGCCTGCTCGGGCGACATGTACATCGGCGTTCCGACAATCGTTCCGGAGGCAGTTATGGTCGCTATGTCCCTCTGCTTCGCGAGCCCGAAATCGCATATCCTGACCCTGCCTTCGCAGTCGACCATAATGTTCCCCGGCTTGATGTCCCTGTGAATCACTCCCTGCCTGTGCGCAAAATGGACCGCCGCAGCCGCATCGGCGATGATGCCCGCCGATGAGCGAATCGTGAGTTCCTGGCGCGAGATGAGGCTTTCCAGGGTCCTTCCGCGCACGTACTCCATGGCGATGAAGAGGGCTCCGCCCGCTTCGCCTATCTCTATTACAGGGACGATGGACGGGTGCCTCAGATGCGCGGCCAGTTCCGCCTCGCGCCTGAATCTTTCCGCAAGCCCGTCGTCGCCCGCCGAAGGCATGGTCTTGAGGGCCACAATCAGTCCGTCCGAGGACCGCTTAGCCCTGAAGACGAGCCCCATCGCCCCCCTGCCGATTTCGGCTTCTATTTCATAGCCGCCTATAAGCTGCTGCGCCTGCGTCGCACAGCCTGCAGGCATGCCGGAATCCGGCGGCCTGAAGACTCCGTCGCATTCGGGGCAGCAGAGGCCTGCCGGAGCGCCGGCCGGGACCGCGTACCCCGCTCCGCAACGCGGGCACTCCATCATCATCCCGGGCAGGCCTGCCTCGGCATCGCGCGCCTGGTCGGCGGTGATTATTCCCTCGCTAATCAGGAAATCCTTGAGCGGTCCGGGCCATGCGCCCGTGCGCCTCGCTTCCCTGAACTGCAGGACGTGGTAGCCGAGCGCGAGCTTCTTCTTGAGGCAGATGTAGGCGAAAACGTCGTCCTCGGCCCCGGCGTCGTTCGTTCCATGGGAGAATACCTGTTCCGAAATCTCCCTGAACTGCGCCTCGGACATGTAGCCCTTCTGCCTCAGGAGGGCGCCGATGCGTGCCGGGGCCCCGGGCTTCTCCATCTCAAGCAGGCATTCCTCCACCTCTCCTGCCGAGACAATCCCCCTTCTCAGGGCGGCGCTCACGAACAGGGTTTCGTACTCGGGGTGCATCGGTCACCTGCGGTCGAATAGGCGCGCATGCGCCTGTCCCCTCCTGCGGCGGTCAAGGGGCTTCCTCTTCAGCGTTCAGGAATTCGACTATCTTCTCCTCGAACGACGGCCTCATTCTCGTGAAGTTGACGCCGATTTCCACGGACTTCCTCGAAATCAGCCGCACGACCTGGCTGTCCACGCGGACGCCTTCGAGCGGAGGGCGGAGGAACTCGATTTCGATGCCGAAAGGCGAGAGCGGAAGGGACATCCTGGCGGTCTCGATTGCTGTCAGGAGGGCTCCGAAATGGTTCAGGTTAATCGCAGTAGCCGTGCCGGCGTCGTACATCGCGCCGTCCGGCATAATGATTCGGATCCTCACGTCCAGGCTGACCGCCTTCCTGATGGCCCTGCGCCTGTGGATGTTGCGGAGCCTGGAGAAGTCGTAGCCCATCTCCCGCGCGGTCTGGAAGACCTTCCTGACCGTCTCTGCCGAGGCCCTGTTGTTCGGGAGCTGGTTCAGGATTTTCGTCACCGTCGACCGCGAGAGCCCCAGCCTTTCGGAGATGTCCCGGTGGTTGACCGGCATAGAATCCTCCAATCATGCTGCGCACCGGACCTTCCGGGACGATTTGCATGCTGCAATAACATGTTCGCAGGTAATCCGGACACGCCAAGCCCAGACAGAAATCCGATTGCCGGCTTGTCCGGCTTATGCACGCGCTACGCGCTGAGAAGCTGCCACGCCAAGTTTCTCTGAAGC
Organism: Candidatus Kuenenia stuttgartensis; assembly: GCA_020723505.1. Taxonomy (GTDB): domain Bacteria; phylum Planctomycetota; class JAKEIC01; order JAKEIC01; family DYIT01; genus DYIT01. The sequence goes on from DYIT01000013.1 coordinate 5,883, forward strand.
ATAATTATAAAGCCTTGTATCGCAGATGCGTACTTTTTTTCTAGTGCGCAAGTCAGGGGGGGCAATGCCTCGACTTTTGACATTGGACCTTCGACTTCAACCTCTATTCCCTCCTCTCTCTTCCCCCACGCCTCCCCTCCCTTCGCCCTACTTCCTGTGCCTCGATTTCATCGCCCTCTCAATCTCCCTGTCTGCGTCGCGTTTCTTCATGGTTTCCCGCTTGTCCCCGTGCGTCTTGCCCTTTGCAAGGCCAATCACCATCTTCGCGAAACCTCTCTTGAAGAACATCCTCATGGGAATCAGCGTGAATCCCCGCTCCTCCACCTTCACCGATATCTTCCTGATTTCCCTCTTATGGAGAAGGAGTTTCCTCTTGCGCCTGCGGTCGTATTCGACGTATCCCCTGTTCTCGTAAGGCGCGATGTCCATGTTCATGACGAACGCTTCCCCGTCCTTCAGGACCGCGTAGCTTTCGTTGATGCTCACCTTTCCCGCGCGCACCGACTTGACCTCTGCTCCGAGCAGGGAAATCCCGGCCTCGTAGGACTCGAGTATGAAGTAGTTAAACTTCGCTTTCCTGTTGCTGGCCACGTCCTTGACGCCGCCGCCGCTCTTCTTCATGACGCTTGGGTCCCCAAACCGCCGCGTTCAATCCAGCCGCGCTGTTTTCTCAATCCTGATTATCCTTGTTCTTCGCTGATTTAACCGATTTCACGGCCTTTTTACATGGTTTTCCGCAATCTGCCTCGAAGATTCGCAGGCCGGACCCCGTCTGGCATCGGCCATCAGAGCGCCTCGAACTCCTTGTTTTGCCCTCGCTGTCCTCATATCATGGGTTTCCTTTTCTCGCGAATCCCAGGCCGCTTTGCGGAGAATGCCCATGGCCGCCGGTTGTCTCGGCCCTGACGTCGACAGGATTATCGCACTCGCGCTCAGAGAGGACCTCGGATCAGGCGACGTCACATCGAAGGCCCTGATTCCGGCAAGACGCAAGGGCAGCGCGCGCTTCCTGTGCAAGGCCCGCGGGATTGCAGCAGGCCTTCCCGTTGCCGGGCGCGTATTCGAGATGATAGACAAGCGCGCCTTATTCGAGCCGCTCGCGAAGGACGGCGACAACGTGGCGCCGGGCGACTTGCTGGCGAGGGTTTCCGGAAGGCTCAGGACCATCCTCGCCGGAGAGCGGACCGCGCTCAACTTCCTCACGAGGCTGTCCGGAATCGCCACGCTCGCCTCAAGGTTCGCCGCGGCGGCGCCGGATGGCCCCGCCGTCTTCGACACGCGGAAGACGACACCCGGCTTGCGGAAGCTCGAGAAGTACGCGGTGATGATTGGCGGCTGCAGGAACCACCGTTTCGGGCTCTACGACATGGCGCTGGTAAAGGAGAACCACATCAGGGCGTCGGGCCTTTCATCGATGGCTGAAATCGTAAGGAAGTGCAGGGAAGCCGGGCCTAAGGGGATGAAAGTCGAGGTTGAAGTGGAGAATCTCGACCAGTTCAGGCATGCGCTCGAGTCGGGGGCGGACATCATAATGCTCGACGACATGGACGAGGGCGAGGTCGCGGAGGCCGTGCGGCTGCGGGGGAGTCGCGGGATTGAAATCGAGGTGTCCGGCGGCGTGACGCTCGACAGAATCTCAAGGGGTTTTCCGCGCGGAGTCGACCGCGTATCCAGCGGATTCCTCACGCACTCCGCCCCGGCGTTGGATATTTCAATGAAACTGGATTGACGGCAATCTGATTTGCCACCCGCCTGTCCTGACGTTTCACGACGCGGGGCAGAGTTACTAAGGAGTGCAGAATAATATTGGAGCAAATTCGACGCTGAGACCGCTGAAAGATTCCTGAAAACGCTGAAAGAGTGCGTACTGAACCATCAGGAGCCATTCAGCGTGGTCAGCTCTTATTCAGCGTTGTCAGTGTCCAAAGCCATGGTCTGGTAAATACTATTTCGCACTTATTAGTAATTGGTATGTAGATTCACTCAGCGTGAAAAATCCTGCCGATCGGCGGCTATTCCTTCTTCTCGCGCTTGGAATCGGGCGGTTCGGCTTTGGCTGCGGACTTGGGCGCAGCGCCTGATTCCGTCGGGGCCGTCTCGGCTCCCTCCACGGCCTCGGGCTTTTCCTGCTTCCTTCCTGCGGCCTTGCGCTTGTGTCTGGGCTTGGGCTTGGTGCCAGGCTCCCAGGTCACGAGCTCCCAGACTACCTGGGACCCGTTGTCGCCGATGCGGTTCTTCGACAGCCTGTGGATTGACGTGTATCCGCCGTCGGTGTCGCGGTACTTGACGCCGATTTCCTTGAAGAGCTTCTTCACGAGGCTGTCGTCCTGCAGGTAGGCGAAGGCCCTGCGCATGTTGCAGATGGAATCGACCTTGGAGAGTGTAATGAGCCTTTCGGCGTCCGGTTTGGCCGCCTTCGCCTTGGGCATGGTCGTCACTATCCTGCCATGCGTGAACAGGCTCGTAATAAGGTTCTTCCTCAGGGCTTTCCTGTGACTGGAGGACCTGTTGAGCTTCCTCCCGAAATTCGCATGCCTCATTAGTTCGACTCTCCCTTCATTACCTTCAAGTCCATCCCGAGGTCGAGCCCGAGGTCGGACAGCTTCTTTTTGACCTCCTTCAGCGAGGTTTTCCCGAAGTTCTTGAACTCGAGCATCTGTTCTTCGGTAATCGAAACGAGGTCCCTCACGGTCTCGATGCCCTCGGTCTTGAGGCAATTCGACGCCCTTGCCGAGAAGTCGAGCTCGGTGATTGGCTTGTCAAGCTTGTCCTGCATCTCCTGGGCCTCGATCTCGCTCTTCTTCTGCTCCTCCTCTCTCGACTTGTCCTTCTGCACCTCCGCCCCGAGGTCGAAGTACTGCACGAAGGGGTTCAGGTGCTTGCGGAGGATTTTCGAGGCCTCGACCAGGGCGTGTTCCGGAGTCACGGTCCCGTCGGTCCAAATCTCTATAAGGAGCTTGTCGTAGTCCGTCATCTTGCCGACGCGGGTGTTCTCCGAGCGGTACTTGACCCTGAGGACCGGCGAGAAAATCGAGTCCACCGGAATCATCCCGATTTCCGAGTTCTCCGAGGTGTTCTCCTCCGCGGTCACGTATCCCCTCCCCCTCCTGACCTCCATCTCCATCTTGAACGAGCGCTCCTTGCTGAGCGTGGCAATGAGCATACTCGGATTCGCAATCTCGACGTCGGATTCCGGCGTGATGTCGGCCGCGGTGACATCGCCCTTCTTCGCAACGTCGATTCTGAGCGTCTTGGGCGAGTTCCCGAGGAGCTTTACCTTGAGCTGCTTCACGTTGAGCATGATGTCGGCGACGTCCTCCACCACCCCGGGAATCGTGGAGAACTCGTGCTTCACGCCGTCGATCTTGACCGAGGTAACGGCCGTGCCTTCGATGGAGGACAGCAGGACCCTTCTCAGGCTGTTCCCAACGGTGATTCCGTACCCCCTCTCGAAAGGTTCGGCTTCGAACAGGCCGTACGACCCGGTCTTGCTATCCTGGTGACAGACGAGTCTCGAAGGCAACTCCAGATTGCGCCATCTTATCCGCATCTGCATACTCCTCTTTAACGGGAGAGCAACTCGACAACGAGCTGCTCCTCAATCGGAATGGACACGTCTTCCCTGGTCGGTTCCTTGACGACTGTGATTTCGAGCCCTGCCTCGTTCACTGCGAGCCACGAAACAGGCTCCCTGGTCTTCGCCTGCTCCATGTTCTCCTTCACCTGCTTTTTGCTGTTCTCGCGGTCCTGTACCGTTATCACGTCGCCCGTCTTGAGCAGGTACGACGGGATGTCCACGCGCTTCCCGTTGACCTTTATGTGGCCGTGGCAGACCAGCTGCCTCCCCTGGGCCCTCGAAAGCGCGAATCCGCCCCTGAGCACCGCGTTGTCCAGGCGGGTCTCGATTATCTTCAGGAGGTTCATGCCCGTGTTCCCCTTTTCGATTTCCGCCATGCGGAAATAGCGCTTGAACTGGCGCTCGAGGAGCCCGTAGAACCTCTTGACCTTCTGTTTCTCCCTGAGGCCTTTCTTGTAGTCCGAGACCTTGCCGCGCTGCCAGTTGTGCATGCCCGGTACCTTCTCGCGCCTGTGCCACGAGCACTTGACCGTCTCGCAACGCGTGCCCTTGAGGAAGAGCTTCGCGCCCTCGCGCCTGCAAAGCCTGCATTTTGCATCAGTATATCTCGCCATCTCGCTACACCCTCCTTTTCTTGGGCGGTCTGCAGCCGTTGTGCGGAAGCGGGGTGGTGTCCTCTATGGACTTGATTTCCAGTCCCGCGGCCTGGATGGCCCTGATGGCGGACTCCCTTCCCGCGCCGGGTCCCTTTATCTTCACCTCGACCTCCTTCACGCCCAGCTTCCGCGCCTTGGCAGCGCAGGCCTCGGCGGCCTTCTGGGCAGCGAACGGGGTGGACTTCCTCGATCCCTTGTACCCAATCGTCCCGGCGCTGTCCCAGCAGATCATGTTCCCGTTCATGTCGCATATCGAGACAATCGTATTGTTGAAGGAAGCCTTGACATTGGCAATCGCCCTGGGTGACACCTTCTTGAACTTCTTCTTCGACATATATGAGACTCCAATCCCGGCCTGTCGATGCTGTTAATGCCCGAGGGCCTTGACGCTCTTCTTGCCGGCCACGGTCTTCCGGGGCCCTTTCCTGGTCCGCGCGTTGGTCCGGGTCCTCTGGCCCCTGACGGGCAGCCCGGCCCTGTGCCTTTGCCCCCTGTAACAGCGGATGTCCTTGAGCCGCTGTATGTTCTGCGACCTCTCGTGCCGCAACGACCCCTCGATTACGTAGTTCTTCTCGATGTGGGACCCAATCTTCGCCAACTGGTCCTCCGAGAGCTCCTTGGCGCGGACGGTCCTCTCGATACCGAGCTCCTTCAGTATGCGGATCGAGGTCGCCCGCCCTATCCCGTAGATGTACGTGAGAGCAATCTCGATATGCTTTTCCGCCGGAATATCGACTCCGCAAAGACGCGGCATCAAATACCTCCTAAGAAAATCAACCCTGCCTCTGCTTGTGCTTCGGATGCGTCTTGCAGATGACCCTAAGCACGCCCTTGCGCCTTATCAGCTTGCAGTTCTCGCAGATGCGACGTATGGACGCCCTTACTTTCATTTCATACCTCCTTGCCCGTCATCCCCGGAAGATTATCCGCCCCTTCTCGAGGTCATAGGGGGACATCTCGAGCTGCACCTTGTCGCCAGGCAGAATCCTTATGAAGTGCATCCTCATCTTTCCGGAGACATGGGCCAGGACCTCGTGACCGTTCTCGAGAACAACGATGAACCTCGCGTTCGGGAGGGCCTCCTTCACCGTGGCCGTCACCCTGATTGGTTCTTCCTTTGCCATCTTTCGCTCAATTCCTGGTGAGGATTTCCGCGCACTCGCCGGTCACAAGGACCGTATGCTCGAAATGCGATGAGAGCTTCCCGTCCGCGGTGACAACCGTCCAGCGGTTCGGCAGCTCCCTAGTGTCCCCGGTCCCCTCGTTGACCATCGGCTCTATCGCGAGGGTCATCCCGGGCTTCAGGACCAGGTTCATGTCGAACGAATCCGAAACGAAGTTCGGTATCTGCGGGTCCTCGTGGAGCCTGCGGCCGATTCCGTGCCCCACGTATTTCCGCACCACCGAGAATCCCCTCGATTCCGCGTACTCCTGAATCGCGCGGCACACTTCCCCCATCCTGCTGCCCGCCTTCGCCGCCAGGATTGCCGCGTCCAGCGCGCCGCTGCAGGTGTCCACCAGCCGCGCGGCCTTTTCGGATATCTTCCCCACGGGGAAGGTCTTCGCGCCGTCCCCGTAGTAGTTCTTGTACTTCACGCCGACGTCCACCGAGACGATGTCGCCTTCGACGAGCTTCCTCGGACCAGGAATCCCGTGGACCACCTGCTCGTTGACCGAGATGCACGTGTTGGCCGGATATCCCCTGTAATTGCGGAAGGCCATCCCGCCGCCCCTGCTCTCCACGAACCCGGTGATGAGGCTGTCCAGCTCGCCAGTGGTCACGCCCGGCTTCAGCTCCTTCTCCACGAAATCGAGGCTTCCCGCGACGAGCCCGCATGCCACCCGCATGATCTCTATCTCCCTCGTTGATTTTATTTCAGGAAGCCCCATCATTGCGCTCCCTTCAACTGCTTGTACAGGAGCGCCGCTATCTCCTCCACCTCCCCGCCGCCGGGAATCGTCCTCAGAATCCCCCTGGTCTCGTAATAATCAATCAGGCTCTTCGTGCTCTTCTCGTACACCTTAAGCCTGTTCTCAATCGTGGCAGGCCTGTCGTCGGCCCTCTGCACGAGTTTGCTCCCGCAGGAATCGCAGACGCCAGTCTTCTTCGGCGGCATGGTCCTCACGTGGAAGCCCGCCCCGCAGGAGGGGCATGCGCGTCGGCCGGAGAGCCGCTCAATCAGCATGGCCCTCGGCGCGTCGATGAATGCGACGGCATCCAGCCTCGACTTGAGCTTTTCGAGGGCAGCGTCCAGGCTCTTTGCCTGCTCGATGTTCCTCGGGTATCCGTCGAGCACGTACCCCTTCCCGGAACAGTCCGGCATTGCAAGCCTCTTCTCGAGGAGATTGAGCACCAGAGCGTCGGGCACCAGCTCGCCCTTGTCCATGAATTCCTTGGCCTTGAGACCGGGCTGCGTCCCGTCCGCGACCGCTTGCCTCAAGAGGTCTCCGGTCGAGATGTGGCAGAGTCCGAGCCTCTCGCAGAACAGCTTGGCCTGCGTCCCCTTGCCCGCGCCCGGCGGTCCGAGGAACACCGCTCTCATGAGGGGTTCTTTCACTACCGTCTTCCCCTTATCCCCCCGCCTCCGCCCATGAATCCCTGGTAATGGCGCATGAGGAGGTGCGACTCGACTTTCTGGACGACGTCAAGGGCGACACCGACGACGATGAGCAGCGACGTGCCGCCAAGGAAGAACACGAATCCGACGCGCGCGACCTGGTACAGCACCATGGGGAAGACGGCGATGAACGCCAGGAATCCCGCGCCCGCGAGCGTCACCCTGATTATTATCTTCTCGAGATAGGCGGCCGTCTTCTTGCCCGGCCTTATGCCCGGTATCGACGAGCCGTATTCCTTCATGTTCTTGGCCATCTCGACGGGGTTGAATATCAGCGAGTTCCAGAAGAAGCAGAAGAAGAACGTCAGCGCGATGTAGAAGACGACGTACAGGAACCCCCCCGTCTGAAGAAGCCTCGTGAGCTCAGAATCCTGGCCCAGAATCCTCCCGATTAGGCCCGGGAATATCATCAGCGATGAGGCGAATATTATCGGGATGACTCCGGCCATGTTCACGCGCAGGGGCATGAAATGGTGCTGGCCGCCGTAGACGCGCCTCCCGCGCATCTGCTTGGCCTGCTGCACCGGAATCCTGCGCTGCCCCTGCTGTATGAACACGACACCCATGACCGTGAATACGAAGCCGACTATGAGCAGGACTATGGCCATGTAGTGAATCTGGTTGCGCCCCACGAGCTCGAACAGCTCGGTAAGGTTGTGAGGTAGCCTCGCGATGATTCCGGACATGATTATGAGCGAGATTCCGTTGCCTATGCCGTGGTCGTCTATCTGCTTGCCGAGCCAGATGAGGAACATTGCGCCTGCGGTCAGGGTCAGCACGGCCAGCGCAATCCACGCCACAGTCCTTCCCGGCACGAGCCCGAGGGCCGGCTGGGACAGCTGCTGCACAACGAACGTCCCCTGTATGACGCAAATCAGAATCGTGGAGTACTTCGTGTACTGCTCGATTCTCAGCCTGCCTGCCGCCCCTTCCTTGGAGATGGCCTCGAGCTTCGGTATGACCTTGGTGAGGAGCTGAAAGATGATTGCCGCGCTGATGTACGGCATGATTCCGAGCGAGAAGACCGTGAAATCCAGGATGCCTCCGCCGGACACGAGGTCGGCAAGCTTGAAGAGGGAGCCCAGGGGAGTGGTCGTCAGCTTCTGGACGAGCTCGTCTATCTTCGACGTGTCGACGCCGGGAATGGGGATGAAAAACCCCAGGCGGTAGATGACGAGCATGAGTAGAGTGAACCCGATCTTTTTCCTGAGTTCGGGTATCCGCATCATATTCTGGAGGCTGTCGACGAAATTCTGGAGCATCCGCGGACCTCAAATCACCAATACGGTTCCCTTAGCGCCCTCGATTTTCTCAACCGCCGATTTCGAGAAGGCGTGCGCTTTCACCTCGAGCTTCACAGTGAGCTCCCCGGCCCCGAGAATCTTTACGCGGTCGGGCCGGCCCCTGAAGAGCCCCGCGCCTGCAAGGGCTCCGGGGTCCACGGTCGATCCCGGCTCGAAAACGTTGAGGTCGCCGACGTTGACGACAGCCGTCTCCAGCGCGAACCTCGCATTCTTGAATCCGCGCTTGGGGAGCTTCCTTATCGTCGCAAGGCGTCCGCCCTCGAACGTAGGCCTGCGGGAATACCCCGTCCGGGCCTTCTGGCCCTTGTCGCCCCGCCCGCAGGTCTTGCCGTGACCGTTGCCCACGCCGCGGCCGACCCTCTTCTTCCCCCTGCATGGGGTCGCCCCCTCGTTGAGCTTCTTCATGTCCATCCGTAGGCCGTTTCAATCAAGAGGATCCGCTACCCGAGCTTGACGCCCCTGAGCTTCTCCACTTCCTCAAGCGATTTGAGCCTCAAGAGCCCGTCCATCGTCGCCTTGACCAGGTTCACTGGATTCGTGCTTCCATAAGCCTTGGTCAGGATGTCCTTGATGCCGGCCAGTGAAAGCACCGATTTCACCGCCGTGCCCGCGATAATCCCCGTGCCGGGCGCGGCCGGAATCATGACGACCTTAGAGGCCCTGAACCTTCCGGTTATCCTGTGCGGGATGGTATCGCCCTTGATTGAAATCCGGTACAGGTCCTTCCGGGCGTTTATTTCAGCCTTCTCTACCGCAGGAGGCACCTCGTTCGCCTTGCCGAATCCGATGCCCACCGTTCCGCCCTTGTTGCCGACGGCCACCAGCGCGGAGAAGCTGAACCTCCTCCCGCCTTTCACGACCGTGGCGCAGCGGTTAATCGATATGAGCTGGTTCTCGGTCTCCGTTTCGTTCGGATTGACCGGCGTCTTGTACACGTTCTTCCACTTCACCGGCAACTCCTGCCAAAATCTGCTCAGAACTTGAGGCCGGCTTCCCTGGCCGCGTCCGCCATGGCCTTGATCCTCCCGTGGTATTTGAAACCGCCACGGTCGAAGACAACGGCCTTTATCCCCGCCTGGGCCGCCTTCGCGGCTATGTCCTTGCCCACCAGCTTCGCGGAATCGGTCTTCTTGGTGCCCGCCTTCATGTTTTCCCTGACTTCCTTGACCAGAGTCGACGATGAGAGCAGGGTCCGGCCCGCCTCGTCGTCGATGAGCTGGCAGTAGAAGTGCTTGAGGCTCTTGAAGACCGCGAGCCTGGGCTTCCCGGGAGTGCCCCTCACCTTCTTGCGGGTGCGAATCCGCTTCCGCATCCGCTTCGTTTCCTTCAGCTTGTTCAACTTCATCTGGATGAATCCGACTGGCTGGCTAGCCGCCCGTGGCGCCGGCCTGCGTCTTGCCCGCCTTGCGCCTGACGACTTCGCCCATGTACCTTACGCCCTTGCCCTTGTACGAGTCGGGGGGCTTTACCCTCCTCACGTTCGCCGTGAACTGCCCGAGCAGCTGCTTGTCGGCGCCCCGCACTATGACGTTCTTCGTCTTCGGCGGGATTTCGACGTTCAATCCCTTGGGTATCGGGATTACGATGTCGTTGCAAAAACCCACCTGGAGAATCAGGTTCTGCCCCTCGATTCTCGCCTGGTATCCGACGCCCTCGATTTGCAGCGTCTTCTCGAATCCCTCGGTCACGCCGCGCACCATGTTGTTCACCAGCGCCCTCGCGAGCCCGTGCATCGCGGACGCGCGTCTGCCCTCGGATGTCCTCTCGACAGTGACGGCCGACGGCCCGATTTTCAGCGCCACCAGGTCTGGCAGCCTGAGGGCCAACTCTCCCTTGGGTCCCTTCACCGTGACCTCGCCCTTCGATTCCCTTACCTCGACCCCCTTGGGCAGGGCCACGGGCTTCTTTCCGATTCTTGACACTTTATACCTCCGGGAGGCGCATCAGATTATCGTAAGCAGCAGTTCTCCGCCAATCTTGTCCCGGCGGCACTGCCTGTCGCTCATAATCCCCTTGGACGTGGAGAACACCGAGATCCCCATGCCGTCCAGCACCGGTTCGATGCCTTCGACGCCGACGTAGACCCTTCTGCCGGGCGTGCTCCTGCGCGTGATTTGATTAATCACGTACTCCCTGCTCGGCCCGTACTTGAGCACTACCCTGAGCGTCTTGAGCTTGCCTTCGCCGAAAACGAGGTAATCCTTGATGAATCCCTCCTCCTTGATGATCTTGAGGATTGACTCTTTCATCGTCGAGAATGGGACGTCGGCTTTCTCGCGCCTTATCGCGTTGGCGTTCCTGATTCTCGTAAGCATGTCAGCAATCGGATCCGTGATTGCCATCTCGGCCTTCCTTTCTCACCACGAAGCCTTGCGCACGCCCGGGATGAGGCCCTTCGAGGCCATATTCCGGAAGCAAATCCTGCAAAGCTGGAATTTGCGGTAGTATCCCCGCCTCCTGCCGCAAATCTGGCAGCGGTTCACCCTTCTCGAGCTGAACTTCGGGGGCCTCGCGGCCTTGACTTTCCAGGCTGTCGTAGCCAAATAGAAAACCTCCCAAAAAGCCGTCAATCTCCCTTGAACGGCATCCCGAACATCTTGAGCAGGTCCAGCGACTTCTCGTCGTCGCTGTTCTTTACGACGATGGTCACGTTCAGCCCCTGCACGAACTCGACCTTGTCAATCGCTATCTCGGGGAACACGAACTGCTCCGTTATACCCATGGAGTAGTTCCCCCTCCCGTCGAAGGACTTCGGGTTGAGCCCCCGGAAGTCCCTGATTCGCGGGATGACGATGTTTACGAGCCTGTCGAAGAACTCGTACATCCTCTCGCGCCTGAGCGTGACCTTGCATCCGATGGCCATGCCCTGGCGCAGCCTGAACGTGGAGACCGATTTCTTGGCGTTGCAGATAATCGGTTTCTGGCCCGTGATCATCGCGAGGTCCTCCATGACCGTGTCGAGGACCTTCCTGTTCTCGGTCGCCTTGCCGACTCCCATGCTCACCATGATCTTGTCGAGCTTCGGGACGGCCATCACGTTCTTGAACCCGTACTTCCGCATTATCTGCGGGACGATTTCCTGCCTGTACTGATCAAGAAGTCTTGCCATTGCCACCTTGCGCATCACTGGCGACGGCCGTCAAACCTGGCCGCCGCATTTCCTGCAAACCCTGGTCTTGGACGGCGCTTCGCCCGTCCTCCTGACCTTCACGCCCTTGTTGCACGTGGGGCAGAACAGCATCAGCTTCGAAGGCTCAATCGGAGCCTCCTTCTGGACCCTGCCCCCGGCAGGAGTCTTCTGCGTCCTTCTCACGTGCTTCCAGATGTAGTTCACCCCCTCGACGATGAGGCGCCTGCCGTCCGGGGCCAGGGCCAGCACCCTCGCCTTCTTCCCCTTGTCGTCTCCGGAGATGACCACGACCGTGTCGTTCTTCCGTATCTTCATCGCCAGCCTCAAACCACCTCAGCCGCGAGGGACACTATCTTCATGAATCCCTTCTTCCTAAGCTCCCTGGCCACGGCGCCGAAGATGCGCGTGCCCTTCGGATTCTCCGAATCGGCAAGCAGCACCATCGCGTTTCGGTCGAACTTCACGTACGACCCGTCCTCGCGCCGTACGTTGTATTTCATCCTGACGACCACCCCGCGGACCACCGTCCCCTGCTTCACCTCGGCCCCGGGAATGGCCTTCTTGACCGATCCCACGATGATGTCGCCGAGCCCCGCGTACCGCCTCCGGGTGCCGCCGAGGACCTTTATGCACATCACCGTCTTCGCCCCGGTGTTGTCCGCAACGTCTAGTCTCGTCTGCTGCTGAATCATGTTGTCACCATGCCTGGCTTGTCAAACGGACGCCTTGCTCACGACTCTGAGGAGCCTCCAGCGCTTCGTCTTGCTCAGCGGCCTCGTCTCCACGATTTCCACCTGGTCCCCTTCCGAAGCCTCTTCCTTCTCGTCGTGGGCGCGGTATTTCGTGATTTTCTTCACTACCTTGCCGAACATAGGGTGAGGGCTCCGGTTCTCGACCCTTACAGTTATCGTCTTGTCCATCTTGTCGGACAGGACGGTCCCGATTACGGCTTTTCTCTTGCCGCGCCCGCCGACGGGCGCGCTCTTCCCTTCGTTCGTCTCAGCCAACTATGCCTCCGATTTCAATCCTCTCTGCCTCAGGATCGTCTTCACCCTCGCGATGTCCCGCTTCATCTGCCTGAGCGCCGGACTCGCGACCTGCTCAATTTCCGCCTTGTACCGCCTGCTGAACATCGCTTCCCTGAGCTCGACGCATTCCTTGACGAGCTCCGCGTCGGTCTTCTGGCGGAGATCCTTGATCTTCATACGGTCATCCTCCTGCGGGCCAGCCTCGTTTTCACCGGCATCTTATGGGCGATCCTGTTCAAGGCCGCCTTCGCCGTGTCCTCGCTGGTCCCACCGATTTCGAACAGTATCGTCCCGGGCTTCACCCTTGCAGCCCAGTACTCGACCTCGCCCTTGCCCTTGCCCATCCTGGTCTCCGCAGGCATGGCGGTAATGGGCTTGTGCGGGAACACCCTTATGTAGACCTTGCCCTCCTCCTTGAGGAAATGCGACGCCGCCACCCTGCCCGCCTCTATCTGCCTCGCGGAAACCCACGCGGTCTCCATGGACTGCAGACCGAACATGCCGAACGACACGGTGTTGCCGCGGCTCGCGTTGCCCTTCATCTTGCCCCGCTGTTCCTTGCGGTGCATGACCCTCTTAGGCATCAGGGACATGAATCGCCTCCCGCTTCTTGAGAAGGTCGCCGCGGTAGACCCACGCCTTCACACCTATGGCTCCGTAGTTCATGGTCGCGATTGCATAGCCGTACGAGATGTCGGCCTTCAGCGTGTGGAGCGGTATCGATCCCTTGCTCACCTGCTCCCTCCTGGCCATCTCTGCCCCGCCCAGCCGCCCCGAGAGGTGTATCTTCACCCCCTCCGCCCCGGCCTGCATCGTGATGTCCGCCACCTTCTTTATGGTCCGCCTGTAGGACGCCCTCTTCTCGAGCTGCTCCGCGACCGATTCGGCCACGAGCTGCGCCTCGAGCTCGGGCTTGGATATCTCTATGATCTTCGGGTCCACGCTCTTGCCGGCTATCTCCTCGAGCTCGCTCTTGAGCGTGTCCACCTTCTGCCCCTTGCGTCCGATTATGAGCCCCGGCCTCGCAGCGAAGATGTACACGATGACCTGCTCTATCGTCCTCTCGATTTCTATCCGGGGTATGCCCGCGCTGAAGAAAGTATGCTTGATGTGGTCCCGGATCCTCTGGTCCTCAATCAGGAGTTTCCCGAACTCCTTCTTCCGCGCATACCACCTCGACTGCCAGTTTATGACGTTCGTCGTAGGCGTTCCGGACACGGTCCGGTTCGTTATGCCGCGTATCTTGATGCCCGTCCTGAACCCCACTGGGGATACCTTCTGGCCCATCTCAGCTCCTTTGCGACTCGCCTTCTCCGGCGGATTCAAGGACTATCGTTATATGGCACGTCCTCTTCAGAATCTTGTTCGCCATCCCCCTGGCCCTGGTCATCCAGCGCTTTATCGTCGGCCCGTCGCCGACGAAGGCTTCAGAGACCCTGAGCTCGTTGAGGTTCAGGTCGGCCTTCTTCTCGAGCGAGGCGTGCTTCGCCGCGGCCAGTGCCGCCCGCACGGCCTTCTCGACCATCGGGCTCGCCCTCTTGTGCGTGAACTTGAGCTTGACGAGCGCCTCGTTCACGCCGTTCCCCCTTATCATGTCCACGACCGGCCGCGCCTTGTGCGGCGAGATGCGCGCAAACCTGTAGAACGACCTGAACTTCATCGACGCACCGCCTGACTAAACCTTCTTATCCTTCTTGCCCGAGTGCCCCGAGAATTTCCTCGTGGGCGAAAACTCCCCGAGCTTGTGCCCCACCATGTCCTCGATTACATAGACCTTGAGGAAGTTCCTTCCGTTGTGGACCATGAAAGTATGGTCCACGAACTCGGGCGTGATTGTGCACTCCCTGGACCACGTCTGAATCGGATCCTTCTTCCCCTGGTCGGCAAGCTTCCTGAGCTTCTTCAGGAGCTTCACGTCCACAACCGGCCCTTTCTTCTGGGATCTGCTCATGCTCGGTTCCTACTTCTTCCTGCGCTTTATCTTCCTGCGCTGGATTATGAACTTGGTCGTGGTCTTCCTCTTGTTGCGGGTTTTTAGCCCCTTGGACAGCTGGCCCCATGGCGAGCAAGGGTGGTTGCCCCCCTTGCTCCTGGCCTCGCCGCCGCCCATCGGGTGCGAAACCGGATTCATCGCCACGCCCCTGACCGTGGGGCGCACGCCCATGTGCCTCTTCCTGCCAGCCTTTCCGATGATGATTGTGTTGTGCTCCTTGTTCCCCACCTGGCCTATCGTCGCCCGGCACTCCACCTTGACCACCCTTATTTCACCGGACGGCATCTTGATGTGGGCGAAGTCGCCCTCCTTGGCCTGGAGCTGCGCGCCGGTCCCGCCGCTGCGCGCTATCTTCCCCCCCTTGCGGGGTATGAACTCTATGTTGTGAATCTCCATGCCCACGGGGATGTTCTTGAGCGGCATCGTGTTGCCGGGCTTGAGGGGAACCTCGTCGCCGCTTTGCACCGTGTCGCCGGGGTTCAGGCCTTCAGGCGCGATGATGTACGACTTCTCGCCGTCGGCATACGCTATGAGGGCGATGCGGGCCGTCCTGTTCGGATCGTACTCGATTGTCTTCACAACCGCAGGCACCCCGTCCTTCTGCCGCTTGAAGTCCACAATCCTGTAATGCCTCTTCTCCCCACCGCCTATGTGGCGCGTGCAGATGCGACCCCTGGCGTTGCGGCCGCCCGTCTTGTGCAGCGGCGAAAGAAGCGACTTGCAGGGCTTCTCCTTGCTCAGGCCGGAATAGTCGACTATCGAGCCGAACCTCCTGCCGGGGCTAGTGGGCTTGTATTCCTTAATCATCGGAACTCCCTTCCGCCTCTACACGAACTCGATGACATCGTCCTTGTGAAGGGTCACCACGGCTTTCTTCCAGTCCCGCGTCATGCCCTTCTGATAGAACCTGCGCGTCCTCTTCTTGCCCCGCACAATCATCGTGCTGACGCCGAGGACCCTTACTTTCCACTTGTCCTCGACCGCGCGCCTGACCTCGATCTTGTTGGCGTCCATCGCGACCTCGAAGGGGTACTGGTTCTTGCTGTGGATCTTCGTCATCCCCTTCTCGGACACGAGCGGCCTCAGAATCACCTTCGAAAAATGCTTCATTTTCCGCTCCCGCCCTGCTCAGCGCCGAACCTTTTCTTGAGCTCGTCGAGCGCCCCGAGCGTGAACAGGACCTTGCTGCGCTTCAGCAAATCACGCGCGTTGAGGTCCGCCGCGGTCCTGAGCTCGACGCCCTGCAAGTTGCGCACCGACTTGAGCACGCTCTCGTCACGGGCCGCTATCCCGATGAGCAGCCGCCCCCTGACGCCAATCTTCTCCAGGATGCCCGCGGCCTCCGAGGTCTTCGGGCGCTCGAACGCGAGCTTCTCTATGAGCAGCACTTCCTTGTCGAGGAACTTCGAGAGCAGCGCGCATTTCGTCGCCGAAATCCTCGCCTTCCTGGTCATCTTCAGGCGGTAGTCCCTCGGCCTGGGCCCGAATATCGTGCCGCCTCCCCTCCAGAGCGGCGATTTGCGCGAGCCCGCCCTGGCCCTTCCAGTGTGCTTCTGCTGCCAGGGCTTCCGCGTGCTGCCTGCCACGTCGCCGCGCTCCTTCGTGCCGGTCGTGCCCTGCCGCAGGTTCGCCTCGTACATCACTATGCTCGCATGCAGAAGCGTCTCGTTGACCGGATCCCCGAACACGGACTCGGCGAACTCGACAAGCTTCAAGAACGCTCCGCTCGAGTTGTAAAGCGGGTATTTTCCCATCCCTGCAGAAATCCTAAAAACCCCGGCAAGCCTCCGGCCGCCGGGCAGCCAATCAGACCTTAATCCTGATGTCAACGCCCGCAGGCATGTTCAGCCGCTTGAGGGCCTCCACCGTCTGCGCCGTCGGGTCGAGTATGTATATAAGCCTCTTGTGCGTACGTATTTCGAACTGCTCCCTCGACTTCTTGTCCACGTGGGGCGACCTCAGCACCGTGTAGCGCTCTATCCTTGTCGGAAGCGGAACCGGGCCGCTGACGCCTGCGCCGGTCCTCTTGGCCTCCCGGACGATGTCCCGGCTGGACTGGTCCAGTATCTCGTGGTCGTACGCTTCCAGGCGAATCTTTATCCTCTCCGCCATGCGGATCTGTCCTTTCAGAAAATTCCCGCTCACGCGGAAATTTCAAATTTTACGTGAAAACTTATATGTTAAGGTGAAATTAGCGGCTGTCAATATAAAAATAAAATTATCCTCCGCCCGTCATCGACTTCAGCTCCTCCGGCGGCACGGGTCTGTACTTGAACGGCTCCATGGTGCAGCTCCCCCTCCCGCGCGTCAGAGACCTCAGGTCCGTCGTGTACCCGAACATCCTCGAAAGCGGAACCTTGCCCCTTATGACCCTCGTCCCGGCTTCCTCGCCTATCTCCTCTATCTGCGCCTTGCGCGAGTTCAAGTCGTTGATGACGTCCCCCATGTGCTCCTCGGGGATGTAGACGTCGAACCTCATCATCGGCTCGAGTATGGTCGGCTCCGCCTTCTTCATGGCTTCCTCGAACGCCATCGACGCCGCTGCCGCGAACGCCACCTCGGTCGAATCCGCGTGGTGGTGGCTCCCGCCCGCAAGCCGAATGGAGAGCGAGAGCAGCGGGTATCCCATCAGCGGACCGCTCTGGGCCGATGCCTTCACCGAGTCCTCGACCGCCTGCGCGAACCTCAGCGGGATCACGTCCTTCGGCACGACGTTCTCGAACTTCACTTCGCTCGAGTCTATCGGCGCGACAACCAGGACCACGTGCCCGTACTGATTCTTGCCGGCCTGCCCGAAGCTCTTCTGGAACTTGCCTTCCCCCTCCGACGCCTTCGTCACCGTCTCCCTGTACGCCACGCGCGGCTTCCCCACGTTTGCGTTCACGTTGAATTCCCTGAGCATGCGGTGCTTGATGACGTCCAGGTGCAGTTCGCCCATACCCGACACCACGATCTGCCCGGTCTCCTCGACCGTGCGCCACTCGAACGTCGGGTCCTCGCGCGCAATCTTTTGGAGGGTGTCAGCGAGCTTGTCCTTTTCTGCGACGGACTTGGGCTCCACCGCCATGCTTATCACCGTGGCAGGGAACCTCATCTTCTCCAGGATCGCCGGCTTCTTCCTCGTGCAGAGCGTGTCGCCGGTGTCCGTGAACTTGAGCCCCACCGCGGCGCCAATCTGCCCCGCCGAGAGGTCTTCGGCCTTTGTCCTGTGGTTCGCGTGGAGATGCCATATCCTGTTTATTCTCTCGGGCTTCCCCTTGTTCGAGTTGAAGACCACGTCCCCTTCCCTGATTGCGCCCGAGTAGACCCGCACGTACGTCAGGTCGCCGTGCTTGTCCACCGCGGTCTTGAACGCAAGCGCCGCAAGAGGCCCGTCCGGCTCGTGCTTGAACGACACCGGCTTCCCGGTCTTCGGATGGGTTCCCTGCACCGGCGGAACGTCGAGCGGGGACGGGAGGTAATGGCATACGGCGTCCATCAGGGGCTGCACGCCCACGTTCCGCACGGAGGCCCCGAGCAGCACGGGCGTGAGGCTCATCGATAGGCACCCCTCCCTCAGGGCGGCCCTCACCGACGCTTCGTCCAGCGGCGCACCGGAGTCCCACAGCTTGAACAGCCCGTCGGTCCCCGGCCCCTTGGCGTACTCGATAATCTGCTCGATCATTATCTCCCTGGCCGCCTGGGCTTCCTCCGCAATGTCCGCGGGCACTTCCTCCACAGCAACGTCCGCCCCGAGAGATCCCCTGTCGAACCTCAGGGCCTTCATCGTGATTAGGTCGACCGCGCCGACGAATCCCGATTCCTTGCCGATTGGAATCTGCACGGCAACGGGTCTCGCGTTGAGCCTGGCCTCTATGGACTTCACGGAATGCTCGAAATCCGCGCCGGTCCTGTCCATCTTGTTTATGAAGGCTAGCCTGGGCACGCGGTAGCGGTCCGCCTGGCGCCAGACCGTCTCAGACTGGGCTTCCACGCCCGATACGCCGTCGAAAATCCCTATCGCCCCGTCCAGAACGCGGAGTGAACGCTCGACTTCAGCCGTGAAATCCACGTGGCCCGGCGTGTCGATGAGGTTAATCGTGTGCGACATCCATTCGAAGGTCGTTGCAGCTGAGGTTATCGTTATGCCCCTCTCCTGCTCCTCGGGCATCCAGTCCATCTGCGTGGTTCCGTCGTCAACTTCGCCAGGGACGTGAATCTTACCGGAATAGAACAGCATCCGCTCCGTGGTGGTGGTCTTCCCCGCGTCGATGTGGGCGATGATTCCGATGTTCCTGGTCAGCCTTAGCTTTTCCATAGGCATCCTCGGCGGGCAAAAAAAAATCGCCCGGCCCCGCTCCCGGCCGAAGGCGGGAACAGGACCGGCCGATTCGCGGACCCGTCCTTCTACCAGGCGAAGTGCGCGAACGCCTTGTTGGCCTCCGCCATCTTGTGGATGTTCTCCCTGGTCTTGATGGCCACGCCTTCCTTGTTGAAGGCGTCTGTCAGTTCGTCCGCCAGCCTCTTGGAGAGCGGCTTGCCCGTCTTCCCCCTGGCCGCTTCGAGTATCCACCGTATCGCAAGCGCCTGCTGCCGCTTCTTGTTCACTTCCATCGGCACCTGGTACGTGGCGCCGCCGACCCTCTTGGACCGCACTTCTATCTGAGGCTTGACGTTCTCGATTGCTGTCTTGAAAATCTCCAGCGGGTCCCCGTTCGGGACCTTCTTCGCCAGTATCGCCATGGCATCGTAGAAGATGGACTGGGCGACGCTCTTCTTCCCCTGGTACATGACGTTGTTTATGAACTTCGACACCAGCTTCGACCCGTACACCGGGTCGGGCTTCAGAAGGCTCTCAAGACTCTTGAATTTTCTCGGCATTTTCTTCTCCCGGGAAAAACGTTACTTTGCGACTTTCGCTCCGTACTTGGACCTGCCCTGTTTCCTGTCGGTCACCCCGATCGTGTCGAGGGTGCCCCGTATGATGTGATACTTCACGCCGGGGAGGTCGCGAACGCGGCCGCCCCTGACGAGGACTATGGAGTGCTCCTGGAGGTTGTGCCCCTCTCCGGGTATGTAGGCCGTGACTTCCTTGCCGTTGCTGAGCCGCACCCTGGCAATCTTCCTCAGGGCCGAGTTGGGCTTCTTCGGCGTCTGGGTCTTCACGACCAGGCACACCCCCCGCTTCTGCGGGCAGGACTGCAGAAGCCCCGCCTTCGACCGGGACTTCTTCATCTTCTTCCGCCCCTTCCTGACAAGCTGATTCACCGTCGGCATGTTCACCTCTAAAAAAACCCGGCTATTCCTCTTTTTCCTCCTCGTCCTCCTTCGTATCCTCCCCGCCCCCCGCGGGCACCGCAGCCAGCGCCGCGAGCTCCTCCAAGGCGATTTGCTTCTTGACCCTCGTCTGGTTGTAGTCCTTGAATCCCGTCCCCGCGGGAATGATGTGCCCGAGAATGACGTTCTCCTTGAGCCCCTGGAGCAGGTCCACCCTGCCTGCCAGGGCCGCCTCGGTAAGCACCTTGGTCGTCTCCTGGAACGACGCCGCCGAAATGAAGCTCGGCGACTGCAGCGACGCCTTCGTTATGCCGAGGAGCATCGGCGAGAAGCTCGCGGGCTTGCCGCCCTTCGACCTCACCTTCGCGTTGTCCTCCTTGAGGCCGAACTTGTCAATCACCGTGCCCTCGAGGAACTCGGTGTCGCCGGGATCCTTCACCCGCACCTTTCTCATCATCTGCGATATGATGATTTCAATGTGCTTGTCGTTTATGGTCACGTTCTGCGACCTGTATACATTCTGGACCTCCTTGAGGAGGTACTGCTGCAGCGCCTCTTCCCCGTTGATGCGGAGGATGTCGTGCGGCACCGGCGCCCCGTCTATCAGGGGCTCGCCGGCCTTCACCTTGTAGCCCTTGTGAACCCTCAGGTTCTTCCCGTGCGGCACGAGGTGCGGGTACTCCCTGTTGGCGTCGGTCTTCACGATGATGTTCCTCTTGCCGCGCCTCTTGAGCCCTATGTCCACCACACCGTCAACTTCGGAAATCACCGCCGCGTTCTTCGGCCTCCTGGCCTCGAACAGCTCGGTGACCCTGGGCAGGCCTCCCGTGATGTCCTGCGTGCCCGTAATCTCCCTCGCCGTCTTGGCGAGAAGCGTGCCGGCCGTAATCTTGTCCCCGTCGTTGACCTCGAGGTGAGCCTTCTCCGGGATGTGGTACGTGGCGTAAATCTCCCCGTCCGGCCCCTCGATAATCAGCTGCGGGTGGAGGTCGCCCTTGTGCTCGATGATCACCTTCCTCCTCACCTTGCCCTTGGACTCGACCTCCTCCTTCATCGTCACGTCCGCGAGTATGTCCTCGTAGCGCACGCGACCGCCCTGCTCGGCCAGAATCGGGATGTTGAACGGGTCCCACTGCACCAGGAGGTCGCGCGGGTTCACCGCCGCGCCCTCGTCCGCCTTCATCACAGCGCCCAGAGGCACTATGTAGCGCTCAATCTCGTTCTCCGGGTTCTGCGGGTCGCTGACCACGACCTCGCCGTTCCTCTTCAGGACCATCGTCTCGCCGACGTTGTTCTTCGCCACCTTGAGGTTCAGGTACTTCACGATGCCCTTGCTGCGGGCGCGGATTTCCGACTCCTCCACCCTCCTGTGCGCGGTCCCGCCTATGTGGAACGTCCTCATCGTCAGCTGCGTTCCGGGCTCGCCGATTGACTGCGCCGCGATAATCCCGACCGCAAGGCCCTTTTCCACGAGCTTCCCCGTGGACAGGTCCATCCCGTAGCACTTCGCGCACATGCCGAGCGGCGTCTCGCACGTAAGCGGCGAACGGATGCGGATCTTCTTGTATCCGAGATCCTGTATCCGGCCGGCGACTTCCTCCGTTATCATCTCGTTCCCGGCAACGACAGTCTCGCCCGTCTTCTTGTTGACGATTGTCTCCAGGACCACCCGCCCCTTTATCTGCTCGGCAAGCGAAACCTCGATCTTCTCGCCCCTGGTGATTGCCTCCTTCAGTATCCCGTTGAGCGTCCCGCAGTCGTCCTCGTTCACCACGACATTCTGCGCGACGTCCGCGAGCTTCCTCGTGAGGTAGCCGGAGTCCGCCGTCTTGAGCGCCGTGTCCGCGAGCCCCTTCCTGGCCCCGTGCGTCGAGCTGAAGTACTCGAGCACCTTGAGCCCCTCCCTGAAGTTGGCCTTGATTGGAATCTCGAGAATTTCCCCGGACGGCTTGGCCATGAGCCCCCTCATTCCGGCGAGCTGCCTTATCTGCTCGACCGAGCCCCTGGCGCCGGAATCCGCCATCATGTATATCGGGTTCACCTCCGGCCCTTCCTTCATGCAGTCGGCCTTTAGCTCGCTCATCATGTCCTGGCCGATTCTCTCGCGCGCGTGCGTCCAGATATCGACTATTGCGTTCGCCCTCTCGCCGTCCGTTATCGCCCCGGCCTTGTAGCTCTTCACGACCTTCGCAACCTGCCCCTCGGCCACCTTCATTATCGCCCCCTTGGAGGGCGGCATCTTGAGGTCGTTCTTGGAGAACGAAAGCCCCCCGTGCGTCGCCATGCTGAACCCGAGCTCCTTCAGGTCGTCGAGCAGCTTGAGCGTCTGCGTTATTCCGAGTATGGCGTGGCAGTCCGAAATTATCCGGTTGATCTCCCTCTTCCGGAGCAGCGTGTTGTAGAAGGGCATGCCCGCGGGAAGGATGTCGTTGAACATGACCCTCCCGACCGTCGTCTCGAGCCTCCCCGTCGTCGCCTCGGACCTTGCCCACGCCTGGTCCACGACCTTGAGGTCCTTCGACACCCTGAGGTTGATTTTCGCGTGCGTGCCGACTTTGCCCTGGGAATAGGCGAGAATCACCTCCTCCTTGCCCACGAAGTACTTCCCCTCCCCGCGCTCTCCCTTGTTGAGGAACGTGAGGTAGTAGCAGCCGAGAACTATATCCTGCGACGGCGCGATAATCGGGTTGCCGTGGGCGGGCGAGAAGATGTTGTGCGTGCTCAGCATCAGCGTCGCCGCTTCGACCTGCGCCTCCAGCGACAGCGGGAGGTGGACGGCCATCTGGTCGCCGTCGAAGTCGGCGTTGAATCCCGCGCAGACCAGCGGATGAATCTTAATCGCGTTCCCCTCGACGAGTATCGGCTCGAACGCCTGTATGCCCATCCTGTGCAGCGTCGGCGCCCTGTTGAGGAGCACCGGGTGCTTGCGGATGACCTGCTCGAGTATATCCCACACCTCGTCGCTCTTCCTCTCGAGGATATGCTTCGCGCTCTTGATTGTGTCGGCGAAACCGAGCTCCTTCAGCCTCCTTATGATGAACGGCTGGTATAGCTCGAGCGCAATCTTCTTCGGAAGGCCGCACTGGTGCAGCTTCAGCTCCGGGCCGACCACGATTACCGACCTCGCCGAGTAGTCCACCCTCTTGCCGAGGAGGTTCTCGCGGAACCTCCCCTGCTTGCCCTTAATCATGTCCGTGAGGGACTTGAGCGGCCTGTTGGCCGATCCCAGCACAGGCCTGCGGCAGCGCGCGTTGTCGAACAGCGCGTCCACGGACTGCTGCAGCATGCGCTTCTCGTTCCTGATAATCACCTCGGGGGCGTTCAGGTCCAAAAGCTTCTTGAGCCTGTTGTTCCTGTTTATGAGCCGCCTGTAGAGGTCGTTCAGGTCGGACGTGGCGAAATTCCCGCTCTCGAGGAGCACCAGCGGCCTCAGGTCGGGCGGTATCACCGGAATCACGTCGAGCACCATCCAGTCCGCTTCGTTCTCGGACTCGCGTATTGCGTCCATGAGCTTGAGCCGCTTTATGATGTCGCGCTTCTTCTGCTTCGACTTGGTCGCCGCGAGGTCGCTCTTGAGCTGCTTCGCGGTCGTATCGAGGTCAAGCTTCTGTATGAGGGCCCTCACCGCCTCGGCCCCCATCCCTGCCTGGAAAGAGTCCCCGTACTTCTTCCGCATCTTCTGGTAGTTCTCTTCCGTGAGAAGCTGCTTCTCCTTGATTTCCGGGACGTCGCCCGCCTCCGTCACCACGTAGTCCTGGAAATAGATAATCCTCTCCAGGTCCGAAGTCTTCATTGCAAGGAGAGTCCCGAGCCTCGACGGCATAGCCTTGAAGAACCAGATGTGCACTATCGGCGCCGCCAGGTTGATGTGCCCCATCCTCTTCCGGCGCACCCTCGAATGCGTCACCGTCACGCCGCACCTGTCGCAGATGACTCCCTTGTGCTTTATGCCCTTGTACTTCGAGCAGAAGCACTCCCAGTCGCGCTCCGGCCCGAATATCTTCTCGCAGAAAAGCCCGTCCTTCTCGGCCCGGTAGGTGCGGTAGTTGATGGTCTCGGGCTTCTTGACCTCCCCGAAGCTCCAGGACCTTATCGCCTCAGGAGAGGCCAGGCAAATCTTCACAGCGCCGAACTCGTTGATTTTTTCGAAAAAGGATTCCACTTGGATCCTCCGAAATCCGGACTAGACCTTCTTCTTCTCGAGCACCATGTTCAGGGCGAGCCCCTTTATCTCGTTCGTGAGAACTTCGAACGAGACCGGCGTCCCGGGCTCCAGCGTGTTCTCCCCCTTCACCATCGACTCGTAGATCTTGGTGCGGCCCTCCACGTCGTCGCTCTTCACGGTGAGCAGCTCCTGGAGGATGTTGGCTGCGCCGTAGGCCTCGAGAGCCCACACCTCCATCTCCCCGAACCTCTGCCCGCCGAACCTCGCCTTGCCCCCGAGGGGCTGCTGCGTAATCAGCGAGTACGGGCCCGTCGCGCGGGCGTGCACCTTGTCCTCGACCAGGTGGTGCAGCTTCATCATGTAGATGTAACCGACCGTCACCTCCTGCTCGAAAGGCTGCCCGGTCCTGCCGTCGTACAGCTTCGTCTTCCCCGTGACGGGCAGCCCGGCTTCCTCGAGCGTGAGCTCGATTTCCGATTCGGTGCACCCGTCGAACACCGGCGTGACGGCCTGGAATCCGAGCTTCTGGGCGGCCCAGCCGAGGTGGGTCTCAAGAATCTGCCCGAGGTTCATCCTGGACGGCACCCCGAGGGGATTGAGGACAATGTCCACCGGCGTCCCGTCGGCGAGGAACGGCATGTCCTCCTCGGGGAGTATCTTGGAGATGACCCCCTTGTTCCCGTGCCTCCCGGCCATCTTGTCGCCGACCGACAGGTTCCTCTTCGTGGCGACGTAGCTCTTAACCATCTCGAGGACCCCCGTCGGCAGCTCGTCCCCCCTGGTAAGTTTCGCGATTATCCGCTCCTTCTGGTCGTCGGCCGCGTCGGCGTTCTCGTTCATGGCCGATAGCAGGTCCAGGGTTTCGCTCTTCTTTCCGGAGGGGATGTCGAGGTTCTCGGGCGATAACCGCTGCCGGATTTCCCTAAGCTCGTTCACGGTCAGGCCCTTGTCGAGCTTTATCGCCTTCCCCTCCTTGTCGCAAATCTGCCCCCCGAACAGGTCGGTGAGCCGGCGAATCGTGTCCTCTATGATGTCGGAGAAGTCGTTCCTGAACACCTTCTCGGCCTTCTTGATTTCGAGCCTGTTGACCTTGCGCTCGTCCTCGTTGAGGTTGACCTTGCGCGAGAACTTCTTGGCATCTATCACGATTCCCTCGACCCCGGACGGCACCTTGAGGGAGTCGTTCTTCACGTCCTCGCCCGCCCTTCCGAATATGGCGTGCAGGAGCTTCTCCTCGGGAGTGAGCTCGCTCTTGCTCTTGGGCGAGACCTTGCCGACAAGGATGTTGTCGGGCTTTACCCTCGTGCCGATGCGCACTATGCCGTCCTCGTCCAGGTTCTTGAGGTCCTTTGCCTTGGCGTTCGGTATGTCCCTCGTGAACTCCTCCCGCCCGAGCTTCGTCTCGCGAATCTCGGTCTCGAACTCGTCTATGTGTATCGAGGTGTACACGTCGTCCTTCACGAGGCGCTCGCTCACCACGATGGCGTCCTCGAAGTTGTGCCCCTCCCATGGCATGAACGCGGCCAGCACGTTCTTGCCGAGCGCCAGCTCCCCCCTGCACGTGGCCGCGCCGTCCGCTATCACCTGGCCCTTCCTGACCTTCTCGCTCTCCCTCACGATGGGCTTCTGGTTCAAGCATGTCCTGTCGTTCAGCCCGACGAACTTCTTAAGCCTGTACTCCCGGTTGCCGATTTTGATCGCGGTCGCGTCCACGGACTCGACCGCCCCGCCCTCCTGCGCGGTCACCACCATGCTCGAATTCCTGGCGACCACCTCCTCCATGCCCGTGCCGACAATCGGCCCCTCGGTCCTGAGGAGCGGCACCGCCTGGCGCTGCATGTTCGAGCCCATCAGCGCGCGGTTTGCGTCGTTGTGCTCGAGGAACGGAATCAGCGCTGCCGAGACCCCCACCAGCTGCTTCGGCGACATGTCTATGAACTGGATGTCCTTGGAGATCACGTTCATGAAGTCGCCGTTCACCCTGGCGAATATCTCGTCGGGGATGATGCCGCCGTTCTTGTCCAGGGGCGTGTCGGCCGGCGCTAGCTTTGCATCGAACTCCTCGTCCGCCCTGAGGAAGCTGACCTCTTCCTTCACCTTTCCGTCCTTCACGACGCGGTAGGGCGTGGTCAGGAACCCGAGCTCGTCTATGGCCGCGTAGAGCGCGAGGGAGCTTATGAGCCCGATGTTCGTGCCCTCGGGCGTCTCTATGGGGCATATCCTGCCGTAGTGCGAGATGTGGACGTCCCTGACCTCGAACCCCGCGCGCTTCCTGTTGAGCCCGCCGGGGCCCAGGGCGGAAAGCCTGCGTTCATGGGTCAGCTGAGCCAGGGGGTTCGTCTGGTCGACGACCTGGCTAAGCTCGCCGCGGCCGAAGAAGTAGTCTATGGCCGACGAAATGGTCTTCGAGTTTATGATGCTTCTCGGCGTCAGCGTGTCGCGGTTCCGCAGGTTCATCCTCTCCATGACCATTCGCTTGAGCTTGAGGAAGCCCTTGCGGATTTCGGCTCCAGCCAGCTCGTCGATGGTCCTGACGCGCCTGTTGCCGAGGTGGTCTATGTCGTCGATGTGCCCTTCGTTCCGCCTGAGCTTGATGATGTACTTGATTGCGTTCAGGATGTCGCTCGGATCGAGGACCATCGTCTCCCCGTCCACGTCCGAGTCGAACTTTCTGTTCAGCCTGAACCTCCCCACCTTCCCGAGCCTGTAGCGGTTCGGGTCGAAGAACTTCTCCTTGAACAGGTTCTTCGCCTTCTCGAGCTGGGGAGGATTCCCGGGCCTCAGCCTCGCGTATATCTTGAGCAGCGCCTCCTCGTGGGTGGAGGACGTGTCCTCCTCCATGGACTTGAGCACGAGCTGGTCGGCTGCCTCGGAAATTATCTCTATCTCCTTGAGGCCCGAGTTCAGCACCGTGTCCTCATGCTTCTCGGTGAGCACGCGCCCCGTCTCGACTATCACTTCCCCGGTCTCCGCGTCCACCACGTCGCCAACCACGTTCTTGCCGAGCACCTTCTTGAAGGCCGCCTTGCCGCCGGCGAGCTTCACCTTCTCGGTCGGGTAGAACAGCCTTATGATGTCCGCGTTGGTGGAATACTGCGAGGACAGCGCGCGCAGAAACGTGAGCGCCGAGAACTTGCCGCTCTGGTCGATCTTTATCGCCAGCGTCCCCTTCTTCGTGACGTTAAGCTCAATCCAGGAGCCCCTCTCCGGAATAATCCAGCACTGGTGCAGGTGCCTGTCCCCTGAGTGCTCCTCGACGTCGAAATCCACGCCGGGCGACCGGTGCAGCTGCGATACTATGACGCGCTCTGCCCCGTTGATGATGAACTCGCCTCCGCCGACCATCACCGGTATCTCGCCCAGGTACACCTCCTCCTCAATCGGCTCCTCCCTGTTGAGCCTGACGCGGATTTTGAAGGGATACCCGTAGGTCAGCTTGAGCTGCATGCATTCCTCGGGCGTATACCTCGGCCTTCCGAGCGTGTACCCGAGGAACTCCAGCGTGAGGACCCCGTCCTGGCTGGATATCGGGAATATCTCGTTGACTATCGCCTCTAGCCCGATGTTCTTCCGCTTCTGCGGAGGGACGTCCTTCTGGAGGAACTTCTCGTACGCGCTTAGCTGGAACTCGACGAGATCCGGGACTTCGATTATGTCGGGCAAAACGCCGTATCTTCTTCTGTCCATGAAGACGAACCTGCCAAAAAGCCTCGACACCCACAGGGAATCGGCGACCCTTCTCCCGCTGCCGGGCCGCTACGCAGGCTCGAGCGTCGCGACGCCGCCGGCCTCTTCAATCAGCTTCTTGCCGTTCTCGGCGTCGGCCTTGGACAGGCCCTCCTTCACTTTAGCGGGAGCCGTCGCAACGCCGTCGACCAGGTCTTTCGCCTCCTTGAGGCCGAGATTGGTCAGCTGGCGTATCGCCTTGATGACCTGAATCTTCTTGTCCCCGGAGTTCTTGAGCACCAGGTTGAACGCGGTCGGCTCCTCCTTGGCTGCCGCCGCCTCGCCTCCCCCGGCGGGCGCAGCGACCGCCGCGACGGCGACTCCAGCCGCCGCCTGCACGCCGAACGTCTCCTCGTAAGCCTCCTTGAGCTCCTTCAGGTCCATTATCGTGAAGGTCTTCACAGCGTCGATTATCTTCTGCACCTTCTCCGAATAGGCCTTGCCCTCCTTCACGGCAGCCGCGTCACTCATCTAAGCTCCTCCTAAAGCTGAGTCCGCCATCGCGGACCGGGTTTACTTCTGCCCCTGCCCTTCCATCTTGGCGATGTGGGCCTGAACCAGCATCGGGAACGCCGCGAGCGTGCTCTGCAGGAGTCCGGCTATCCCGGACGCCGGCGCGATTATCACGCCGAGTATCTGCGAGAGCACCTCGGTCCTCGAAGGAAGCGACGACCACGTCGCGGCCTCCTTGGCCCCCCCGGCAGTCCCGTCAATCATCCCGCCCTTGTATGAAATCTTCTTCGCCTTCTTGTTCCACGCGTCCAGGGCTCTGCAAATCGCTATGGCTCCGCCGTCGCCTCCGGAGATCACGGCGGTCGGTCCGTTCATCACCGCGTCGCTCTTGACGAAGCCGGCGTTCATGAACGCGCGCATCAATATCGAGTTCTTGACCACTCGGAGCCTCATCTTCTGATCCCTCAGCTTGTCGCGCAGCTCCGCCGCCTCCTCCGCTTTGAGGCCCATGTAGTCCACGAGGACGAAGTCCTTGAGGCCGCTGAACGCGGTCGTCAGCTCGTCCGCCATCGTCTTCTTGAGGGTCTTCGACATCTCAGCATCTCCTCGAATCAGACCTTCAACGGGACGCTAACGCCCATGGTCGTCGTCAGGAACATCTTCGATATGAAGATTCCCTTCACCGTAGGGGGCCTTGACCCCTGAATCATCGAGATGAACGACTCCGCGTTCTCCTCGATTTTCCCGGCTTCGAACGACTTCTTGCCCAGAATGGCGTGTATGTTCCCGGCGCTGTCGGTCCTGTATTCAATCTTCCCGGCCCTGAACTCCTTCACCGCCCTGCCCACGTCCTCGCTCACGGTCCCCGACTTGGGCGAGGGCATGAGCCCCTTGGTTCCGAGCACCCGGCCGAGCTTGCCAACGAACTTCATCATGGACGGGTGCGCAATGGCGACGTCGAAGTCCATCCATCCGTCCAGTATCTTCTGGACCAGGTCCTGGCCGCCGACCGAGACCGCCCCCGCCGTCTCGGCCTCCTTCGCCTTGTCGCCCTCGCAGAAGGCGATGACGCGCACCGTCTTCCCCGAGCCGTTCGGAAGCGAAAACGCTCCCCTAAGGTTCTGCTCGGGCTTCTTGGGGTCCACGTTCAGCTTGATTGCTATCTGCACGGTCTCGTCGAACTTGACGGCGGGAACTTTCTTCAGAATCTCCACCGCCTCCTTAACCGTGTAGCGCTTCTCGTGGTCCACCAGCCCCGTGCTGGCCTTGAGCCTCTTGCTCAGCTTCTTCATCGTCCTCTCCGCTTGGAAAACCGCCTAGTCCGTCACCTCGACCCCGATGCTCCTCGCCGTTCCCTCGATAATCCTCACCGCAGCCTCGAGCGTCACGGCGTTCAAATCCGCCAACTTCCTCTTCGCAATCTCCTCGACCTGGGCATGCGTCACCTTGCCGACCTTCTCCCTCAGGGGATCGGCCGATCCCTTCGCTATCTGCGCCGCCTGCTTCAAGAGTATCGCCGCAGGGGGCGACTTCGTTATGAACTCAAAGCTCTTGTTCTTGTATATCGTGAGCTCGACCGGAATTATCACGCCCTGCATGTCCTTCGTCCGTTCGTTGAACTGGCTCACGAACTGGCCGATGTTCACTCCATGCTGCCCGAGCGCAGGACCTACCGGCGGCGCCGGCGTCGCCTGCCCCCCCGGCACCTGCAGCTTCACCTTTGCGAGAATCTCCTTCTGCGGTCCCACTTCTCCTCCTCGCCGGCGGCGGCTATATGGCCTCCACCTGCCAGTATTCCAGTTCCACCGGGGTGGGCCTTCCGAAAATGGTCACTATGACCTTGACGATTCCCTTCGCGGGAATCACCTCCTCGACGACGCCGTCGAAGTTCTCGAACGGGCCCTCTTTTATCTTCACGCTGTCGCCCTTCACGTACTCGATTTTCACCCTGGGCTTCTCGCCCTCGTCCCTCTCCATCTCGGAGAGTATGCGATCCACCTCGTGCGGCATCATCGGCGTCGGCCGCGACCTCGGCCCCACGAAGTCCCCGATTCCGGGAGTCTCGCGAATCAAGTACCAGAGCTCCTCCCCGAAATCCATTTCTATCATTATGTAGCCGGGGAACAGCTTCTTGTCCCTGACCTTTTTCCGCCCGGCCTTAATCTCGGAGATTCTCTCGGTCGGCACCAGGACGCGCCCTACCTTGTTCTCCATGTCGCCGGTCTTCGCCCGCTTCTCCAGGGATTCCTTGACCTGGTTCTCCCTCCCGGCTTGAACCCTGAGCACATACCATTCTTTTGCCATGAGGCCGCCTTGCTCAAACTACTGCGCGCCGCGGTCTACCCGCCGGCGTAGAGACCCGATTCCCTGGACAGGAAAGAAAGGATGAGATCCACCACATACAGGTAGAACCCCAGAGCGAGGACCATCACTATGACGATGACCGACGAGCTCACGAGCTCCTGCCTCTTCGGCCACGACACCTTCTTCATCTCTATCTGCGTGTCTATCAGCAGGTCGTTCCACCTCTTGAGGTTCCATGAATAAAGCGCCGCCCCGGAAAGTCCCAGGAACAGGACCAGGGCAACGATGAGTATCACCGCCACTTCAAGCCTGACCAGCGGGAGCATGAAGAGCGGCTTCGTAATCCAGGTCTGTATCCTCTTCTGCTCGGCCGCCCGGAGGTACCTCCCCTCTATCGTCTCGAGCTGGTCCGCGATGTTAATCCTCCCCGCGTCCTCCACTGCAAGCGCCGGGAACTGCGACCTCTTCGCCTTTATCTTCTCGATGAGCTCCTTTGTCAGAATCGACCCCTGAATCGCGAGCTCCTCCATCTTCATGTATTGCGGCACCTCGGACAGAACCATCCCGGCCTTGACCTGGGGCGACTGGATGCTCTTCAACACCTTGGTCTGGTCCTTGTTCTTCCAGGACTCCTCGTCAGGATACGAGTCCCGAATCATGACTCCGCCTGCCTCCGAGTTGAGCCTCTGGAGCCTCTGCGCCTGCTCCTCGGTCAGGGGCTTCCCCGGCTCGACGAAATCGGCCTTGAGCAGGCTCGGGACCATGACCGCCCTCTTGAGCTCCATCCCGGGTATCAGGTCGTCCACGGCAACCATGTCCCTTCCCTCGACCGGGGCGAACTTGAACCCGTCTGACTGGAGCCTCTTGACCCTCGGGGCAGTGTATTTCTCGCCGGCGAGGACAATCCTCTCGCCCGAAGGCGACTCGACGAAGTACGACGCGGTCTGGTCGAGGATGGACATGTCTATCTTCTGGTTCGCAAGCCCCTTCACCTTGAGTTCCTTGATGTCCTCCTCGATTGCCGAACGGACCGTCCTCAAGTCCAGTATCTTGTCTATCTTCACGACGACCGCGAAGTCCGAGGGCAGCCTG
Source organism: Candidatus Kuenenia stuttgartensis (assembly GCA_020723505.1). GTDB lineage: Bacteria > Planctomycetota > JAKEIC01 > JAKEIC01 > DYIT01 > DYIT01. The sequence continues at coordinate 37,185 of DYIT01000013.1, forward strand.
TAGATCTCCCAGCATAGCCAGCCCGCGAACAGGATGAAGCAGATGATTGCAAGCCCCCTCGCATAGGTCCCCTGTCCCCGTTTGTAGATTTCCATCAGCGGGCACCGAATAAACGAGCTCGATCGAACTTCAAATCCAGGGCAGGAGGGAGTCGAACCCACAACATCCGGATTTGGAGTCCGGCGCTCTGCCAGTTGGAGCTACTGCCCTTCGAGGGGGAGCCTCCGGAACATCCGGATATTCCCGCCTATTTCTTCTTTTCCTTGTGCTCGGTGTGTTTCCTGCAGAACTCGCAGTACTTCTTGAAGGCGAGCTTTTTGGTCGCGTCGCGGGTCGACTTGCTCGTCCTGTAGTTCCTGTTCTTGCACTCGGAACATTCCAGAAACACGTCCTCGCGGCCCTTTTTGCCGGCTTTCGCCATGTTTCAATCCAGAAAACGGCTTCTCCTGCCTGCACTTATCCGAGTATCTTCGTCACGGCGCCCGCGCCCACCGTCTTGCCGCCTTCCCTTATGGCGAACCTGAGCCCCTGCTCCATTGCTATCGGCGTTATGAGCTCGACGTTGACCGTCACGTTGTCTCCTGGCATGACCATGTCCGCGCCGCCGAGGAGCGTCACGGAACCCGTCACGTCCGTCGTCCTGAAATAGAACTGCGGCCTGTATCCGTTGAAGAACGGGGTGTGGCGCCCGCCTTCTTCCTTGTTCAGGACGTACACCTCGGCCTCGAACTTCGTGTGCGGGTTAATGGACCCCGGCGCCGCAAGCACCATCCCGCGGTACAGGTCGGTCTTCTTCATCCCGCGCAGAAGGACGCCGATGTTGTCCCCGGCGAGCCCTTCCTCGAGCGTCTTGTTGAACATCTCCACCCCGGTGGCCGTCGTCTTCTTCGTGGTCTCGAACCCCACGACCTCGATTTCCATCCCCACCTTGACCTTGCCCCTCTCCACCCTGCCCGTGGCCACGGTACCGCGGCCCTCTATGCTGAACACGTCCTCGACGGGCATCGAGAAGGGCTTGTCCACCTCGCGCATCGGCTGCGGGATGTACCGGTCGATCGCATCCATCAGCTCCATTATCGACTTGCAGGCTTCGTCGTCAGCGCTCTCCGCATGCATCGCGGCGAGTGCGCTGCCCTTGATTAGCGGCACCTCGTCCCCGGGGAACTCGTACTTGGTCAGGAGCTCGCGCAGCTCGAGTTCGACCAGCTCGAGCAGCTCGGGGTCGTCGATGAGGTCCACCTTGTTCAGGTAGACCACGACTGCCGGCACGTTCACCTGCCTCGCGAGCAGGATGTGCTCGCGCGTCTGGGGCATCGGGCCGTCGGCCGCGCTCACGACCAGGATTGCTCCGTCCATCTGGGCGGCGCCGGTAATCATGTTCTTTATGTAATCCGCGTGCCCCGGGCAGTCCACGTGCGCGTAGTGGCGCTTTTCGGTCTCGTATTCGACGTGCGACACCGCAATCGTCAGGATTTTAGTCTCGTCGCGGCGGCCCTGTGATATCGACGCTTTCGCCACGTCGTCGTAGGACTTGAACTTCGCCATGTTCCGCATGCTCTGCACCTTGGTAATCGCGGAGGTCAGGGTTGTTTTGCCGTGGTCGATGTGGCCGATCGTCCCCACGTTGACGTGCGGTTTCACGCGGCTGTAAACTTCCTTTGCCATTAAACTCTCCTCCCAAAAACGTGACGTCGGTTTTCTTTTTTTACTTTCCGCCGTTCGGATCCCCGGCCAGTCATCCGTCCCGGCGGCGCAATGCCGAGCTGCAGATGGGGCTTGAACCCATGGCCTCTTCCTTACCAAGGAAGTGCTCTGCCGCTGAGCTACTGCAGCTTTTTCTCACCTGCCCCGATAATGCGCCAATTCAAAAACATCGATTTTAGATAAATGAATGCCGATGTCAATAAAAAAAGAAAAAATATCCAATCGGGGGCCAAAATAGCCGATGTCGGTTTTTCCGGACACCCATCCGGCGGCTTAGAGCTCATTTCAGTAGGGAACGAGGCCGCGTTACCTACTGGAATGAGCTCTTAGGGCCATGCGGGCAAAGGGGTTTTGCCTCGGGCGCCGCGCCAGCAATATCCATTCCCGCCGCTCGAGAACTGCGCTGAAGCGGCCGGGATGGCCCGGCTCCCGTCTGGCCGCGCGCCGGATCATGCAGGTTTAAACGTATGCAGCCCCTTGTGCATGACTTCGAAAACGGTGACGAGGATTGCACGGGGAATTCACTTCTTCCCCGAAAGGAAACCGGCTATCTCGGAGCTCTCGCTCCCGGAGATGAACGAGGGGCTCTTGGCGCGCATCCTGTCCACTTCCACGTCCCAGTCCTCGAAGTATTCGCCGGGGGTTTTCGAAAGGCTCAACGAGTGGCAGAGGGAGCATTTCCGCCTGAACAGGAGAACCGTCATGGCGGCCGCCTGCTCCTCCGCGCTTGCGGGCTTGAGCGCGTATCTTTCGCCGAGGAACGCGGCAATCCTCCTCGCCTCCGCGACGCCGATATTGAAGGGATTGAGCCTGCGCATCAGTTCCACGGTCAGCTCCCAGTCCGCGGGCAGCCTGTCCTCGAGGTCGCCGAGGGAGAACTCGTGGCAGAGCGAGCACTTCGACTGAATCTGCTTCGCGAGAATGGCGTTCTCGCCTTCCTTCGACGGCGGAGGATGGAGCCATTCCAGGTATTTCGCGATTTCCGCGGCCTCCTCCGCGCTGAAGGCCGATTCGTCCCTCGCACGCTCCTTCGCGACGAGATCGGCCCAGCCCGAGGCGGTCTTCACGTTCTTCGCGGCCTTGTCCACGTAGTCAAGCCCGTGGCAGTACGCGCATTTCGATTCGCAGAGCGCCTTCCCCTTCGCCAGCGCCCCGGGCATGCTCCTCTGCGCCTCACCGTCATGAAGCAGCCAGGACGCGACCGCGTCAATCTCCTCGCCCGACGGTTCGCCGAGCCCGCCCTTCTTCAGCATGCCTTCGACCGCTTTGAGCAGGTCCGCGCGGCGTTCTATCTTCTTCGCCCTGGCCGACGCATGCTCGGGCGTATGGCATTTCGTGCAGAACGCCTTGAACAGCCTGAGCCCCAGGCCGTCCCCTGCCGATTCAGAATCCCCGGAGGCGCCGCCGAGCGCGACGGCGGCGGCGAGGCAGGCGGCGGTAAAAAGGATCGGAAGAGTCGCCGCGCGCAGGCTGACCCGGGCGGAACCGTTGCGTGGCATCGAGTCCGGCATCTCAAATCCCCTTGAGCGGTTTTCCGGAAAAAAGCGGAAATTCCTGACGCTTGAATCTATCATGCTGGGCTGTTTTTTTCAACGAGCGGGTTTTGGAGATTAATCCGATGGCTCTCAACGTGGTCGATAGAATCCAGGGTCCTGTGAAAATCAGGAACGCAATCGTGAGCGTCTGGGACAAGACGGGGCTGGACGCATTCCTTCCCGCCGTGGCGCGAGCATGCCCTGGCGTCAGGTTCTACTCCACGGGCGGCACGTACGACCGGATTGCGGAGATCCTCGGTCCAGGCGGGAATCTAGCGAGAATATCCGACTTCACCGGCCAGCCCGAAATGCAGGGCGGCCTCGTCAAGACGCTCGACTTCAAAATCTACCTGGGCCTCCTGAGCGAAACGTTCAACGATGCCCACAGGAAGGACATATCGAGAGTGAAGGGCGTGGATTTCGACATGGCCGTCGTCAATCTCTACCCGTTCGAAGCCGCGTCCAAGGCGAAAGGAGCGACTCCGGAGTCGTCCAGGGGGCACATCGACATCGGCGGCCCCTGCATGCTGCGCGCGGCGGCCAAGAACTTCCTGAGGGTCGCGGCGGTTTCTGATCCCGCGGACTACCCCCGCATCGCCGCTATGCTTGCCGAGTCCGGCGGATTCATCGGCTTCGCGGAGCGGTTCAGACTTGCGGCCAAGACGTTCGCGCAGACCGCGGCGTATGACGCCGCCATATCCCGGTATCTCGCCGCGGCGGGCCCCGATGCGGCCGCCGCGTGCTACAGGATGGAGAAATAGCGTCCCGCGCGTACGCTTCCTCCTTCCCGGCAGCCCCGCGTCCCTTGAGCGCGCCCGGCGCCGGCGAACGGACAGGTCCCCGCGCGTTTTTTTAAAGGATTCGCACATGAGCGGCGACATGAAGAAAGCCTACAGGACAATCATGGACGACCACTTCCCGCCCAGGATGGAGCTCTCCTTCATAGACGGCGGCAAGCGCCAGACGCTGGTCTACGAGAAGGTCACGTGGACCATCGACGGAGTTGAAAAGGGCCTCCGGTACGGCGAAAACCCCGGCCAGGAAGCCGCCCTCTACAGGCTCGTGAACGGCAACCTCGTTCTCGGCGACGTGAAGTCCATCAAGCCCGGAAGGCGCCTGGCGAGCATGCCGGAACTGCTGCTGTCGGGCAAGCACCCCGGCAAAATCAACATCACCGACGTTGACAACGCCCTGAACATCCTCAGGTATTTCCACGACAGGCCTGCCGCCGCGATTATGAAACACAACAACCCGAGCGGCGTGGCGCTGGGGGCAAGCGTTTTCGAAGCCTACGAGAAGGCGTTCTGGGCGGACAGGCTAGCGGCGTTCGGCGGGGCGGTCGCTCTGAACCGGCCCTGCGACCGCGACACCGCCGCGGCCGTGTGCGAAAGATACACCGAAGTGCTCGCCGCCCCTGACTTCGAGGAAGGCGTGCTCGACCTCCTCGGCCGCAAGAAGGACCTTAGAGTCATGAAGATCTCCGACATCGAGCGCCTGCAGACCTACGTGGGTGAGAGGTTCGTGGACTTGAAGAGCCTCATCGACGGCGGAGTATCGGTGCAATGGTCCTACGTGCCGGTCACAAGGAAGACATCGGACTTCCTCCCGGCGAGGGCCGAGTTCGAGGGGAAGACCTACGAAGTCAATCGCAGGCCCACTCCCGGTGAGGCGGCCGACCTCTTGTTCGGATGGCTCGTCGAATCCGGAGTCACGTCCAACTCCGTCCTCTATGTGAAGGACGAGGCAACGGTCGGAATAGGCACCGGGGAGCAGGACAGGGTGGGCGTCGCCATGATAGCCAGGGACAAGGCGTACCTCAAGCTCGCGGACAGGAAATGCTTCCTGAAGCATGGAATCCCCTACAACGACCTCAGGGACCAGGACAAGAAGGCGGAGATCGACGCCGAGGTGAAGGCCGAACGGGGCGGGCTGAGAGGATGCTCGATGGTATCCGACGCCTTCTTCCCGTTCAGGGACGGAGTCGACGTAGGGATCGCCGAGGGCGTCACCGCCGTAATCCAGCCAGGCGGGTCGGTGAGGGACCACGAGGTAATCGAGGCGGTCAACGAGGCTAAGGCCGCCATGGTCTTCACAGGCCAGAGGAGCTTCAAGCACTGATTTTCCGTTCGGCGCTCGGGAAATCCGGGCTTGACCCCGCCCCTGCGGTTCGGATATCTTCCGCTGATTCCGCGCGCATTGGGCAGCGGGCCTTCAGGGGGTCCCGTTTGGGCGTAGTCAGGAAAATCCAGGCTGAAATCGAGTTTCTCAAGGGCCGCCAGGCCAGGAAGCGAACCAAGCTCGGCGACTTCGAGAGGCTCGTATTCGGCAGGGATCCCGCAAAGGGCGCCGACATCTTCATCGACGACGAGACGATATCCAAGACGCACTTCGCTCTCGAGAAGCGCGGCGGCCAGGTTTACCTTGTCGACCTCGCCTCGACCAACGGCACGTGCCTGAACGGCCAGGAGGTTTCCGAGAGCCCCATCTTCAACGGCGATGTCATAGCGGTGGGCCAGACCGAGATTTCGTTCATCTGCCCCCAGCTCACGAATCCCGCCAAGACTTCGCACGTGCTGCTTACCGGCGGATCGGGGCACAGGATTAGCACTCTCAGGGAGCAGTCGGCCGAGCTAATCGAAAGCCTCCTCAGGGAGAAGTCGCCGGACCGAAGCGGCATTCTCGACAGGATTCCGGAGGCGTTCATCGAAATCGGCAACATCCTGGCCACCGAGCTCGACATATCGAGGCTTTCCAGGCACGTAGTGAAGATCATCCTCGACATCTTCGACGCGGACAGGGCGATAATCGTCTCGGCCGAAAAGGACGCGCAGGGGTTCAAGCCAATATTCGGCCAGACGGCGAAGGGCGTGGCGGAAAAATTCCCGCCGGACATCTCGAAGAAGGTCATCGAGGATTCCATCGCTTCGGGCCAGTCCGTGGTCACCGTCGCCGAGCTCCCGCTGTCGCGCAAGGCGAGGCCGGAGGACAGGCGAGTTATAAACATGCTATCCTGCCCGTTCGCGGGGCTCGAGAAGCTGAAGGGAGCGATTTACATCGACGCCTCCGCTCCTGCCGCCGAGGATCCCGGCAAGCCGGCCGCAAGGGGCTTCGAGAAGCAGCACATGCAGCTCCTCCAGGCAATAGCAAGCCAGGTCGGCACCGCCATAGAAAGGGCGAGCCTGACGAGCGAGAAGTTCCTGTCCGAGGAAATGTACCGGCTCCTTGTCGAGGCCGCCAACGACTGGATATTCCAGCTGGACTCGGCGGGCAGCTTCACGTTCCTCAACAGCAGGACAGAAAAGATCTTCGGCCTCCCCATCCAGAACCTCCTCAAGAAGCCCATATTCGACTTCCTGTCCCCGGGGTCGGCGGAAAAGAACAGGGAGCAAATCCGGAAAACCCTGGAGACCGGCGCCGCCCAGACCTTCGAGTCCGAAATCTCCAATTCGTCCGGGGAGAGGAGGCTCATGTCCATAAGCCTCGCCGCGGTGGAGAACAAGCCCGGGGAAATCCTCGGCGCGCTCGGCGTGGGCCGCGACATAACGATGGAGCGGGAGGTGCAGGAGCAGCTCTCCCAGGCGGAGCGGCTCTCCTCGATGGGGAAGCTCGTCTCTGGCATGGCGCACGAACTCAACAATCCGCTGACCTCAATCATCGGATTCGCCCAGCTCATGAACATGGACCAGAAGCTCGCGCCCGACGTCAGGGATAAGTCCGGGCTCATCTTCAAGGAGGGAGAGAGGGCAAAGGAAATCGTCCAGAACCTCCTCACGTTCGCCCAGCCCCTCAAGTCGCGCAAGAGCCCTGTCTCGATCAACTCCGTAGTCCAGCGCGTGCTCAACCTCGAGAAATTCGAGCTCGAATCCGCTGGCATCGCGGTCATCGTTATCCTCAACGAATCGCTTCCGGAAGTGCTCGGCGACTTGAACCAGCTCATGCAGGTGTTCGTGCACATAATCAACAACGCGAGGCTCGCGATAGAGGATGCAGGCAGGAGCGGAAGAATCGTCGTAAAGTCATGGCAGATTCTCGACACGGTGCACGTATCGGTCGCCGACGACGGGGTCGGGATTAAGCCCCAGAACATCGGCAGGATTTTCGACCCGTTCTTCACCACGAGGGAGGTCGGCAAGGGCACGGGGCTCGGGCTTTCCACGTGCTACAAGATAATCATGAGCCACGGCGGCAGCATATCGGTCAACTCCGAGTTCGGCCGCGGCGCCACCTTCGAGGTCGTTTTACCGGCGCTTAATACTACGATTGAATGACTAATCCCCTGGAGCACTTTGAACCGCCAGGGAACCCGCCCCTCACCGGCGCCTCTTGACGAGCTGAATCACCCTTCCGCCGAAGTATACGGCAGCGCATCCGACGGCTATGGGGAAATAGGGATACTCCGGAATCTTCCTGAAGGAGACCATCAGCCATCCAATCGTGTCGAGCACCATCCCTGCAGCGCCTGCATACAGCATGATTCGCGCAATCTTCAGGGAGCGGGGAAGCTCGGCGGCGTCTTCATCCCATTCGCCCGGACCTTCCCCCCCGCCGTCGCCGGCTTCCCCTCCGGGTTCTTCGCCCTCCGCAAGCGGCTCCTTTTCCTCGTCGATCATCGCTCCATCTCTCGGCAACATCCGTTCTGCCGCAAGGCTATCAGCAAACCGGACCCGGGACAAGCCCCTGGATCACCGGCTTCTTGCGCTTAACGCCGACCGCGCCGCGCCGAGCCATCTCGACATCCCCGAACCGCCGCCCTCTCTCCCGGTCTCGCTGTTCAGCCTGTGCGTCGCCGCCAGCAGGGACAAGAGGCCGATGGATACGAACGCGAACGCAGAGAGCAGGAGCGTTCCGGGCGCGGCCATCTTGTATGGCGTGTCTGCCAGGAGGGTTGCCGGAAGCACCCCCGGCCCAAGGCTGAACAGGACCTCCTCGAACGCCCTGGAATTCCCGAATACGTCCGCGAGCACGGCCGTCGCCACCATCGGCGCCACGAGCGCCACAATCCCCCCGACTATGGCGAGTCCCGCCGCCTTCACCGACGTGCTGCTCACGGCGGAGAAATACACGGCCATTGCCGAAACCCCTGCAGCTTGGAGAAGGAGGAAGGCGATGGACAACGCGACTACACCGGGGAATACCCGGCCGGAAGCGCCGGCTATGACCGCGAAAACCGCCGGGAATACCGCAAGCACCGCGCATGACCTCAGCACGCCGAGGAACTTGCCGAGCACGATATGCCTCGTCCTCAGGGCCGTGGATATCAGGACTTCGAACGTCCCCTCTTCGCGCTCCTGAGTCAACGAAACTGCGGAAGTCACCGACGCGGCCAGGAACAGGAAAAACTCGCTGAATACGAAGAACGCGACGGCAATCTGATAGAGCACGTCCAGGTTGATGTTCCCACTTGCAGCGCAAATGGCAAGGATTCCAGCGAACAGGTACAGGATGACCCCTGAAACGTACACCGTCGCCAGCCTTCCAGACCTTTTCGTGACTGCGGCCTCCCGCCAGAGCACCGGGTTCCTTCCGATGCCTCTCCTCCGCTCGAAAATCTCCGCCAGGAAGATGAACGGGAGCACCGGGACGGAAAGGAGTACTTTCCATGCCGAGGCCGACGCGAGACCGGTCAAACCGCCCCGGCTTGCAGCCGCCGGCCTCAATTCCGCGTGCCGGGGAAGCAGCCTCGTGCATATTACGACCGAGGCGAGCAGCATGACCAGCCCGGCGCCGAGCGGCCCGGTCCACGCGGACTTGAGAGCCTCGAGCTCCGGTCCGGTGATGAACCTTGGTTCGACTATGAGGACGAGCGCCATGAAAGGCGACGCGAACGCCAGCCAGATCTCGGCTCCCCGGATGAAGGCCAGGGCCATCCCGATGGCCGTAGGCAGCACGAGGAGGTAGGCGAACATGAATGCGTACGAGGCGCACAGGGCGCTCACGTAGTTTTGAAGCACTGTCGAAAAGAACAAGCCCGCCGCCAGGCCGGTCAGGATTATCGCGAATATGGACCCCACGACCGCGACGATCTGCCACGATGACACGCCGCCGAACATCATGCAGATGAACAGGAACGGCATGCAGAGCACCACGAGCTGGCCCATGTAGGCAATCCTGCTGAGCGCCTTGTCCCTCACGATGATGACCGGGCTCAACCTCGTCAGCAGCAGAAGTCCAAGCGTGTTGGCTTTCTTCTCGCCCGTGAGCAGGTCCGCGGTGACTGCCGGGGTCAGGAGCGCGGCGCCCGTCATGAGGAGGAAGGAGAGCCAGACGAACATCTTCCTGCCGAACTCCGCCGAGTCGGAGAGCGTCATGCGGCGCCCGCTGCCGTCGGGGGCGTCCAGCGCCCACCACAGCGCGACCGCCCCTACGATTGCGGCAAGGAACACCGTCCGCA
>DYIT01000013.1:46824-55716 GCA_020723505.1 Candidatus Kuenenia stuttgartensis
CTAGGTACGTCCTGGATCGGTTCGCGGTCTGAACCATCTCTTTCCAGAACACCGGGCTGAACAGGTTCATCAGGCGAGTTTCCCCTTCGTGAGAGCCATGAACGCGGCCTCCAGTGACGGTTCCTCGGGATTGAACCTGCTGATACGGTATCCCGCGGACACCATCGACCCGAGAAGGCCGGGGACGTCCTTGAAATCGCCCTTGAGCCGAACCCTGATGAAGCCGTCCTCGATCAGGGCCTTGTCCACGCCCGGGTGCGCGCCCAGGAAGCAGAGCGCCTCCTCGCGCTTTCCGTCGACCTCGATGCAGATGGCCTCGAGCCCGCTGAGCCGCGAGGACAGGTCCTCCTTGGTCCCCTCGAACACCAGCGCGCCCTTCTCTATGATTCCTATGCGGTTGCAGATCTCCGCGAGTTCCGAGAGTATGTGCGACGATATGAGGATGGTCTTGCCGAGCCGCCTGAGCTCCTTGAGAAGCTCCCTGAGCTCGATTCTCGCGCGCGGGTCGAGCCCGGAGGCCGGTTCGTCGAGAATCAGGACCTTCGGGTCGTGCACAAGCACGCGCGCGACGCCGAGGCGCTGCTGCATCCCGCGGGAAAGCGACTTGACCATGGCGGCCTTCTTGAACCCGAGGTCGGTCAGCTCGAGAACGCCGTTTATGAGCGCCTTTCTTTCCTTTGATTTGATGTAATAGGCCGCTGCAAAGAACTCGAGGTACTCGTAGACCGTCATGTCCTCGTAGACGCCGAACACGTCGGGCATGTAGCCGATGAGCTTCCTGACCTTGTCGCCCTGGGAAACCGGCACGCCGCAGATTGTCGCGACGCCCGAGGTCGGCCTCATGATGGTCGAGAGGATTCTGAACATCGTGGACTTGCCCGCCCCGTTCGGGCCGATGAGCCCGTAGATGTCCCCCTCCTGCACCTTCATGGACACGCCGCGCAACGCCTCGAGGCGGCCGAAGTGCTTCACGAGATTCACGGTTTCAATCAAGGCTCCTCCTTCACTGGAACCATCCTCCTCTCGGCGCGCACGCACATGACCTCCATCATGCCGTCGTCTATGGCGGGCCGCGCGTCGCCGTGGAAGATGATCGTCAGGACGCCCTCGCCAGGCCCGGCGGTCCTGAAGGGGCAGTAAAGCTGGCCTGCAAGCCTGAAGCCCCAATCCGCGTATCTCACGGCTCTTCCGCTTGCATACGCGCGCTTGCGGACGCCCGCGCCCGGTCCGGCCGTTCCCGAGCCGGGCTTCCATGGATAGAATCCCGTCTCCAGCGAGTTAACGTGGCGATTGACGAGGAAGCTGGTCACGTCCGGCTGGAAATCCTCCTCGGAATTTCCCCTGCAATCGAAACGAATCGCCCCGTCCGGCCCGGGCTCGCCGGCAAAGACCATGCCGCCGTAGACCAGAACGGCCTCGATTGGATTCGGGCCCGTGCTCTCAATACTGCCGGACATAATCCCCCCCTTGAGGACGAGCGGATCAGGCCGCCAGTACCCTCCGCCGGGGCCGTATTCCACCGCCGACACGGCCGCACCGGCCCAGACGGGGACCGAGAATTCCATGCGCGTCCCGCCCGCGAGGAATTCCGTCCTGTCCGATCCGTGGCCGGCGAAGGACCCCGCGTCGAACATGATGCCGTTCTCGGTCGTCTCCGCGGCATAGCCCCTGGAATCGCCCGGGACGAACACGGAGAACCATGCCCTTCTTCTCATGCCGTCGGCATGCACGTCGTCGATCGCCGCGCAAACGCACAATGATCGCGCGCCCCTGATCTCCCCCATCAGGATGTGGATTCCGAGCGAAAACGCGATTGCGGCAGCGATGGTGGTGAACCACGTGAACCTCTGCATCCCGTATCTCCGCAGGAACAGGTAGTCGACCGGACCCACGAGGATTATGAATGCCACCGCCACCGCGGCGGCCGCACCGGCGGGAACGCCCGGCACCTTCGCGGCCTTCTCGAACGCCCATGCCCAGTCCGGCGCAGGGGATTCGCCCGGATAATTCTGGTACTGCGAAACCGGGGGCGACATCTCCTCTATTTCGAAGCCGTTCGCTGCCGACAACAGCAGAAGAGAGTCGGGCTCCATGGCATTCATCCCCGCCGAATCGAGGTCGGCGGAAACCGCGACCAGCGTGCCCAGGCCGAACGGCCTCGCCGCGTAAACCGATCCGCCGGGCGATACGACCCGCCCCCCGCCGAGATCAATCATGCGGAACTCCGCTTTGCGCTCGCCGGAAGTCTTTCCCTCGCCTTCCGGCGATTCCCGGAGCCTCCCGAATCCCGGAGGCCATTCCTCCTCCCCGATCGAGACCACGTTCGCGTCGCCCTTGACTTGAAGCCCAGATGCCAGGAACCAGCCCGTCCCCTGCCTGAAAGTGCCGCCGTGAATCAGAACCCTTCCACCGGCTTTGAGCCAGGAAATCAGCGCTGCCGCCTTCTCGGGCCTTATCTTGTTCCAGTCCGCATCGCCGAGCGCCACAAGGTCGACCCCGAAGTACATGCGCCAGTCCGAAGGCAAATCATCCGGCGCAGCCAGCACGTGGGACGACATTATCTGCCTCTCGAACGCATGCACCGCTGCGGGGATTTCCGCGGCTTCGCTCACCCACGCCGTGACAACCGGATTGAATACGTCCCCCGACTCGAACCTCCTCAATCCGCTGAATCCCAGGGACAGCTCTTCCATCCTCTCGCCGTTTATAGTCGCCTCGACGACGATCTCAGGAGTGCCGGCCTTCTCGGGGATTCCCACGCCTATCTCGTAGGCGAATTCCCCGGGCCCGGAGTCCAGGGTCAGCCTGGTCACCCTGTTTTCCCTGTCCATCAGGTACGCCCTGACCTCGCCCTTGACGCCGACCGCGGTCCTGAGCCTCACTCTCAGAGGAAGGATTCTTCCGTTGACCGCAGACGGAACGGCTCCTCCCGGGGATCGGAATATCGGATTGACTTCGAATTTGAACTCCCCCGCGGCGGCTGCGGACGAAGAAAAAGCGATTACCGCGGCCGCGACGGCCGCGCAAGACAGGCGCTCAAGGGTCTTGCGTCTGCGGCAGCCCCAACCATGAAATCTAATCCCGCGCCGGGCTCCAATCCTGGCGCCTGGAATGATGCCGGTCTGTTCTCGTTGATTCATGTTCATAAGCGCAACTTGCGCATGTCGAGGCCGCAATATGGGAAACGCTTCCCGGCGCGGGAAGTTACTTCCCTTCGCCGAGAAATTCCATCGCGATTGCCGCTCCCGCTTTCCTGAGCCTTTCGGGCGTTCCTTTCCTGAGCTCCGCAGCGGTCCTGCCTCCCCTGTGCCACGCTGCAAACGCCTTTTCCACTCCTGCTGAAAGGATGTCCTCGAAGCCTCTGTCCAGGGTCCCGCCCACGGCGACGCACCTCACGCCCTTCCTTTTCGCCCTCGCGGCGACCCTCGACGGCATCTTCCCGAATGCAGACTGGAAATCAATCCTGCCTTCCCCGGTCACAACGAGGTCGGCACCCTCGATTGCCTCGTCGAAACGCACCGCGTCGAGAACCCACTCCCCGCCTGGGATGAGCCTGGCCCCCAGGAACGCCGCGAATCCCCCCGCCAGCCCGCCCGCGGCGCCGGCCATCGGCACCGACAACACATCCGTCAATCCGGCCTCGACCGCCGCCTCGGCAAGCCTGGCAAGGCCCTCCTCCAGAACCGCGATGTCCTCCGCGGACGCGCCTTTCTGCGGCCCGTAGACGCGCGCAGCCCCGTCCGGCCCGACGAGGGGATTCGTCACGTCGCAGGCAATCACGAACGAAGCCTTTTTCACCGGGGAACGGCCAGCCGGGAATTCGACGCGCCGAAGACGCCTGAGCGGTCCCCCGCCAGGGCCGAGCCTCCTGCCCCGGCGGTCGAGGAACCTGAACCCCAGCGCCGACATCGCCCCGGTCCCGCCGTCGACCGTCGCACTGCCGCCGGCCCCGATGGTTATCCTTTCCGCCCCGGCATCAATCGCCCTTGCCGCCAGCATGCCGGTGCCCCTGCTCGACGCGGCGAGGGGGTTCCTCTCGTTTTCCGAAAGCAGCGGCAGGCCCGAGGCTTTGGCCATCTCGATGATCGCGGCATGCCCTGCCATGCCGAACGCGGCGGAAAGAGGCCTTCCAAGCGGGTCTTCGACCGCGGCTTCCTCGATTCGGCATTTCATGGCCGAGCGCACGGCGTCTAGGGTCCCCTCGCCGCCGTCGGCCACGGGCAGCACGGTCACGCGCGCGTCGGGCCTAACGCCGAGGATTCCCTCGGCCACGAACCGCCCGGCCTCGTCCGAAGCCAGCGTGCCCTTGAACGGGGCCATTGCGGTCACGACCTTGGGGCCGGGTCTTCTCACAGGTGGACCATGAAAGCCAGATGGAATCCGTCAAGGACCAAATCAAGCTTCGAGTCTGGCGATGAGGATCCCTCCGTGATTCTGGCCTTGAGCGACGAGTACCGGTAGCCCAGAGCGATGCCGATGTACGGGACGGGCGTGAAAAGGACCTCGCCCGATATGTCGAACAGCCTGCCCCGTCTCATGTTGAACTCCTGGAGACCGCCCTCGATGTACGAGCATTCGAGGGCGACCGTGATGTACTTGGTGAGCCTGCCGTAGAGCCTGATGCCAAGCAGCGGCACCGGGAACTCGATGCTCTCCACCTCCGTGTCGCCCGCGGGCGCGGTCGGCGTGACCGTGGTCTTGTTCCAGAAATACCCGCCGCCTATCTTGATTCCGCCGCCGAAGTAGTCGCCGAGGTAGGGGGCGAACCCCATGTATATGTGCCCGAACCGAATCTTGTCCGTGCACTTGACAGCAAGCCCCGCGGGAAGGAACGAACCGCCGAAGACCGAGTCCTGGGGGATGGAGGATTCGCCGGCGTATTCGAGGAAGAAGTACTCGGCTCCGGCGGACAGGTATTTGCCGAACTCAATCAGCCCGCCGGGCGCCCCCTTGCGCTCGGAAATCCCAAGGTCGGACCTGAAGTCGAGTTCGGCGAGAGGATCACCCACGCCCTTCCATATCCCGGACCCTCCGAGGTTGGCGAACCAGTACCTTGCCTTGACCGTGAGCAGGTCGGCCATGTTCCTCCTGGTGTCCGGATGCCAGTGCCACAGGTCCTCCTCCTCTTCGCCCTCCTTCTCCTTGGGAAGCACGGCTATGAACATGGGTTCTGACCATTCGGAGTGAGTGAACGCGCCGTCCATGGCCTGAGCCTTGACCTCGTAGCTGCCCTCCTTGGCGTAGAGGTGGGACAGCTGCACCGACCCGTCCGACCCGGTCTCCGACCAGGGAGACACGGTATTGTCGCCCCAGTCGAACCTGACCTTGACGGCCTCGCCCTCGGGATCGCGGCTCTTGGCCGTGAATACTGCGCGCTGGTTCAGGCGCACCTTGTCCTTCGCTTCGAGTATGACCGGCCTCATGGGCGGGTTGTTCTCGCGCTTCTTCACCGTGAACGCCCAGACCGGGCTTTCGGTCTTTCCGCCGTTGGAATCCTCGGCGACTATCTTCCAGTTGTAGGTCTCGCCGCCCTCGAACGGCGCCTGGGGTTTGAAGGTGTTCGCAGCCGACGCCGCGGCGGCGAGCGCCATGCCCGTCTTCGCCGGGCCGAGGAACACTATGAACGTCGTCCTGTCCCCGGGGTCGGGATCCGAGGCGTCCCATGCGAGGTTCGCGTCCGGCTCCACGTTCACGGCGCCGTTCCGCGGCATCGGCTGGCCTGCGAAGGCGGGCGCCGTGTTCTCCACGGCAATCCCGACCGACGCCTTCGCGGTCTGGCCCTTCGAGTTCTGGACCTCGAGGCCGACCGTGATGCTCCCGATCCTGGAGAACGTCTTCACCACCTGTTTAGCCGTGCTCAAGTCCGTGTCGTACTTGCCGTCGCCGTCCCAGTCCCACCGGACCCTCAGCGCCTCGGGGGGATCATCCGGATCCTGGCAAAGGGATGCGTCGAACCTGAACGGCGTGACGGTCTTGCCTGTTTTCGGGGCTACGGAGACCTCGGCCCGGAGCGGGAGCTTCACGGCCTTTTTTCCCGTGGCGAAGCTCCAGAGCGGCCCCTGGGTTTCCGCGCCCTGCTCGTCGTACGCGGTCACGCGCCAGTAGTACACGACGCCGGGCTCGAGCGGCTGCGGCGGGACGTAGGAGTTCTGCTCCATCTTCTTGGCGAGCAGCCTGAGCTTGGACTCGCCTGTGCCGAAATAGAGGTCATATGACAGTTTGGCGCCGGGATCGTCGTCCTTGAAGCTCCATGCGAGCTTTGCGTTGATGGGTTCCCCGGTGGAACCGTTGAGCGGCATCGGGTCGCCGGCCAGTGCGGGCGGCATGTTCTTTATTTCAATCCTGATGGACGCTTTCGAAACCGCTCCGCGCGAGTCCTTGACCATCACGGTCACCGTGACCGGGCCTACGGAGAGGAACGACTTCTCGTAGGAGCTTTCGGTCCTCCACGGCGTGTCCGGCTTGCCGTCGCCGTCGAAATCCCAGCTGAACGACAGGGCCTGAGGCTGGTCCTCCGCGTCCTTGGACTGCGACGCGTCGAACTTGAAGGACGTCCTGGCCGGCCCGGACTGCGGATCGGCCGAGACCGCGGCCTGCGGAGCCGTGTTCGCCTGCTCCGCGGTCGTGAAACTCCAGAGCGGGCCTTTGGTCTCCATGCCCTGCAAGTCCTTCGCGACCACGCGCCAGTTGTAGAGCTGGGCGGCCTTGAGCCCGCTCATCGGGAACGCGGGCGACTTCAGCGCCGACGCCCTGAGGGGCGGCTCGGATTCGACGCCGAAGTACACGTCGTAGGAGGCCTCGTCCTCGCCGTCCGGGTCGCCTCCGGTCCAGGTGAGCGTGAGGCCGGTCGGCTGGGAGTCGGACTTATCGGGCGGATTCGGTAATGAAGGCGCGTTCGGCGGATTTCCCTTCACTGTGACGAGGACCTCGTTGCTCGGGTCCGAAGCCTTCTTGAGCCTGTCGATTGCGGTCACCGAATACGCGTATCTCCTGCCCAGCTTCACCTGGCGGTCGGAATACGACGTACCCTTCGCCTTCCCGATTTCGACCCCGTCGCGGAGAACCGCGTAGGAATCGATGCCCGAGCCGGTGTCCTTCGCCGGGCTCCATGAGAGCTGGACTTCGGTCGACGCCTGGGACACCAGCTTCAGGTCCGCGGGCCTCGACGGGGGCTCGGTGTCGAGGATTATCGACGCGGTCACCGCCTCGGTCGCATTGCCCGCCTTGTCCCTGTACTTCGCGAATATAATCTTCTCCCCATCGCCCAGGCTCAGGACGAACTGCTTCTTCTCCTTGAACGGCGTCCATCCCCCTTCCTGGGTCTCCTTGCCCTCCCATATCGAGGATTCGGCCGCCCCTTCGGCCATGCAGACCAGCTCGATTGCCCTGGTGCCGGTGAATTTCTCTCCGCCCGCCGCGAGCAGGGAGGGGTTCTGGGGAGGCGTCGTGTCAACGGTGAACGAGTACTCTACCACGGTCTGCTCGACGTTCCCGTCCTCGTCGCGGGCCTTAATCTTGAACGTGTAGCTTCCGTCCTTCAGGCCCTTGTACAGCCTCGTGGTGTTGGACACGTAAGGCGAAAAGTTCCTCTCGTGTCCCTCCAGGCAGAATGAGAACACGATTTTTTCAGGAGGCGACC
Source organism: Candidatus Kuenenia stuttgartensis (assembly GCA_020723505.1). Taxonomy (GTDB): domain Bacteria; phylum Planctomycetota; class JAKEIC01; order JAKEIC01; family DYIT01; genus DYIT01. The sequence goes on from DYIT01000013.1 coordinate 54,464, forward strand.
TGTCGTCGGTCGCGGTCCAGGCGAAACCGGCGCTCGCGTCCCTCGACATCTCGGCGGGCGTCTTGGTGAGCTGCGTCTGCGGGGCTTTCGTGTCCTTCGGAAGCAAGGTCTCGAACGCGCCGGTCATCGGCTGCGAGACGTTGCCGTGCTGGTCCTGGACGGTCATCCTGAACTGGTACTTGGTCCCCGGATCGAGCCCGTCGATGCGTATCGTCTGCTCCCTGGCGGCCTGGGCCGACGACTTGAGCCTTCCATACTCCGGTCCCGGGCCGTATTCAATCTTCGCCAGCGCGTCCTCGTCGGTCTTCACGGTGATTTCCACGAATGCGATGTCCCGCTTCGTCACCCCGAATTCCGAGACCTGCGGCGCCTTGTCGTCCTTCACCCTGATTTTCACGTCGTGTTCCACTACGCCATCCGGCGGAATCCTGATCTCGATCGCGGAGCGGTAGGGTTCGTATCCTTCCTTGGTGACGTTCACGAAGTAGTTGCCATACGTGACTGAAAGGCTGTATGATCCCTCGGGCGTGGTCATGCCCGAATCTTCGCCCACTTTCACCACCGCCCCGCCCACGGGCAGGTTCTTCCCTGACTCGGTGACAACCCCTCTTACGGTTCCCTTTGCAGGCGGCTTGACGGCTTTCTGACCCTGCCCGCAGGAGAAAACCAACAAGGCCAGCGCGGCCGCCTGGAAAAGGCAAATGAGGCTTCTCTTCATGTTTCCTCGCAAAGCAATACCTGGCATCGCGCGGATTCGGACCCTCCCGTCCTTTCGTAACTCTTGTTGGATTATATGGTTATTATTCGCAGGTTGCAAGACGCGCCTGGTTTCGAAGGAAGGGATGCTGCGCGTCCGGAACAGAATGCCCTTGCCTAGGAATTCTCTGGAGGAATACCGGGAAAAGACAGGGATTTCACTCGACTGTCGCACGGAAGTTCGTGAACCAGGGTCTTCTGCCTGCGGCTGCTGGCTTCTGGGTTCCGGATTCCGCCGTGTACCGGGTTGAATGGGAAAATCCCTCTCAGGTCGAGGTTTCCGCATCGAGCCAGTCAAGGTAGGATTTCAGCCCCGATTCGATGCTGATTTCAATCGCCTCGGGAACGCTGTAGGGATGAAGGCTCTTGAGCCTGTCCATGGCCTTCGCTGCGAGGTCCTTCCTCGTTTTTATAAGAAGCACGATCTCCCCTGCAGTCTCGATTTTCCCCTCCCACCTGTACACGGACATGGCGCCGGGCACGATGTTCGCGCAGGC
>DYIT01000013.1:55726-62874 GCA_020723505.1 Candidatus Kuenenia stuttgartensis
GCCGCGAGCCTCTCTTCAACGAGAGCCCGCGCGATTTTCAAGCCGGTCTCACTGTCAGGAACGGTGGAAACGAGGAGCGAGAAGGCCTTCATCGTCACTTCGTCCTTTTCATTGTAGAAACGGAAAAGATTTCGAGCCTGATTGACATGATTTCCATTCCGATTTACATGATTTTGATTTGAGGCGACTCCCTTCCAATAGAAGGATCATGTTAATCAGAAATTGGATCATGTGCATCAGGGTCGAAAATCAGTCAGGTTCCGGCTCGTCCGGGTTATGGCTTCCCGTGCTTCTTCCTGAGCTTGCTCTTCTTCGCCTTCTCGTCCGCAGGCGCGGAGGAGTCATCGCCGGCAGCAGGCGCCGGGGGTTCCGCCGCGGGCTCCGCGGCCGGCTCCGCTCCCTGCGGGATGACATCCACTTCCTTCACTTCGGACGCCATCTTCTCGAACTGCTCGTCGGCAAGCGATTGAACGATGGCGGGCTGCCTCTTCGAGCCCGAGTCTTCGACCGGGCCGAGGATGCCGCCGCACTTCTTGCATTTCCTCTTCTTGCCGTCCGGGATCGGCGGGACCTTGTATTTCTGCCCGCAGGAATCGCAGGCAAGAAGGACTTTTTCAGCCTTCGGCGGGGCCTCAGGAGCTGGGGCAGGGGGTTTTTCCGCCTCCGCCTCCGAATCCGGCATCGATTTCGCCGCCTCGAGGGCCATTGCAGCCAAATCCTCCTCACCGTCCGCCGGCGAGGCCGATGCGGTCTTGGGCGCCACGGCTGCATCAGTGTCCTTTGCCGTTTTCCTTTCAGGCTCGAATATGCTCTCCTCGGGGAGCGGGGGTTCCTTCATGTCCGCCGCTGCGCACGCGTGCGCAGCGCCGGGCCTGTCCGGGGTTTTCGGAGCATGGGCGGGCGGCTTGGAAGCCGCGGGAGCTTCGCCTGCGGCGGCGGCCCCGTCTTCGGAAGCCGGTTGCGGCCCTGAAGGAGGTTCTGAGCGCACCGGCACGGTGGGCGGCTTTCCGACCGCGATTCCCTCGGCAATCACCGCGTTTCCGATGTCCATGCGCGGGCCTGGAGGCGCGGGTTCCGGCGCCTTCCGGGCGCCTCCGCCGACGGCAACCACGGCGTCGCACTTTTCGCATCCGAACATGGTGCCGACGAGATATCCGGAGACGTCGTAGCCTGCGCCGCATTTCGGGCACACTACCCTGACCCTCTCGGACTCGTCCCTGACCCTTCCCGGCATCTTGAAGACCTTGCTGCAGCGCGGGCACACGAAATCAGCGCCATCCTTCATGCCCGAGATGTCGTACGTGTACATGCAGCTTCTGCATCTAATCATCCCGGAGGAGACGTTCAGGTCCCATTCGTCCTCAGGGGCCGCCGCGGTCTTCGCAGGCGCGGGCTCTGAAGCGGCGGCGCGCGGCTTCGCCTCGGATTTCTGCGCCGCAAGCTGCGCGAGGTCCATGGTCGGCGTGAACGCCTTCCTGCAGGTCTTGCACTCGAACGCCTTGCCGGACATGTATTCGGCTATCGGGTAGGATTTGCCGCAACCGTTGCACTTGAGCAGCCCCTTTTCGACGTCGATCTCCCAGTCGCCTGATCCGGTCCATTCGCCCCTTTCCGGGACCCTGAGGCTCAACCCGCAGGACCTGCACCGGAACCTGTTTCCCGGCGTGTATCCGGATATGTTGTATTTCGTGCCGCATCCCGGGCACGTGAGTATATCCTCGCCCCTGAGGGACCTGGTCTGGCGCTTTTCCGGCTTCTTCTCGACCGGGGACTGGAGCAGGAGGTTGCACCTCTGGCAGCGGAACCGGTTGCCGGGGGTCTTTGTCGTGATGTCGTTGCTGAATCCGCATTTGGGGCATTCGAGCCACTTCGTGCCGTCGCCGAGCACCTTGGTCTTCACGGAGATGCCGCCGGGGATGATGTTCTCCTTCTCGTACTCCACGACGATGTCGAATCCGCAAACGTCGCAGACGAGGGTGGTCCCGTCGGGGCAGGTCGTCACTTCGTATTTGGCCCCGCATCGCGGGCATTTCGTGTACGTCGCCAAGTCGGGAAGTCCGAAAAAATCAGCTGTTCAACAGCTCGCCAATCGTGCCTACCAGGGCCTCGAGGTCCACCGGCTTGTTGAGGAACATGTCGGCGCCGTTGTCCATCGCCTTCCGCATGCTCTCCTCGTTCATGTATCCCGAGAGCACAAGAATCCTGCAGCCGGACGTTTCCGGATTTGATCTTACCGTCTTCAGGACCTCGAAACCGTCCATCCCCGGCATAATCAGGTCGAGGATAATCAAATCGGGCTTGCGGTCGCCGATTTTAATGCATGCTTCGTAGCCGTTCAAGGCCATGTCCACCCTGCAGTCCGAGAACGATTCGAGGACGGCCCTGGAGACGATGTCGAGAATCGCCTTGTCGTCGTCGACGATGAGGATGCAGGACTGCGAGTTCCCGAGGTTCGCGGGGACCGGCATCTCCTGCTCCTTGAGGAACGAGAGGAACTGGGGCTTCTGCACGCGGTAGTGCCCCCCCGGAGTGGAGTAAGCCTTCAGCAAACCCCTCTTTATCCACCGGAAGACGGTCACGTGCGACACGTGGCACAAATCGGCGATTTCGCCAGTGGTCAACGGTTCGTCAGAGGCCATCCGCGGCCCTCCGCTTCATGCGGCGCCGGCCTGACGCTTCAAACTCCGCGCCCGGGGACCGCCGCAAGGTTCGCCCTTCCCTGATGCCGGAAAAACGGGAACCTCTTAATATCAAATCGCGCAACCGCGATCAAGTGGCATTCCATCTGTTCAGTCGGGAAGAGTTGACTGGCGCGGGGGGCGTTCCGGGATTGATCCGGAGGGCCGGGAGGTTCGGGGATAGTCGTGAAATTTCGGATTTCAATATAGCCGCAAAGGGGAATCTGTTGCTGCTTGTCGGCGAGGGGAGGGACTAAGGAGGCGCGGAAGAACATGAAGCCCGGATGAACAAGTTCTTCCGGACCTCCTTTCGCCCCTCCCGGACGGCCGCTTCGCAGCCTGGGGCACGGATAGCTCCGCAGCGCGCTCCCGTGCCCCCGCCTGCAAGCTTCGGCAAATCCAGACCAGCATGTCCAGATCCATGTGATCTCTGTGCCATACGTATCTCCTCCTCTCGGTGTCTTCGGCGTCTTCGGTGGTGAATCGCCTCTCGAACCCTCTTGTGCTTTTTGCGCCTCTTTGCGGCGAAATATAACGAGGTGCGCAAATCTCAAGATCCTTGACATTGGTGTTGAGACGGGAGCGAGCAGGTTGATTGAATGAACGTGTACGAAGAATACCGGAGCCAACCACCCGAAGATCCGGGCTCTTCAGCGCTCTTCCTAAGCTTGACGCCGCCCTCCTTCGATTTCGGAGATCAGCCGGGCGTTCGTGCGGAGGAAGTCCTCCTTCCACCTGTAGAAGTCCAGGGACGAGTCGTCCCTTGCGCCCATCATGAGCTTCGCGGCGAAGAGCGCCTCGGCGGAAGCGAGTCCGCCCGGCGGGTCGCGGAAGAGCTTCGACGTCCTCGGGTACGCGGTGACGAATCCGCGGAGAGACCTCTTCTCCGCCTGAATCGCGAAGGACATCTTCCTTGCGTAGCGCCAGGTACCGTCGATGATCACGAGCGTCCTTCCGGCGTCCGCAGGCGACAGGGGATCCCCTGCCGGATCCAGAATCGTCTTGTCGCTCCAGTCCAGAAGGGCCGCGTCGGCGAATGTCCGTGCCTCGATGTCGCCCCTGGTGACGAGCGGCCAGAGGGTGCACTTTCTAAGGTTTTCCCTCGGATGGAATACGGCGATGACTTTCAAAGCGCGCACCTCTCGGCACCCGGAGGCATCTGGTTCTCGTAGGGGTTCCGGACCAGAAAAAGCTTCCTCCCGCGCGGGCCCAGCTCCACCTTGAACTCGTGGAAGTTGTACAGCGGCCCGTGGGCTATCAGTATGCGCTCCCCCGACAGGTCGTCCTCGCCGAAGGACTCGGCGTAGACGTCGTATCCTATGCTGTCGAGGAACCTGGCGGTTTCGGCAAGGCTTTCCGCCGGTGTGCTTCCCTTCGCGAACGCGATCCTGTTGATGTGCCGGTAGCATTCCGGCTTGGACCTGAAGCCGAACGGGCAAGTCTCCGGGTCCATGGCGAACGTCCTGTCCTCCACGTAGCCCCAGCCCCTTCCCCGGCCGTTTCGATTTCCCTCAATCCGCGGGATTCTTTCGCCCGGGCAGTAGGGGGACGTGGGGCACCTGTCCTCGATGATGACCGGCACTTCCCTGGAGACCTCGTAGGGGACCGTCTCGCCCCTTGGAAGGGCCCAGAGGACGAAATACCTGCCTTTCCTCCTCCGGATTTCGCCGATGCTGGGTATCCCGTCCCCGTTCATATCTTCAACGCCGTAAGCACGAGGGCGGCAGCCGCGGCGGCGCATGCGGCCGCGAGTGCGGCGACGAGGATTATCTTCCCCAGGCTGCCTGTCCTCCGCATGCTCTCGATTTCGAGGAGCAGCCCGCCCGCGTCCGGCGTCCTCCGCAGGTCCGCAGGCAGCCCCGTCTTCCTCAGGCGAGCCTGGCAGACGAGCAGCGCGTCCCGCTGCGATCCCCTCAAAACGCCCTCAATCACGAGTATCTCGCCTATCCTGAACTTCTCGCCCCTTTTCTCCATGCGCTTCTTGAGCTTGAGCGCCCTACGGACGTCGCCTTCGCAGGCCATCCCGTTTATGACCGCGAGGTCCCCGAACATCGATTCGCCCGGATCGGCGGGCTCCTTGATGCGCTGCCTTTCGAGCACCTCCTCCACCTCGGCGCCCGTCAGGTATCCCTGGTCGGCGAGGATTCCCCCAATCGGCTTCAGGCTGCCGATTTGGCTCATCCTCTCCTGTATGCCCAGGCATTCGCCCAGTTCCAGTTTGTGCAGGTAGCAGTGTTTGACGGCGAGCACGCCGAAAAGCAGGAACGCATCGGCATTCATGGCATTTGCGGAGCATTCGGGCTGGGATAGCGCAGGCCGGTCCCCGCCCGCCCCGTCAATCCGAAGAGGAGGCGAGCATCCTCTCGTTGTAGTTCATGCCCACGAGCACGTTCCCCACGAAGGCCGAAGCGCCCATGAGGAACGCGACGAAGAACCCGAGCACGAAGAAGTATGACCTCGCCATGTCGAGAGTCAGGATGATGGCGTCGAACGGATCATCCATGGATACGATGAGCGCAATCAGCGGAAGGAGCAATACATAGAAGCCCATCCATATGACAAGCCTCGACCTCAGCATGCCCCTGAACCCGATTAGGTTGGGAAGCGCGAAAAGCCCCATGAGCGGAACGAATGCGAGGCAGGCGAGCATAAGAATCGCCGCCACTATGTTCTTCCCCGAACTCAAGTCGGGAACCGCCTTCGCGGTGTTGATGACCCCGTCGAGCAGGGACAGGTCCTTCACGAGCAGGTTCGGCACGAAGAAATACGCAATCATCGCTCCGCCAGCCAGGAACGACAGCAGCCTTGGGAACCATTTCTTCGGGAGGTAGATGTTCACCCTGCAGGCGATCATCAGCACGATGAAAGCGGCGAGAATGCCGAGCACCTGGAAGCTCTTGAGCACCCCTGAGAGGACCTCCTGGCTTGCGAAGGCCCCGGTCAGGTATCCCTTTCCGTCGCCGAGCAAGGAGTAAAGCAGGAATCCGGGCAGCGCGGCGGCGGCCAGCATCTGCAGGAATCCCCTTACGGCCCCGCCGGAGAATATGAGGGAAACGAGCGCCATGAACAGGCCGGCCGCTCCGGCGATGATGTAGAAAAGCTTCATGAACGAGAGCGCTTCCGCGGGCATGCCCTCCAGCGCCTCAGACCCGGTGAACAGGGTCCAGAACATGATGAGCTCTCCCTTCACCTCGGCGAGCGGCACCAGGAGCAGAAGGACCAGGAACAGGCCGAGCAGCACTCCTTTAATCCGGCCGTAGCCGCGCATGCCCCTCAGCCTGGCCTTCATCGCCATGTCCTGCGGGCTCCTGGGCTGGTCGGACTTTCCTCCGCGCGAGGAAATCGAGGGGAATTCCTCCTCCTCTTCCTCCTCCTCATCCCGCGCCCTTCCTCCCTTTCCGCCGGAAGGGGCGGGACGGACGCCGCGTTCCTCCTCCTCGTACGGGGCAGGCAGGCGTTCCTGTTCGGGGTGCTGGGCAGCAGTTGGACGCGGGCCGGGGGCTTTTTCCACTTCGAGCCCCGCGTCTTCGTCCTCCTCGGCCAGCTCCTTTTTAATGTCGGATCCGCCTTCCCATGACATGAGCGTTCCGCCGTCCCCGGCGTCCTTTTCGACGAGGGCGTCCTCGCCTTCCGGCGCGGGTTCGAGGCCCGGCAGGTCGTCTATCGGGCTTTTCTGCGCCGGCGGAGGAGGCGGGACCGGCTTCGGCGGAGGCGGCTTCGGGGCCGCCTTGGCGGCCGGCGGAGGCAGCGGCGCGGGCTTTGGCGGCGGAGGTGGTGGCGTCACCTTGGCGGGCGGCGGGGGCGGAACCGCCGCGGGCTTCGCCGCGGGCGCAGGCGCCTTCGGTGGAGCCGCAGGGACCGGGGCGGGCGGCTTTGCGGCGGCGGCCGGAGCCGGTGCCGCCTGTCCCTTGGGCAGCACCGTGAGATCCAGGTCCTGTCCTGCGCCGGGGGCCGGGGCCTGAGCCGGGGCCCCGCCGATTTCGACTCCGAGTATGAATGGCGTGATGTACACCTCGCACTGGTTCTCCAGGGGCTCCTCGATAATCTTCCGTTTGTTCACGAAGACCCCGAACTGCGAGTTCAGGTCCTTGATGTTCCATGCACCGCCGGTGAACTCGAGCACCGCGTGATGCCTGGATACCGTCCTTTCGGACAGTACGATGTCGTTGTCGGAGTTCCTGCCGAGCGTGACCTGGCTCTTGTCGAACTCCAACGTCTGGACTTCCTGCGGTTTCGCCTGGTGGCGCACGGTAATCCTGAGCATTTGATACCTCTAGACGCTGTTCCAGGGAGGCCGGGGCGACGGAACCGCCGGACGGCGGTTTCAGCCGGTCCCCCGCCCTTCCATGCATGGAAGAATCAGCCGTGAAGGTACATCCGGGGAACGGCGCTGTCAAGGCGCACTTTGCGGAGCGAGTCCCTCCCATTCCGGCATTTGAACAATTGTTGAAATGCTGAAGTGATAAGAAG
>DYIT01000014.1:0-58039 GCA_020723505.1 Candidatus Kuenenia stuttgartensis
GCCTTCGCGCTGGCCTTCGCGGCCATCGTCTTCCTAGCGGCGAGAAGGACGCTCATCCGGACAAGCCGGAACGCGATTGACGTCAAATAGGAAAGGCTTGTCCGGATTGCGACAGAAAACCCCCGGGCGGAAGCCCGGGGGTTTTTTATCATCGACCTCCCCGGCTGCCGCTTGTCAGGGAGGATGGGCATGCGTGCGGCGATGAAAGGCGCTGCGGACCGCAGGCCATTCGTCATTCCGGCGAAAGCCGGAATCCAGGTGAATAAAAGGTGCGCATGGCGTCTTATCGTCATTCCGGCGAAAGCCGGAATCCAGACAAATCCGGGGCAATTCGTGGCGGCATGCAATAGTCTCCTGTGAAGAAATTATTGTAGAAATTGAAAGGAATCAGAGGAAGGACCGCGCGGAGCGCGTGATATAACCCGGACGAGCCTTGACTTCAATCAACGGAAACCCGATCCCCGAACGCCCCCGCCGCGCACGGCTCTTCGCTCCTGTCCGAGCCGGAACCGGCTTGAGATTCCCCTGTCTCACCGGATACAATAAAAGCAATGCGGCCGGGCCTGATTTCGAGGGAGGAAGACATGCCTCGCATGAAAACCGCTTATCCCCTTATAGTCGTCATGGCGCTTTCGGCCGCGCTCGCCCGGGGGACCGCTTTTGCGACCGACGACCCCGCCGAAGCCCTGAAGGGCCCGAAGAACAGGATTGCGGAAGCCTGCGAGAAGCAGGTGAAGGCTCTGATTCAGACCAGGTGCTTCTTCACGGTCAAGGAATACATCGATGTCGGGCTCTGGTTCATGCCGGACGGCGAGAGATTGCGGAAATACGAGGAATTCTACGCGTTCGTGCCCGAACTGTACGTTTGGGACAATGAACTCCGGCCCGAGAACCTGCCGGAGAGCAGGGATTTGAGGAAAGCCAAGCACGACAGGAAGGCGGATTCCAAGGCGCTCCACGAGTTCTTCAGCATGAGCCTGAACGTCCTCCTCTGCGGCTACGTCGATGAGCTTTCCACCTTAAAGGGCTATGACAAGGAGAGCTTCAAGGAGGCCGCGGGCAAGGATGTCCTCAGTCTGCATGAATTCCTGGACAAGCAGAACTGGGTCGGCATGTATCCCCGGAAGTACGTCCAGATCGAGGCGCCGATACTCGAGACCACCGTCAAGGCCGCCCTGGCCATGCAGGAGGCAGTGTTCGCCCGCCTTGCCGAAACCCTGAAGGCCGAGGATCCGGGCAGGTTCGACCCGCCAATCCGGACTTCAATCCTCGCCTCCAGGGACCTGTTCAAGAGGTACATGACGGAGATGAAATCAGGCGACAAGGTCAGGAACAGCGCGTACGCCGAGAAGGAAGTCTCGGTCTACGACTCGGAGAGGAAATGCTTCGTCACGGCGGTCGAGACCTACGACGCGTTCATGAGGGACAACCTCGCGTTCGGAATCATCGGGCCTTCGCTGGACCGCTTGGGCTTCTCTTCAGCGCCGTTCTGGCTCAGGTTCGGAATCAACATGCATGTCACTATGGACCTGCTCGGCACGGCGGACACGGCGACCATCGACGCCCCGAAGGACGCAGATTACGTGCAGGCGTGGTCCTGGCGCAATTACTACAACTGGAAACAGACAATCAAGGATCTCGAGAAGGCGGGAAGCGCCCCTCCGCTCAAGGACATCCTGCTCAGGAAGGACGATTCCGAGACCTCCGCCGTTGAGGGGATGAAGATATACTGCCTTTTCCAGTTCCTTGCGATCCAGGAGCCGGACAGGATGCGCAGGATGTTCCGCGTGGCCGGGACCGAGGGCTGGTCCCCGGGCCAGGACGGCGAATTCGGCGCCCTGAAGTCTGTCGGATGGTCTTTCGCTGAAATGGAGTCGGCCTACGTCAAGTTCGTGATCCGCTGAGGCGGCATCCGCAGTTCCTATCGATTGGCTCCCATCGGAATCACCCATGGTTTACTGCCCACCGCTGACCGTTTACAGTTTACGTTATTAAACGCCGCTCACCGCTTACTGTTCACCTTACGGCTCTGCTCCACGACAGTCCACGGCGCTACGACCGCTGCCGCACAATCCCGCGTTTGAGCAGGATGTCGAGCATGATGCCGGCTGCCATGCCGACGAGATAGCCGTATGGGAGTCCTGCGGCCGCAAGGCCCGTCAGCACGGCGATGAGGAACCCGCTCCTGTCCCCGGCCAGGTCTCGGATTAGGAGCATGAGCGCCGCGCCCTCGAACAGGAGTATCACGCCCAGAACCGGCAGTGGAAAAATCGAGGCGACGGACTCGAACCCCCTGCCTAAGAACAGGCCGACGAGCACGTAGAACGCGCCCTCGATTATTACCGACCCGCCGGTCCTCGCGCCGAAGGCGTAATGCCCGGCCATGCCGCCGGACCCGTGGCACACGGGAATCCCGCCGAGGAACGGGCAGGCCAGGTTCATGAGCGCATAGGTAATGCCTATCCTGCGAAGCGCAATCGGACGGGACGGGAACAAATCGGCGGCCACCTGCCTCGTTGCGAATATGGAGTTCCCGATTGACAGCGGAAGCTGCGGAAGTGCGAGCAGGACGAATCCCGCGCAGACGTCGTCCAATTGCGGCACATGGAACGCGGGAAGGCCGAATCCCGCGCCGCGCATCGCCGCGTGCACGTCGAGCTTGAAGACGAGCGCGTAGGCGAAACCGAGCAGCACAATGAACAGCGCCGCGGGGTACTTCCTGTTGCCGATGAGGACCACGGCGATGACGAACGCCGCCGCCGCAAGGAGCAGCCCCCCCGCCCCGTCCGACCGGACATAATCCTTGAGCGCGAGCAGGGACAGCTGGAGCCCGAGCCCGAACTGGATGCCGCGGATGACGCTTTTCGGAATAATGCGGCCGAGCAGGTCGATGAATCCCGAGACGGACAGGACGAGCATCGCCGCGCCGATGGCGAGCCCGGCGCCGTGAAGAACCGGTCCGCCGACCTTCCCGGTTATCACGATGGCCGCCATTGCCTTCAGCGGCTGCACGGGCATCGGCATCCTGTACACCAGGCCGGTCAGGGCCTGCATCAGGCCGAACATGACCAGAGCGCCGGTGGCGTCCAGCTTCGCGGCGAGGATTATGCCCACCACCAGCGGGAGGTCCGTACCGAGGTCCCCGAAGGCTCCCGCGAGCTCGTTCCGATCGAACCTGATTCGGGGCGTGTCGGCGGCGGATGTTTCCGCGGCTCCGGCGTCGGCAGTGCAGGGCCGCGTCATGCCTCTCCGCGCCTCCTGAGGATGCGGCATCCGAGATTCCGGGCGAATTCCTTCTCAGCGAATCCGGAAACTGCTGCCTCGAGCTTGGCAAACGCGTCTATAAGCCGCCCGGCGAGGTCGGTCAGTTCCGATCCGCCTCCCCCCCTGCCGCCCGCCCTCCGGAGCACGAGCCTCCCGCCTGCGCCCGCCTCCATCGCCTTCACGAGCCTCAGCGCCTTCATGTACGACATGCCCATCTCGGCGGCGGCACGATGGACGGACCCGCACCTGCCGGTCCGCCGCAGGAGCTCCACGGGCCCCGGCCCAAGGAACGCTCCGCCTTTGCGGTCCAGAATCCGGATTTTCACTGATACGCGCATGTTCGTTGTATATTAATTTGGATAACGCTTGTCCAAATAATTCAGGGCAATTCCGCGCGAGGGGCCGTGAAAGGCGCGGGATTGCCCTGAATTATTCAGAAGGGGTGGCCGATGGTCACGTGGAGGGCATATGCGTCTTCATTGTGCCTGCGGTCGGGATTCCATCCGGCGTCGAACCTAAGGGGGCCTATCGGCGTGTTCAGCCTGAGCCCCACGCCGACCGCGTGGCGGAAGCCGGTGAGATGGAGCCAGTGCGCCGCGCGCTCCTTGATGGAACCCGTGTCGAAGAACACGGCAATCCCGAACAGCTTGAGCAAGGGAATGTCGCCGAACTCCGAGAAGGGGAACCTGGCCTCCAGGTTGACCTGGAGGTAGGCCTCGCCGCCAATGACCGACCCCGCCGCGTTCCTGGGCCCCAGCCGCCTTTCGCCGAAGCTCCGCACCGACGATATGCCGCCGCGGAATAGCCGGAGCTGGATTGGGATGTCCTCGGTGCGCGCCTTGGGGTCGACTATCGACGCCTCGCCGGCGACGCAGAACGTGATGCCGAGCAGCGGAGTTGCGCATGCCGAAGCCTTCAGAATGGACCTGTCGAAGCTCACCCCGCCCCTGAGCCCCCTGCCGCCGAACTCGTGGAACAAATCCACCAGAAAGCCCCATTTCGGATCGAAAACGCTGTCCCTGAAGTCGAAAAGCAGTCCCAGGCCGACCGAACTGATGTTGAGCTGCCTTGCCTTCGTGATGTCCACGCCTTCCTCGGCCTTGTAGACGTCCGAGAACTCGTAGTGGTAGGACGCCGAGGCGGAAATCCGGCGCGAGAACGGGAAGGTGAAGGTGAAATCCATGCCCCAGAAGAACTTCGAGAACTCCTCCTCTATTCGCCTCCCCACGAATCCCCGCCACTGGCCCCTGAATGGAAGGTTCATTACCCATGGATCGCACAGGCCGGATTCGACCTTCCATTCCCGGAACGAGAGCTCGCCGCCAATCCAGACGCTCCTGCCCGTGCCGAACGTGTTCGGGCTGCTGATCTTGACCTCACCGTTCAGCCACTCGTAGGAATGGAACCCGGCGGAGCATTCGATTTTTATATGGTCGCTCTCCCTTACCTTAATCAGGACGTCCACGCTTTCCGGCTCGCCTTCCACTGGCTTCGCCGAGACGTCCACTTCCTCGAACAGGCCCTGGAGGCAAAGGTCCGTAAGCGCCCTCCTCCGGTTGGCCATGTCGAACAGGTCGCCCTGCGAAAGCCCCGCGATGTGGAGGACGACGCTGTCCAGGGTGAGGCTGTTGCCCTCAACGGAAATCCGCCTCACGTAGGTCTTCCTTCCCTCCTGGACTGCGACGTCGATTAGCACGCTACCGGTTTTCGAATCGATGACCGGCGTCACCGCGATCCTGCAGAACGGGTACCCGGCAGCGGCGTAGAACTCGCGGACCATGTTCCGGACCCTGAGGGGCAGGCCGGGATTGAACTGGGAGCCCTTGAGCCCCGCAATCCCTTCGATGGCTGCCGGGTTCTCGAGCCGCGCCCCCGTGAATCCGACGGCCGAGACCACCGCCCTCCTGCCCTCGACGATTGAAATCGCCACGAAAGCCCGGGTCCTGTCCTTGGAGAACTCGACCGGCTCCTCGGCGACCTGCGCCCAGATGTATCCCGCCTCCCTGTAGAGGCCGCGGATTTCGGAGACGGCGTCCTCCACCCTTTCCTTCACGTATAGCCTTTTCCCCTCCACGAGGGGGAAGACCTTCCCCGCCTTGAAGACTTCCTCGAGCCTTTCATTCGTGAAGAACTCTGCGCCCTTGAACGAGATTCGGCGCAGTTCGACCTCCGGGCCGGGATAAACGTCGAATCTCACGCGGAGGCCGTTTTCAGCAGCTTCGAATCCCGTCCTGGCGAACGGCCTCCCTTCGCGCTTGAGCCGAGCGGCGAGGCGCCATGCGGCGTCCTCGAGGCAGCTTCTCCTCCTTCCCGACTTGAGATACGCGAGCACGTCCTCCTCCACGGCCTTCCTCATCTCATCGAGGGGTAGGACGCTGACGTCCGTGAACTTAATCTTGAGCCCGCCAATCTCGGTCTTGTCCTGTTCGGCCGAAGCCGCCCCAGCCATGCCGAGAAGGAACACGGCCGCGCACGCGGTAATGATTCCCGCAGGAATCCGGCTCGCCGGCCGGCCGGCCTTTTCGACGCCCGCCTTCAATTCCGCCTCTCCGAACGGATCTTGAACCCCGTCTTCAGCGTGACCTTGCCGTTGTAGTACCCGTACTCGTCCTTCTCGCCGACCAGGTACAGCCAGTCGAAAACCCTGAAACCGGCGCTGTAAGTCATCTCCCTCGTGGCCGAGTCCTTTTCGGAATAGATTGAAATCCTGTCCAGAATCGACTCGCCCCCCTCTTTCCCCAGCAGCCTCGGGCTAATCTGCCTCGCGACGAGCTGCAGAAGCTGCACTCCCATGGCCTCCCCGGCCCCGGATCCCCTCAGGTCGGAAGGCCTGACCCCGGTGACCAGGAATACCTTGATATCCTCCTCGGGCATCGGGGGATCAGACCTGAAGGCCACTTCCGCTCCTGAAAGGGGGCCGTTCACGGACACGTATATCGTGCTGTCCCCCCTGGCTGTTTTGCCGAGGATGCTGACTTCCGGATCAGAGGGCGCTTCCTCGGAGAATTTTACGGAGGCGGCGACCAGGTTCAGCCTGTAGAACGGCAGGTCCGCGTAGCCTTCCCTGGCGGAAATCCTGCCCGTCAGAACCGGGGCTTCCGTGACTCCCTTTATCTTGAGTTCTCCCGCCACGTCGGCGAATATCCCCGCCACCGATATCCCGGCCTGGTGGATTTCGGAAAAGACCTTCACCCCTTCCGGCGTGGAGACGTCCACGTCCAGGTCCACCTTCCCGATGCCCGGAAGGCTGAAGCCCGGAATGACCGTTCCCCCTCCTGCCGACGATTCCGAGAGATCGATTCTCCGGTCTATCCTCGTGCCGAGCACCCGCACATTTCCGGTGAGCGACGCGCTTTCGGGGGTGCCGGCGAGCCTGAGGTCGAAATCCGCCCTGACCCTCGCGGGCGGCCCGGCGAGCACGAGCGGCCCGTCCTCTCCCTTCATCTCCGCCGTGAGGGAAACGACTCTTCCTTCCGAAAGCTCGACCTTGCTGCGCGCGCTGATTCTGCCGCCCGACGACTCGCCCTTGACCGAGAATGATGCCTGCCTGCCGTCGGCCTTGAGCCTGCCGTTCACTCCGTCCACGCTCGGGAAAGCGGGATTGACGTGGGCGACCCTGCCGTTCGAGATTTCCGCCTCGATTGAGACTTCCGGCGCCTCCCATGTGCCGCTGACCATGGCGCGGCCTTCAACGAGGCCGGAAAGGGTCCTCAAATCCGGGAACGCGTCCGAGAAGACGGACGGATTGAATCCCCTCAGGGACGCGGCGGCCCGGATTCCCGATTTCGGGTCGATTATCCTGCGGGCCGAGATTGAATCCATGCCCAAGCCGATTGGGAAACGCCCCCGCCCCTCGATACGGGCCGCTCCCATGGAGATCTCCGCGTCCTCGACGTCGAGCATGCCATCCGCGTACGCCGCCGAAATCCGGGAGTTGCATTCGCCTGACATCTTTGGCCAGGACAGGGCGGCGGCGTCCGCGCCAAGCGTGAGGACCGGCGAGTTCCAGCCTCCTCCCGCGTGCAGCCGGAACCTGCACCTTCCGGTCATCCCGGACAGGATTTCCGGTATTTTGAACGCCTTCGAAAGGTCTTCGATCTCGAACTCGTCGCAGGTGAAGTCCATGTCGAAAAGGCCCGATTCGGGAAACGGATTGAACGAAATCCGGCCGTCCGCTTCCCTTCCGGGGGACAGGCTCAGCGGCACGAGACCCGAGCATCTGATTTCCGCGAAAGGAAGCATGACGCTGCCGCGCTCAATCAGGACGCCGCCCTCCTCGGACCTGAACCTCAACCTTATCTTCTTCACTGGGAACGCGGGAGGACCCGCGTTCAAGGCCGTGAACTGCCCTTCAAACGTGGCATGCTCCACGGGCCCCCTGACCGTGGCGTCGAGCCAGGCCTTCCCTCCGGGATTCACGATTCCCGCCCACCCGGCCTGCGCAATACTGCCTGCGTCGTCAAGCACGCAGCTCAATGCCGCCTTGAATCCGGGATTGGACAGGAGGTCGTCGAGAAGCTTCCCGGGCGCCGGCGGCGCTTCGAGGTCGAGCCGGAACGGCATAGCCGCAGATATCTCCGCCCTTCCGCCGTCGAACCTGACGTCGGCCTTGCCGATTCTCAATTCTCCGCCGCCCGCGTCCATCTCGATTCGCGAGGAGAACTCCGGGAATCCGCCTGCCCTGATTCCCTCGAGCGACGCCCTGAACCGGAGGCCGGCGTCCGACAGCGGCCCGCTGACCGACACGTGCGCCTCCATCCTGCCGTCGGCTTCCGGCGAAGGCCCGGGAATGATGCCCCTAATCATCCTCAGATCGCGGCAGCGGAGGTCGAGGCGCCCCTCGATTGCCTCCCTGGAGACGCTGAATCCCAAGGCCAGGTCCCCGCAGTCGCCGGAGAGCGTGAAGGGCGCCGCCGAGATTCGGTCCTTCGAGGCGGTGGCGGATAGCGGCCCTCCGCTCTTCACCATGCCGCCCGCCCACGCGAATTCGAGGCTTCCGACCCCCGCTGAAATACCGTCCGGACCGAAGCCGAGTACGGAGGAGTCCGCGCGGAACCTTACTCCCCCTGCCTCTGCCGAAAGGAACTCAATAGACAGGGCCCTGCCGCTGAACTCGGCCAGAGCCTCGAGGTCCCGGAATTCCACGCCACCGACCGACACGGTCCCGGCACGGACGCTTCCCCGAATCGCGAACCCGCCTCCGCCGGCCGTTATTCCGGCCTCGGCCGTGCATTTCGCCTCTATCCCGGCCTCGGGCACGAAAGCCCTGGGCAGAAGCTCCCAGAGGTCGTCCGTCCTGAGCGACGCATGGAAGTCGACTTCCGGCGAGCTTCCCGGGACGATGGATCCGGAGCATTCAACCCTGCCGTCGGATCGCTCAATCGTTCCGCGGCGGACGACGACGCCCGTCTTCGACGCCTCGAAGTCGGCATCCGCCGAGACGGCCTTCACGCCCGCCAAATCCGCCCATGCCGACCTGAGCCTTCCCGATACGCTCCAATCCCGCCCGGAGAGCGCCGCCTTGCCCTCGAATCCCAGCGATCCGTCGATTGCCATCTTCGGCGCTCCATCCAGGACTCCTGCCAGGTCCGGGACCTTCACCGACGAGGATAGCCCGAGGTTTCCGGCCCCGTCCAGCGACGCCTTGAGATCAAGGGCAAGGCCTTCCCGAAGCGCGCGGACGCTGACCCCCGCCTCGAGCCCTTCGGATAGCGAAGCGCCCGCCTCGACGTCGCCCAGGAAGACTCCGGCCACGGACGCGCCCTGCATTGAGGCGTCCATGACGCCCTTCATCCTCCTGGGATCCCAGTCCGGCCCCTCCAGGCGTCCGTTGAAACGCGCCGTTCCGCCCGCCCGCGGCAGGACGCGGGCGGCAATCCCGGGGAACGCCCCGGCGTCGACCCCCGAGGCCTCGAAATCCGCGGAGAATCCCGTCCCCGGAGGCCAGTTGACGACGCCCCTGATGCCGAACTTCGAGTTCATCCATGGCTCCAGGGCAGTCTCGAAGCCGATTGATACGACTTCGCCGTCGGCCGGCACGGTCAGCACCGCCTTGAGCCGTTCCCGCCCTCCCGACTCAATCCTCGCCTCGATTGCCCCGTTCGAGGAGCTCAATCCGAGGCTGCCGGCCGGCAGTCTCACCGGCTCGGGAAAGCCGTCGATTACGACGGCCGACCATGAGGCCGAGACGGTTGCGGCTGAGAGCGGCCCGCCTTTCGAATCGGCATTGAATCCCGCGATTTCGAGCGTTACGCCGCCCGATCTGACTGCGAGGCTGACGTTCCTGATTATTGCCGGAGGAATCCGGATTGCAGACAGGTCGGGAAATGGACCGGGGGGCGCGCTGTCGGCCTTCGCCGGATCCGAGCCCGAACGGTCGAGGTCAATCTCTATCCTTGCGTTCTCGATTACCAGGGATTCAATCGAGCCGGGATCGCCTCCTGCCGCCGCCACGGGATTGAAGGCTATGCCAGCGGACTCAATCCTCAGGGACTTAATCTGGGGAATCCCGCCGATGCTCCTGATTTCAAGGTCATGGAGCCTGACGTCCGAGATCCATCCGCCGCTTATCGCTCCGATGCTGATGTCCGACCTGGTCTCCTTTAAAAGAAGCGCGGAGATTTCCTCGCGCAGGATCTTCTCGAAGAACGCCCGGCGGTTGGAATGCGCCCCCTGCAGGAGCAGCAGCAGGAGGATGACGGCTGAAATCGCGAGCCTTCCCAGGGCGCGCATAAGCCTCATGCGACCGCGGGATTCCGGCAGCGCGTGCAGCGACGAACGTTTTCTAGTCGCGATTCCTTGTCCTCTCTTTCCAGCAGAAATAGACCATGCATTCGCTGCGGAACTTGCATGGCTGGTCCGGGAAAGGGCATTCCGCCGATTCCCATGTCATTGCCCGCCTGCTTTTCCTGCATTTGAGCCCGGACGCCCCGGACTGCTTCCGCGGTCTCTTTCCCGTTTCCATTTCGGCTCCGAAAACCAGCGCAATTGTATCACGCCGATCCGTCTTTGCCCTCTGCCAAGCGCCGGCAAAGATTGGTAGAATGGCCCCGTATCGCGGGACAGGCTTCCGGATTCGTTCATGAAAAGACCGAAGGCGCTTCTTCACGTCTGCTGCGCGCCCTGCGCGGCCGGCCCTTCCAAATCCCTCGCGGATGCGGGCTGGGAGCCGGTCCTCTTCTTCCACAATCCCAACATACATCCCGACTCCGAGCTTGAAATGCGGCGTGTTGAGGTCGATAAGCTCGCGAAGGCCCGCGGATTCGGGTTGATTTCCGACTCCTCCGGGAAGGACGAATGGGAGCGGACCGCCGGAGTCCTGGGGCCGGGATCCGAAGGGGGGGCCAGATGCCGGGCGTGCTTCGGGCAGAGGCTTGGAAGGGCCGCCTTCAAGGCCGCGGAACTCGGGATCCCGGCGTTCACGACCACGCTCACGGCAAGTCCGCACAAGAACGCGATGATGGTGTTCGATGCGGGACGCGAAGCCGCGCTTGAATGGGGCGCGGCCTTCCTGGAATACGACTTCAAGAAGCGGGGCGGATTCGGGGAATCGGCGCGCCTATCAAGGGAGCTCGGGCTTTCGCGCCAGGATTATTGCGGCTGCAGGTTCAGCATGGACAGGCCGGGGAGGAAAAAATGATTGAGAAGAGAATACGGGAACTGCTCAAGCAGGTGAAGTCGGGCGAGATGGGCATCGACGGCGCGGTCGAGGCGCTCAGGCAGCTTCCCTTCGCTGATTTGGGCTACGCCAGGGTCGACCATCACAGGCAGCTGCGGTGCGGTTTTCCGGAAGTGGTGTTCTGCATGTCCAAGACCAGGGACCAGGTCGCCGGGATTTTCAGGGAAATCCTCTCAAAGGGCTCCGACCTCCTGGCGACAAGGGTCACGCCCGAGCTCTGGGCAGCTCTGGGCTCCGCGTTTCCCGGCCTTGAATACCATTCCGACGCCCGCGCCGTCACCTTCTCGAGCGGACCCCGCCGGGCACAGGGCCTCGTGTATGTCTTGTGCGCCGGGACCGCGGACGTTCCCGTAGCCGAGGAAGCGCGTATAACCGCCGTCATGATGGGAGCGGACGTGAAAACGGCCTACGATGTCGGCGTCGCCGGGATACACAGGCTTCTCGAGGGGATTGCCGAAATCAGGAAGGCATGCTGCGTCGTCGTCGTCGCCGGCATGGAAGGCGCGCTGCCCAGCGTGGTCGGAGGCCTGGTGGACATCCCGATAATCGCCGTGCCCACCTCAATCGGCTACGGCGCCAATTTCGGCGGCATAGCTCCGCTGCTGACCATGCTGAACTGCTGCTCTGCAGGCGTCGCGGTCGTGAACATAGACAACGGTTTCGGCGCCGGATATATGGCGGGGGTGATTAACCGGCAGAGCCTCCGAAAACCAGAACGTCCGAAAAGCCCGGTGTCGCGCGGATGCAGGCGACCGTAGGCCGTTGGGGCGACCCGGCGCAGCCCGCCGTGTCATCAACTTGCTCCTCCAGACGGAGGTGGATTTGAATCGCCGCCTTTGTCCGTCTCGCCTTCCCGGCGGCTCCCACGGGCTCTCTTCTGTCTTATTGACGGGAATCCATGTTGCAACTATAATTCCCGCGCAGCGTTGTCGATGTCTGGGACGTTGCGTATCCGGTTCCACAGCCTCCTTCCCTGTGGAATCCATGCAAGGCCGGAAGGATACCGCCGCGATGTAAGGAGTGCATGGATGCTGATATGCGTCAACTGCGAGATTGAAGTGGAAGAAGGACAGGAGAAGTGCCCCAAGTGCGGCGGGTCTCTCGACGAAATCCTCGACGAGGAAGTCGAAGAAGGTCTGGAGGAGGATGAGGGGTTCGGGGACGAGGAACCTGCCGGCGAGCCTCAAGCGGCGGAAGCGGGCAAGGAAGCTGCTCCGGCAGGCGCGGGAGCGCCGGCCGGGGGCGGTGAGGCTCCGGCGGGTGCTGCTGCAGGCGCGGAGGATAAGAAGGACCGCGAGGAGCGGAAGAAGGACCGGATTCGCGACAGGAAATCCCGTCCGGAAAAGGCCGAGCGTCCCGGCAAGGACAGGAAGGGCAAGACGGACAGGAAGCCGAAGGAAACGGTTCCTGAGAAGCCCAAGCCGCCGAAGAGCATATGGCTGTCCCAGAGGCGCGCGCCGGTGCTCCTCGCGTCCGTGATGATGCTGTTCTTCTCGTTATACATGATTGCCGACTGCGTTATCGCTTTCCTGATGAGCCAGAACCACCCGATGCAGGCCTTCCTGGGCGCGGGCGGGCTCCTTGCAGCCGCGTTCCTCTACGGACACGGCAAGCTCGGGAGATGGGGGGCGATCCTCATCGGCGTGATGGTCCTTGCCGCGAGCGTGTACTTCAAGACCACGTTCAACCTCGAGAACTACGCATTCATCTTCGCCGTGGTCTGCTTCAATTTGATGCTCGCCGTGACCCTGTTCGGGAAGGGGTGGTTCCTGAGGACCGCTGCCGGGTTTGTTCTCAGCGTCCCGGTAGTCGTCGGATGCCTGATTTCGCTGGTCTTCGACTTCATTCCCGTGGCCGCGTCGAAACAGGCCGACGAAGCGCTCGACATCATCGCCAAAGCCGAAGCGACCCTCGACCTCGCGAAAATCGAGGAGGCCAGGGCGACAGCTCCGGTCCCGGCCATGGAGATGTACAAGGAAATCCTCGGACACCTCGACAAGGTGCCCTTCGACAAGATTCCGGAGAAGCCCCGGGGAATCATCTACATGTTCATGGGGCGGCTCAGGATTTCCAGGATGTACTTCAAGCCGGTGACGCTCCAGAAGAAGGTTTTCATGCTTTCGCCCGACCTCCTGCCGCAGACCAATCCAGAAGGGGAGGACCTCGCCCTGGAAGGAGGCGCATGGACCAGCATTCCCAAGACCGGAATCGAGCAGGGGAGCGTGAAGATTCTCAAGCCCGGATTCAAGCCCAAGGACCAGGATGACATCGAGAGCGTATGGTTTACACAGGGCCTCGACTATGAAATCGAGTACGGCGGCGTGGCCGCGCAGACGAGGATTCGCAGGATGGCCACGGGCAACATGCCGGAGACAGGGAAGTTCAAGGTCTTCTACATGTGCATGAACGACCAGCGCGACGCGGTCCTCGAGGAGGCCATGACATACGTAAGGAAGGCCAAGGACTTCGTGACCGGCGCCGCGCCGGGGCAGATTGGGCCCGTGCTCGGGGAAATCTACGGGAAGCAGGCGAGCGGGGGCAAGCTCGTACTCGACGCGAACGGGCAGTCCATGCTCGAGCATTTCCTGTACTTCGACGCCCAGCACATCTGGCTCAGGGCGGATGCCGCCTGCAAGGCCGTGGAGGAAGGGTTGAAGGGCGGGGATAGGGCCAAGGTCGAGGAAGGATCGGCGAAAGGGAAGGAGCTCATCGAGTTCTTCGACAACGAGCTGTTCAACACGCTTGGATGGATGATTCAGAAGATGGACGCCGCCGATTCGCCAGGCGACAACGCGGAGAAAATCCTCGGCAGCGACGAATACCCGTTCCTGTACTACAACAACGCGAGGGTTTACTGGAACCTGTACCTCGCCAGCGAGCGCAAGACCGAGGCGGACTTCGAGCAGGCCAGGTCGCGCATGATCCAGATGAAGGAAATCATCACCAACAACGAACCCGTCAAGTTCCGCCAGCAGGCGGAGAAGATCGTGGCGAGATATCTGAACCGTGACGTTCCGCTGTGGGTGAACAGGTGGCGGAAAGCCGTCGAACTTGACGACCTCATCCTTGCCGAGCAGGACAGGATAGCGGCGGCGAAGGGCGAAGGGCCAGAGAAGGACGTTCCGAAGGACATGGGAGGATGGGACCGGTCCTCCGGGGCGGACGGGGGCGGCATCAGCCGCAACTCGGTCGAAGGGAACAGCGTCACGGGGAAGGCCGTCAAGTTCCACCTGGAAATCCGCGATCCCGGCAACCTCCTGGAAGGCAAATCCCTGCCTTCGTTCAGGGATTTCCAGCTGCGCCGGAACAGGGTGGTCATGGAAATCGGGATAGTTACGGCGGGGCAGAGCGGAGGCAAAATCAAGTTCGCGTTCAAGTCCATAACCTGTCTCGACAAGGAAGGCGAGGAAGCCGCCGAGCCGAAGTTCAATCTGGTCAATCAGCTCGAATGGGTCGGTGAGCACGAGAAATTCTTCAATCCCGAAATCAACTACGACGAGATAGAGGAGACCGCGTTCAAGGCCATCGAGGCGGTGAGAATCGTGATGGAAATCTCGCGCGGGGAATAATGAAGGATTTTCCGCAGCAGACGGCGCTTCGCGACGGCACTACCGTCGAATTCCGCCCCCTCGCGAGGGAGGACGAGAAGGCCCTCTTCAGGTTCTTCTCACGGCTTCCGGAGAAGGAACGGCTGTACCTTCGCGAGGACGTCGCCGATCCCGACACCGCGAAGCGATGGTGCGAGGAACTCGATTACGAGACGGTCCTGCCCATCGTCGCCATGAGGAAGAAACGCATCTTCGGGCTTGCCTCGCTCCACCGGCCGGCCCGGGGATGGTCGATGCACGTGGGCGGAATCCGCGCTGCCGTGGACCCGTCCATGAGGCGAAAGAGCATGGCATCGCTCCTCTTCTGGGAGCTCCTGAAAGAGGCCATCGAGAGGGGACTCGAGATTATCTCAATCGAACTCATCGACAAGCACGACTTCCTCGCGCAGTTCTTCGAGGGACTGGGATTCCGGAGAGAGGCGGAAATGGACGGGCTGGTCGTCGATCTGAAGGGCGGAAAGCACCGCCTCACGATTCTGACCAACGACACGATTACGGCATGGAGAAAGCTCAAGGAATACCTTCGCGAGCGCGGCGTGGGCGCGATGGGTCAATGAAGAAGCCGCCTGCCGGAAAGAAGGGGGCGCGGTTCGCGGACCTTATTGCCCGGGCCGATGAGATACTCTCCGGTCCCGGCGCGAAGGACGCGAAGCTGTCGGCGATCTGTTCCCTGCTCCGCAAGCAGGTTGCGCACTACGACTGGGTCGGATTCTACCTGATGGATTCGACGGGCAAGGAACTGCTGCTCGGCCCGTTCGACGGAGAACCGACCGAGCACGTCAGAATCCCCGTGGGCCGCGGGATATGCGGGCAGGCGGCCGCCTCGCGCTCGACCTTCGTGGTGCAGGACGTGTCGAAGGAGAGCAACTACCTGTCGTGCAGCCTTTCAGTCAAATCCGAAATCGTGGTTCCGGTCCTGCACGGGAGGAAAGTCACGGGAGAACTCGACATAGACTCGCATTCGAAGTCGGCTTTCACGCCTGAGGACAGGGAATTCCTCGAAGAAATCTGCAGGATGGTGTCATCGCGCGGGCTGGTCTAGCATTCCAGACGAAGCATGGTGCTGCGCGCTTCGTCTGGAATAATTGCCCCTCGAAGACCCTGCGTAGCCCCCACATTGACCAATCGGCGAAGCAGGGCTCACCCTTCCCCCGAATCCCGGGAGAGATGGTGAATCGATTGAAGCCTGCCGGTTTATGCTATAATGGAATTGATTCCCGATTTCCTTTTTCGCAGGAGCTGTGCCGGATGCGCAGGATACCGCAACTCATAGCTGTTCTGGCATTGGGACTTGCGCTCGCGTCCTGCGGGGACACTTCGGGGAAATCCGCGCCAACGCCTAGGAAGATCCCGCATGCCAAGAGCGGGTCTAAGACCGGCGGCAAGAATCGGTCCGGCAAACGGTCCATCCTGCCGGATGACCTGAAGACCTCTGAAGAGGTCTCGAATAGCGGACAGAAGCCCGGCCCGCCCGAGGCTAAACCCGGACAGCCTGCGAAAAAAACCGGACCCGACAAGAAGAAGCAGCCGGAGAACCCGGACGGCGGCGACCAGGGCGGCGGTGAGGAATCGGGCGGCGACGAGGGATTCGTCGAGAGTCCCGGCGACGATGGGGGCGGAGACCAGGGCGGCGGAGATGACGGGGCTGATCAGGGCGGGGACGAAGGCGGGGGAGACGGAGGAGGAGAGGAAGAAGGGGGATCGGAAGAGGAGGGAGAGTAGGAGGGCGGATTCGCCGGTGAAGCCCCCCTCGCAATGAACCACAAAGTGCCTGCCGCGCCGCAAGCCGAAGCCGTCGCCAGATTGACCGCAGGGCCGATTTCCCACAGGAATGCCCCTCCGAAGGCGGCCAGGGACACGACCGTGTCGCGTATCAGATAATACTTGCCGAATGTCTCGGCCTTTCTTCCTTCCGGGGCGAGGTCCATTATCAGGGCTTTGCGGGTCGGCTCTCCGAACTCCTTGAGCCCGCGGAGCACGAACGCGGCGGCAAGCGGCCAGAACGATTGGCAGGACAGGAGAGCCATGGGGAAGAGCGTGAAGAAGGCGAACGTGACGGCGACGAAGGGCTTCTTCTTTCCCCTGTCGGCGAAATACGCGACCGGCACGTAGATCAGCAGCGCGGTGGCCATTTCAATCGAAGTGAGGACGCCGAATTCGAATTCCGTGACCGGCGAAGCGATTTCCCTGACGGCCCAAACGACGACGAAAGCGTAGGGAATCTGCTCGCAGAACCTCACCAGGATGTCCGCGACGAGCAGGTTCAAGAGCGGAGGCGAGAAGCAGCTCGCTGCGCAGGCTGCGGCTTTTTCGCCGTGCTCCTCCGCTTTCTTCCGGTCGGGCGCAATCATGACCTGCTGCATGCCCGCCGCGACGATGGCCATGCCAAGCGCGGCGCAGAACGCCAGCCTGACGCCGAGTTCCGTTCCCCATTCGGCTATGAACAGTCCTCCTACAATCGGTCCGGCTCCCATCGGTATGCGCCGCACCAGGGAATGGACCGACACGCCCATTGTTCTCTTGTTCTTCGGCAGCGCCTTCGATACGAGGTCCATCGAAGCCGGCAGCGATATCGCGGTCCAGGAAAGGAACAGGAAGGAAGCCCCGATGACCGCGGGCCATGACGGCACCAGGATAACGATGACGAACCCCGCCATGGCAATAAAGTTGAAAACCAGCAGCGCCCTCTTCGTCCCCAGCCGATCCGAAAGCCAGCCGCCGGGATAGGAATAGAGCGCGGAAAGAAGGTTATCCAGTCCGTTGAGCAGGCCTATGGAAATGGAACCGCCGCCGAGCGCAATCAGGTAGACCGGCAGGAACCTTTCAGCGACTTTCTCGCCCATCCCCACCAGCACGACCATCCCCAGGAGGCCCAGCATGCTCCTGTTGATGCCGAAGAAGCCGGTCAAGGCTTTCTTGAAACTCATGCACGTACCAAATGCTCGGAATCCAATGCCGGCTTTCCATCCTGACTATTCACGATCCTCCGTGAATAATCAGGGTTCTGATCTACAGTAGTATGTCCAGTAAAGACGATGAAACAAGCCTCAAGCTGACGGCAGGATCGGGATTTGACACCGGAGTGGAAGCGCATTGCCCAAAGCCTGAAGTCCCATGTCCAAGTTCCTGAGCAGAGGATCCTCATACGCATGCCCCGCCAGGTGTCCAGCGGACAGAACTCAGGATCGCGCAGGTCTTTTCCGCCCATGGATGGAGAAAAGCACCGATGAATCCCGGCAAGGCATGAGCGACCGCTTCGGAATCACCGGAATGATTTTCTTCCCATTGAATAGCGGACGCCCACCCGCAACGCGGGCAAGCGCTCACTATGACATCCTGCGATTCGGCGCTGAAAGTACTTCTAAAGCGCGACCGCTTTTCGCCGGCGGGCATACCCAAGGCATGCGGTTTGCTATAGAAATCAGGAAGCCAAAAAACCGTTTTTCGGGCGCGCTGGGCGTGTTATAACCTGGAGATTCCATCATCCCTTTTCGTGCAATGCCCGAGTTTCCGGGTCAGGAGGAATCGATGCCCGAATTCACGCAGACGATAGAAGTGGACAGGCCCGCCGGGGAGTGCTTCAGGGTCGCGCAGGATTTCAAGGCTTATCGGAACTTCATCCCTGCGCTGAAATCCGTGGAAGTCGACCTGTCCGATGCGATCAAACCGGTCGTCACTTTCAGCATCGAAGCGCCACTTGGAGACATAACCTACAAGGTCAGATATGAAATCCAGGGAGAGGGTCGGATGTCCTGGGCCATGATTGAATCAAACGTCCTCAAGGCCAACAGCGGATATTGGGCGATTGAGCCCTCCGCCGGAGGCAAATCCAGCGTGACGTACTCCATGAGCGCGGCATTCCCTGCCTGGATTGCATGGGCCGTGCCGCAAAGCAAGTTCGAGGAGCAGATTGGAAAGACGGTGAAGAGGTTCAAGGCATACGTCGAGAATTCCCAGTGAGGCGTGGGTAGAAGGGCGATTGGACAATGGCAGCCTCACTGGGAATTCTATCCCGCCCCTCTCCCCCGCCGGGAGAGGGGGGATCGGCGGAGCTTTGTATTGAAACTTGAATTGTTCGGCGTGGGTAGAAGGATATGAAGACCGTAAGGATGGAGATGGCGTTCGCAGCGGCAATCGTCATCGCCGCGGCATCGTTTCTGGCAATCTGGAGGCTCTCGTCCGACCGGGCCTCTGATCTAGTGACGGAGGATCCCGGCGAACAGGCCGCGAAATCGCCCGGCGATTCGGGGGCTGAACCTGCGCAAGCCAAACCCGGACAGGCTCCCGCCGCGAAGAATGCGCCCGAGAAAACCGCGGCCTTGGGAACAATAGCCGGGAGGGTTCTCGATTCGTCCGGCGCCCCGATTCCCGAAGCCGCCGTGACCCTGTCGGCTGCCGGAGAATCTTCAACGCCCCGGTCCTGTTCGACCGGGCCTGACGGAAGCTATTCGTTCGGCGGGCTCGATACCGGTTCCGCGTACAAAGCCAGGGCGGAGAAGGGGGGATACGTCTCTTCCGAGTCCGGAGAAATCGCATTCGCTCCGGGCGCAGTCCGGGCCGACGCCGCCGATCTCGTCCTGGAGCAGGCATGCACCGTAGAGGGCTCGGTGTCCGGGGAGGGGGGGGGCGCCATATCAGGGGCGGAGATAATCCTTGACCTTCTGGTGGAACGCGAAGGCATCCTCGTCACGTCTGCCAAGCCTCCGCATTCGGCAAGATCCGGGGAGGACGGCCGGTTCTCGATTTCCACTCTGCCTCGGGGCGGCTACAGGATTATGGCCCAGGCCGAGGGATGGGCAAGGAAAGTCGAGCCGAAAGTCGACGCCTCCCCTTCCGGTCCCGCGCGAGTGGATTTCGTGCTGTCCGCGCAGCGCATTCTGGCGGGAACCGTGAGGAATTCCAGAGGCGAGGGAATCAGGGGCGCGTCAATCGCCGGATACTACCAGGGTAAGGGCGGCGGGTTCGCGACTCCGGCGGCGATCAGCGCCGGCGACGGCAGTTTCAGCATTCCGCACCTCCCGGAGGGGCAGGCGACCCTCCAGGCTTCCGCCGACGGGTATCTTCCGGAGCGGAAACTGGGAGTTCCGGTGCCTTCGACAGGCGTCGATTTCACGCTCATGAAAGCCGACGGGGCGATAGAAGGCAGTATTTCGGGCCCGTCCGGGCCGCTCGACTCGTTCAGGCTCAGGCGGTTCAAGGAGCACCCCGGCAACCTCCAGAAGACGGCCATCGGAATGATGGAAGGCGTGAGCAAGGAGTTCCGTGAAGCGGGGGGGAAGTTCCGCCTCGAGGGCCTTGGTCCGGGGAAATACGTCATCGAGGCGTATGCCCAAGGCTGCACGGGCGGCGAGAAGCGCGGCATCGAGGTCAGGGAAGGCGAAACGACCTCGGGCGTGGAAATCTCGCTTGGAACGGGCTTCCCGCTCAAGGGCAAGGTCGTGCGCAAATCGGACGGATCCGCGATCCCCGGGGCGGAGATTGCCGTCAACCTGACGATCAAGGGGCCGTTCCAGGAGGTGCCGTTCGCCCCTTCGGACGTGAAGACGGTCACGGATGCGTCCGGGGCGTTCATGCTGGACATGCTCAAGGAGGGGAACGTTTCGCTCTCCGTTTCCCATCCCGAGTTCGGCATGGCCTGCAGATCAGGGATAACAATCATCCCCGGCGAAGCCCCGGAGGATGTGACAATCTCCCTTTCAGCGCCGGGATTCGTGGCCGGGAGGGTCACGGACGCTTCCGGGAAGGGGGTCGAAGGCGACTATATCGTGATTCAGCATCCAACGGAGCCGACGCTCAAGCAGACGCTCCAGACCGGCCCGGAGGGCAGGTATGCGTCGAAACCGATCAGTCCCGGGACATACCAGGTGATTCACGTGAAAAACGCCGACCATTCCAAGGTCAAGGTGAAGGTGACGCCGGTGAAATCGGGAGAGACTGCCGTCATGGATTTCGCCGAGTCCGCCGGCTGCAGGCTTCATGGGACAGTGACATCGGGGGGAAAGCCTCTGGCCGGCTGCTACGTGACCATCCTGCCCGGAGGCGACGAGACGGCCGACCGCAAAGACATAGCGGTGGCCTCGACGGACGAGAACGGCCTGTACGTCCTGCAGGGAGTCCCGCCGGGCAAATATATCGTGATGGCGCAGACTTCGCTTCCCGGGTCCGATTCCTCGTCGAAGACGGTGCAGGTCGAGGTCGATGTGAAGGCGGACGAGTTTTCGAAGCTCGTGGACGTTGCGTTCCCCTCGGGGCGCGTGTCGGGCCTGGTAATCGAAGCATCCTCAGGCAAGCCCGTATCCGGCGCGCTCGTGATTCTTTCGGGCGCCGACCAGTGGGAGAAGAGCAACGACCTTCGCTCGCTATCGGAGGCCGTCAAGCAGCTCATAGGGCAGGGGCTCACCGACGAGAAGGGGGGCTTCGAGATAGGCGGCCTTGCCGCAGGCAGGTTCAGGCTGTGGGTCACCAGGGACGGATACGCAGCGGAAGTGACGGACGTGCTCGAAGTGGCCGCGGGCGGGGCGGTCCATGTCACGGTGTCGGTTTCTCCGGAATCGGTCGTGAAGGGGGTCGTCACGCTGCTCGGATCGGGGCCCGTCGAGAAAGCCGCGCTCTGCCTTCTCGACAAGGACGGCAAGCCCTGCGATTTCACCTTCGGGGTCTGTTTCTCGGACGCGTCGGGCAGGTACGAGATGCGGAGCATCAAGGATGGGACGTACGTGGTGTACGCCGCCGCGCCCGGATGCGGGAGGGCGGTCTCCTCACCCATCACGGTGCCGAAGGGCGGGTCGGTCGAGTGCAACTTCGCGCTGAGCCCCGAAGGCGGAATCGTCGTTACCGCCGCCAGAGGCGGCCTAGCCATGGAAGGCGCGGTCGTCAAGGTCTTCAATCAACTGGGAACCGAAATAGTCGACAGGCTGAACCTCGAGAACATCTACTCGTCGACCAGGGAAAGGAAGACGGATGCGACGGGAACGCTGCGCGTGGGCATGCTCGCCAAGGGCGTGTACCGCGTAGAAGTGAAAGCCCCTTCAGGAGAGACCAAGGTCCTCGAAGCGGCCGTGGAAGCGGGGACCGACGCCAGGATTCCAGTGGTTTTCGAATAGGACCGCACAAGGCAACCGGGCCGCAACCGCAATTTGCCACGGCGGATTGGCTCATTTCCTGGCGGAGAGGGGTTCCAGCGCCTTCGCGGGGAGTTCCATGAGATGAACCCTGGGTTCGGGCCTCGAACATGTTCTCGCAGCCCTGAGCCCGAGGTCCAGGCGCAGGGCGAGCGCGTCGAAGGTGCGCGAAGCGGCCGATCCGAGATTCCTCACGAAGCTTTCCGGCGTGATTTGCATGCTGTCTTGAATCCGGAATAGAATCCCGCGAAACGACCGGAACCAGTGAACGGATTTGATTATAGCAACTCCACGCCGCATGGGGCCACCTTTTCTTGAATCCGCCCTTCCGGAAAAGCGGCGGTTTTTACGGGGGCGACCAGGAATCAGATTGACCGGAAGAGGCGTAACATGGAGAATTCCGGCCTGACGCGAATCGTTTTCCGGACCGTCTTCGGAGAACAGCCTTGATTCCCGGTCTCGTCACAATCGGCTCCCCTGCCCTGTGGGCCGGCTTCCTCGTGTTCGTCCTGGCCATGCTGGCGCTCGACCTCGGCGTATTCCACCGCAGGGAGCACGCCGTCAGCATCAAGGAAGCCCTGATCTGGACCGCGGTCTGGATCTCCCTCGCGCTCATCTTCAACGCGGGCGTCTATCACTGGTTCGGATCCGAGCGGGGTCTCGAGTTCCTGACCGGGTATCTAATCGAGAAGGCGCTGTCGGTGGACAACCTGTTCGTCTTCCTGGTCATCTTCTCGTATTTCGGAGTCGCGCCTTCCCACCAGCACAGGGTGCTTTTCTGGGGCATCCTGGGCGCGCTGGTAATGCGGGCGATTTTCATCCTCGCCGGGGCCGCGCTGATACAGTCGTTCCACTGGGTGATATACATTTTCGGCGGATTCCTCGTAATCACCGCCGTGAAGCTCATGATCCACAAGGAGGGCGAGGTCCATCCTGAGCGCAATCCCCTGTTCCTGGTGTTCAGGAAGCTCGTGCCGTCCACGACCGAATACGACGGCACCCACTTCATCGTCAGGAAGGGCGGCAAGCTCTTCGCGACGCCGCTCATGCTGGTCCTGGTCACGGTCGAAGGGACCGACCTGGTGTTCGCGACTGATTCCATACCGGCCATCTTCGGGGTGACCACGGATCCCTTCATCGTCTTCACATCGAACATATTCGCGATTCTGGGCCTGAGAGCTCTCTATTTCGTCCTCGCAGGCATGATGGGCAAGTTCCGGTTCCTGAAGTACGGCCTTGCTCTCGTGCTGGGGTTCGTGGGCGTGAAGATGCTCATTTCCAAGGCCGTGGAGATACCGATACCGCTGTCGCTCGGGGCTGTCGCGGGCATCCTGGCCGTGTCCGTAGGGATATCCCTCCTGATTCCTTCCGCCCCGGCCGGGGAAGCGAACCAGGGCGGCGGCAATGCGGAGGGGGAGGCGGCGGGCGGGCCGAAGCACTCTTAGCCACTTAATGAAAAGATACTTGTAAAAATGAAAAGACTTGCGGCAAGGCACGCGCGAAGCGCGTGATATAGACTTGCTTTGCGGTTTTTTCGGGTTTTAAGGAGGAATCAGATGGCAGACGAAAAGGACGCGAAAGGCAAGGAGAAGGACAAGAAGAACATGCCCAAGAAGGGCGGCTGCTGCTGCGGCGGCAAGAAGGCGGAAGAGAAGAAGTAATCGGCAGGCGGAATCGCAGTCGAAGAGACCGCGGCCTCAAAGGCCGCGGTCTCCGTTTTCCGAGGCATTTCACGTAGATTAGCTTCCCGTCGCCCGGGGCGTAGAACTCCTCTATGAATGCTTCCTTCACGTATCCGCATCGTTCGTAGAAAGCGCAGGTGGGCCGGTACTTCTCCTGCGAGGAGGTCTCAATGTAAATCCTCCTCCCTCCCATGCCCGCCGCGGCGATTTCGCTCATCGCGAGCAGCCGCCGTCCGAGCCCCCTGCCCTGGAGCGGCGCCTCCACCGCAATCCAGAACAAGTCGAAGCTGGATACGGTGCAGGCGATGGGCCCGAAGCAGGAATACCCTACAGCGCCCCCCGGACCGTCTGCGAAAAGGAAGTAGTACCCGCTCCTCTCCCCCTTCGGGAGCCTCTCCTCGACGAGCTCCACCGCCACGTCGATCTCGTCCTTCCGGAAGAAGCCCGTCGATTCCACGATTCTCCGGACTGCCGCAGGATCATCCGGTTCGGGGACGCTCCTCAGCGAAACGTCCGGGTCCCTCATTTCAGCGCCACCTTTGCGGGGCCGGAGAGGGCTGTCTTCCTCGAGAGCGCGGCATCCACTATTCTCTCGATAAGGCCGGTATAGCCAAGACCTCCCAGCTCCGCCGCCACGGCGAACCCGGCCTCGGGGGAGATGCAGGGATTCGAGTTGACCTCGAGGACCCAGGGAATGCCTCCGGCATCGACGCGGAAGTCCACCCGCGCGTATCCGTCGAGGTCGAATATTTTCCAGCACGCCTCGACGGTCCTCGTGAGCCTGTCGAGCAGCGGCCCGTCCTCCGGCCCGAACTTGAAGGTCCTCGGCGTGTGATTGTATTCGAAGGAATCCTGCGTCCATTTCGCATTGTAATCCACGACCTTGAGCTTCTCGGGCGGATAGTCCACGAACTGGATTTCAGCGTGCGGGAGAACCCTGGGGATGCCGTTCTCCGAGATTGAGGCGATGTTGAACTCCCTCCCCTCCACGAACGCCTCGGCGTAGACCGTCCCCCGCTCCTTCGCGTGCTTCTCCATTTCCGCCATGAGTCCGGCGTAGTCGCGTACCGTCACGAACGCCGAATCATCGAGGCCGATTGAGGCGTGTTCCCATTTCGATTTTATCACGAACATGCCCTTCGCGCGTGAGGCGCCCGGCCCCGTGCCGTCGGGATTGACCCAGTGCGGCGTCTGAATCCCCCCTCCCATGAGCACCATCTTCGCCACCAGCTTGTTGGATGTCGTGTACAGGGCGTCCGTCGGGCACCCGGTGTACCGGAGGCCCATGTAATCCAGGAGGGCCGGGGCGAGGTGAATCAGGCTCCCCTTTCCTTCGACGGACTCCACGAGATTGAACACGAACTCCGGCGCTATCTTCTCGAGCTGGCTCCTCACTCCGTTCAAATCGAGCGAGAATATGACGCGCGCGGGCTCGAATCCGAGTTTCGAGAGCGAATCCGAGACGGCTTCCGCCTCGATGAGCACGTCCTTCTCGTCCTCGGGGGCGTCCTCGGCGACTTCGCCGTGCATCACGGCGACGCGGCCGCTCCTCCTGCGCCTGACCCTGGCCTTCGCCTCGGCCTTCCCGCGCCCGGGCTTCGCCGCGGGCTTCGCCGGGCGGCCGGTCTTCACGCGCTTGACCGCGGACTCCATGATTTGCCGCATGAGTTCCAGATATTCGCCGCCGCCCAGCGTCCAGAGAATCGGCAGGTCGGAATGGACAGGATGCAGTCCGGCGAGCGGATTCACCTCCATGAACTGAATCCTCCCGTCCGCCCCCTCCCTGACGTCGACGCGCCCGGCATCCCTGCATCCCAGGCCCTTCCAGGCCCTCAGGGAGACGTCTTCCGCCTCCGAGGCCAGGGGTCCCTTCGCGAGCTTGTAGACCACGAGCTCCTCGCAGCGCTCCTTGTTGACGTAGGAGTAGACCTCCTTCTCGGCCTCGGGCTTGAGCTCGACCTCGATGACTCCCGCCGATCTGGCCTCGTCACCGGTGCCGATTATCCCGACCGTGAATTCCCTCCCGGGCAGGAAAGCCTCCACGAGCACGGGCTGGTCGTAGGCCGCGAGCAGCTTCCTGCAAACCGTCTTCAGCTCCTGCGCGGACTTGATTTTCGATTCCGCGTTGACCCCCTTGCCGGTCCCTTCGGCCACGGGCTTCGCGAACAGGGGATACGGCAGCCGGACGGACGCGATGTCCTTCTCGCTCTCGACGACGCAGAAATCCGGGGTCGGAATGCCGAGGTCCCTCACGACCCTCTTGGTCATGGCCTTGTGCAGCGTCAGCGAAAGCACAAGCGCGTCGGAGAACACGGTGGGTATTCCATAGGCTTCAAGAATGGCCGGGACCTCCGCCTCCCGTCCGAACCCCTTCATGCCCTCGGCGATGTTGAAGACGATGTCCCACCTGTGCCCCGCGGCAAGGCGTTCCGTCAGTCGTCTCGCGTGCCCTATTCGGTCGGTGTCGTAGCCGAGCCGCCTCAGCGCGCTCTCAATGGCGTCGATTGTGTCGGGCTTGTCGAACTCGGCGGTCTCTTCCTCCCCATAGCCCTCGGCAAGGTAGTCGAGGCGCAGATCGTAGGTGATTCCAACCAGCATGCGCTCCCCTCCAGTCTTCTCGGACATTCCGCGTGACCCCGTCGGTCCGCGCGAGAATGATACAGAAGGGGCTGCAATCGCACAAGGCAATTGCAGCCCCTATGGAAGTTTTCTGACTACTCACAGAACGGCGAGTCTGACTGTTCCCTTTCCGCCCTCCGCTTGAGCCGGCTGGTCTTCTCCGGACTGATTGATGACGCCTTCCCGGTGGCTAGCTCCCAGACGCCCGGGGCGGCATCGCCGCGCACCGGCTCGCTCCGCCTCGAGTACGGCTCCGGATAAGTCACCATCATGCCCTCGTAGTTCCTGAGGACCGTATGGGTCGGGCTCATGGAGATCACGTAGGACGGCAGGACAGGAATCTTGCCTCCGCCGTGCGGGGCGTCGACGATGAACGTCGGAATCGCTATGCCGCTCAACCTGCCCCGCAGGTACTCCATAATCTCGATGCCCCTCGACAGCGGCGTGCGGAAATGCTCGACGCCCCTTACGAGGTCGCACTGGTAGAGGTAGTAGGGCCTGACGCGCATGCGCACGAGGCCGCGGCAGAGTTCGGCGTAGGTTTCCGGATTGTCGTTGATACCCCTGAGGAGCACCGACTGGTTTCCGAGCGGTATGCCCGCGTCCGCCAGCCTCCCGCAGGCCTGCGCGGCCTCGGGCGTGAGCTCCTGCGGATGGTTGAAGTGGGTGTTAATCCAGATGGGGTGGTATTTCCTGAGCATCTCAGTGAGTTCCGCGGTTATCCTCTGCGGCAGAACCACCGGCGTCCTGGTCCCGATGCGGATTACCTGGACGCTCTGGACCTTCCTTATCTCCTTGAGTATGCCTTCCAGGACCTCGGTCGCCATCGTGAGCGGGTCCCCCCCGGACACGATGACGTCGGAAATCTCCGGATGGGCCGCAAGGTACTCGGTCGCGCGCTGAATCCTCCTCGGGCTGACCACGCACTCCCTTGATCCCGCTATCCTCTTCCTCGTGCAATGGCGGCAGTAGGAAGCGCAGGTGGTCGTCGCGATGAACAGGGCCCGGTCTGGGTAGCGGTGCACCAGGTTCGGCACGGGGCTGTCCATCCCTTCCTCAAGCGGGTCGTCCACGAGCGCCGGCGCGTCCAGGAGCTCCTTGGTGTTCGGCACGCACATGGCGAACACCGGATCGGAGAAGTCGGGTTTGCGGACGAGCGAGGCGTAATATGGCGTAATCGCCATCGGGAAGGTGAGGGTGACGCCCGCGGCTTCCGGCATCTTCTTCACAGCCGGCATCAGCCTTTCGAGCTGCTGGAACGAACGGATGCGCTTGCGCATCTGCCAGCGCCAGTCATCCCACTGGTCCCGGTTCGCGCCGAACGCCCTCGGATCATCGAGGGGCAGTTCCAGGGGGAAGAATTCCTGCGCGGGTTCCGGGGCTTTTTCCGGGAAGACTGACGCGATACTTCGCCCCGGAGGTTCCGAAGGTTCGTCCCCGGCCGAAAGATCCTCCTTCGGCAGAGGGTGCGCGTTCAGCGAGGGACTCGCCACTGGGCTCTTCATTTATGCCTCCATAACCTTACTCACGGCCCCGGAGGCGGAACTGCTCCGCCGCCCGAACGACGCATTGCCGCGGCTCTGCTGTTGCACAAGCGTGGCGATAGCGTCAATCATGGCTTTCCTTACCGGGTCGAAAGCCATGACCATGCGTTCGGCTCCGATGTCGAAGGCCGCGAATGACAGGTAACCGTTCGAAACATTGGCAAGCAGGATTGCTATCCTGCGAAGGAACAGGGGAGTGGGCCTGAAGCCGGCGTGCTTCCTTATCACCTTTTCGACGAGCTTGAAGTACTTCTCGAACTCTTCCGCGCACTCGGGTAGCTCGATTTCGTTGAGCTGCATCAACGTGCGCGCGTAGATGACCAGGGGGAACCCCTTGGGGTCCTCCCTGTAGAAACCGAGCTCGGCTTCCACAATCCGCTCGACGGCCGAATAGAGGCCGTCGGCGTCCTTGGCGGCCGCCCTTATCCTCGAGAGGAGCTTCCTCAGCGTGGATCCGACGATTGTCTCGAAGACGGCGCTCTTGGACGAGTAGTAGATGTAGAACGTGCCCTTGCCTACGTCGGCTCGGGTGGTTATTTCATCGATGGTCGCGGCGGCGAGGCCGCGATCGAGGAAGATATCCCTGGCAGCGTCAAGGAGCTTCTTGAGAGTGCGCGCCGCGCGCCTCTCGTATCTTGTCAGCGGCTGTTGGTGCTCTTCTTCCATCTCAAAGCCTGTTCCGTCCCGGCCCCCCGTTGACCCCGCGGTCTGTCATGACGGAAAATTCATAAGTGACTACATAGTCATAATACACCGGATTTTCCCGTTGGCAACATTTTTCTGGGAAAAATCCGGAAATTTCCTCCGCTCGGGAGGACGGCCCCACCCCGCCGGCGACGACGGCTCCGAAAATCGCCCGGGAATTTGTATAATACGCCCTTTCGCGGCAGAAACGGGTCCCGGGTCGCTTCTTTGAGAGGACCGGCATTGAGAGGATGGATTCTACACAAGAGCAACGGCTCCGAAGGCAGGCCGGAGTCCTATTCCATACGCAGGTTCAAGGAGACCGCGGCCGCCAGCGGCATCGAAGTCAAAATCGTGAGGCCGGAGCAAATCGACCTCATCATCACGGGCGACGACCAGAAAAGCGTCCGGCTCGACGGGGAGGTCGTCCCTCTCCCCGACTTCCTCCTCCCTCGCATGGGCTCGGGAACCACGTACTTCGCCCTTGCCGTAATCAGGCAGCTCGAGCGCCTCCGCGTCAAGACCTTCAACAAGTCCTCGAGCATCGAGACCGTCAAGGACAAGCTCTACACCCAGCACGTCCTTGCCGCCTCCAACCTCCCCTTCGCGAAGACCATGCTGGTGAAGTTCCCGGTGGACGTGGACCTCGTCGAGAAGGTCCTCGACTTCCCGGTCGTCGTGAAAACCATCTCCGGGTCGCGCGGCGACGGCGTCTTCCTCTCCGAAGACAGGTCGAAGTTCGAGGATCTCATGAAGCTAATCAGGGCTTCGAAGAGCAACATCAACCTGATTCTCCAGGAGTTCGTGTCCTCTTCCTTCGGAAGGGATCTGCGAGTGATAACAATAGGCGGCCGGGCGGTCTGCTGCATGAAAAGGTCCTCGACCAGGGGTTCCTTCAAGGCCAATTTCTCCGCCGGAGGCTCGGTGGAGGCGTTCGACCTCACCCCGGAAATAGAATGGCTGGCCTCTGAGACCAGCAGGGTCTTCGACCTCGACATCGCGGGGATAGACCTGCTCTTCGACGGGGACCACTTCAAGATTTGCGAGGTCAACTCCTCTCCCGGCTTCAAGGGCATGGAACTCTGCCACAGCATCAACGTCCCCCGGGAGATATTCAACTACATCAGGCTGAGAATCGGGGCGTACTGATTCCACGCGAAGCGGAAGGCCGCGTGCATCGCGTGGAATATTCGCCCCCACTCCCCTGCCCTCTCCCCCGAACTCGGGGGGAGAGGGGGAACCGTCGGAGTTTCTTTATTCCACGCGAAGCGGAAGGCCGCGTGCATCGCGTGGAATGCGCCGGGTCACTTCGCGGGACGCAGCGAGCTCAGGCTTTCCTGGACCTCGGCCATGCTCCGGAACCTGTTCGAAGGGTCGCGGGACATCATCTTCCCGACCGCTTCCGACAACCCCTGCGGCAGGGCCGGGTTCACCACGTTCAGCGGCGCGAGATCCACGTGCACCTGGGCCTTGAGTTTCAACGTAACCTTCCCCACTTCGTCATAGGGCTGCCTTCCCGCGCCGGCGAAATACAGAGTCGCTCCCAGCGAATAGATATCCCCGGAAAAGCTCGGAGCCTGGTACTGCGCAATGCTCTCGGGAGGCACGAACCCCGGCGTGCCCATGAACGTCCCCTCCTTCGTCAGCCGCTCATCGTCGATGGAGCATGCAAGCCCGAAGTCCACCAGCTTGTATTCCCCGGGGCCGCAGACGATTATGTTCCCGGGTTTCACGTCCCTGTGCATGAACCCCCGCCGGTGCATGTAGGCCAGACCCGACGAAATCTGCAGGCCCAGTTCGGCCAGTTCCTCTCCCGCCACCGCCCCATTCGCGCTTATCTCCTCCTCGAGGGTCCGCCTGGGGAGGCGTTCCATCGCGTAATAGTACACGTCTCCCGACGTCCCGACGTCGAAGACCTTGACGATGGACGGGTGCTCCATCTGCACCGCAATCCTCATCTCGCGGAGAAACCTGAGGACGTATTCCCTGTTCCCGGCCATCACGGGATTCAGGACTTTCAAAGCCACCTCGGACCCGTATCCCAGATGCTGGGCAAGGTACACCGTCCCCATTCCGCCCGAGGCGATTTCACCGATGATTCCATACTTGCCGTTGTCTATCACCGCCCCGGGACCGATGTCCTCGATGCGCACCGCCCCCGACCTGCGTTCGGAATACCTGATGTTGTCCGGGCTTATCCTCTTGCCGAGCGCGACCTGGATTCTCTGCAAAAGGTCCGTGAAGTCGAACGGCTTGACTATGTAGTCTGTCGCCCCGGCCTTGAACGCCGAGGCTACGTCCGCCTCCTGCCCGAATCCGGACACGACTATCACCGGCAGCGTGGACGACGGGATTTGAGCCCTTATCCTTTTTATATACGCCATGCCGTCCATCACGGGCATCCTCATGTCCGTCAGCACGACGTCCGGGACTTCGGAAAAGGTCTTCTGTATCCCCTCCATCGCGTTCGAAGCCGTAACGACCTCGTAGCCCTCCATCTCGAGGACCGACGTGATGAACACCCGTATGCTCTCCTCGTCGTCTATGGCGAGGACTTTGAGGGCCTTTTTCATATGCACAGCTCAATCCCCACCGGGCAATGGTCCGATCCGAGGACCTTGTCCAGGATGAAAGCCGACTTCACTTTGCCCGCGATTTCGCCGGATGCGAAGAAATAGTCGAGACGCCAGCCCACGTTCCTCGGCCTCGCGCGGGTCCTTTGGTCCCACCAGGTGTACGCGCCTTCAGTACCGGGATGAAAGACCCTGAACGTGTCCGCGTAGCCGCTCGCCGTGAACTTGTCCAGCCAGGCCCGCTCCTCGGGGAGGAAACCGGTGGAACCCCGGTTCTCCGCAGGCCTCGCAAGATCAATTTCCCTGTGGGCGGTGTTGAAGTCGCCGCAGACGATCACGCCCTCCCCGCGGCGCCGCCTGCGCTCGCATGCGTCGAGGAGGGCGTCCGAAAAATCCAGCTTGAAAGGCACCCTGCTCAGGTCGGACCGGCCGTTGGGAACGTACACGTTCACGAGCGTGAAACCGGGGTATCTGAGGAACATGGCGCGGCCTTCAACGTCGAACCTCGCGTCGCCGAGCCCCATCCAAGCCTCGACCGGCTCGATTTTCGAGAAGACCGCCGTGCCGCTGTAGCCCTTGCGCTCCGCGGAATGGAAATACGACCGGTAGCCATCAGACGATGCAAGGCCGGGAGGGAACTGCTCCGGAGAAGCCTTGGTCTCCTGGAGGCATGCCACGTCGGGCGATGTCCCTGAAAGGAATCCGGCCAATCCCTTGCCGGCAGCCGCCCTGATCCCGTTCACGTTCCAGGAAACCAGCGTCAGCCGGCCCGGGATCGGAGACTTCAGATCGGCTTTCTTCAAGTTCCCCCGCCTCCTTTCCAATCGTCCGGATTCCGATGCCGCTTCGCCTCATCCAGAAGCCGCGGCGATTTCCGCCGACACCGCCTCGTCCCCGCGCCACAGCTGCGAAACCGCCTCGAAATCCGCGAAGTCTATCCCTTCGTCCTTGCAGGCCTTGCGCCTCTCCGCATCCGCCGCCGCGTTGTCGCCGCCCGCCTTTTTCCGGGCGCCGGATTCCATCCCGACGTACCGCTCGAGCGGCACCGCGGTCACCGCGGCATAGTATCGTTCGATTCTGGCTAGTATCTCGCCGTCCGTCTCGGAATCGCCCGCCCAGATGCGCTCGGCGGCTTTGAACGACGCGGGATTCACGTCCCACTGCCTGCAGAGCGCGGCCGTTTCCTCGTTGAAGTCCCTTTTCCTTGCGCGGGATCGGGCGTACGCCGCGGCCCTGAAAAGGACGTACTTCGTCCTCCCCATGTCCCCCCTCGCCCTCAGAAGGGCCTGCATTCCCGCGTTAACCTCGGAAGCCGTCTCCTCCGAAAACCATTCCGCCTCGGCCCTCTTCCAGTCGTCCTCGTCGCGGCCGAGCATGCGGTACACGGCCAGGAGCTCGGACCTCACAGGAGTGTCCTTTTCGAACGCCCTGAGGGAGGCCACAATCCACGCGTCCACGTATTCCTTGCGGGATACACCCCCCGAACAGGACGGCAGGACCGGCATGAGACAGCCTGCGGCCGCGGCCATGACGAAAACCCTGCTCTTAAGCGCGATGCCCATGGCAGCCATGATATCAGGCCGGCTTCGACCGGCCAAGGAGGATCCGCGCGAACCGGTTTTTCTTCAAGAATCGCACCCGGCGGAACGATAAACGGCATGGTGAAGGGCAGGAAATGCCCATAGCGGCGGGAGGGAGCCTTGTTCAGGATTCTAATCTGCAAAGACTGCGGCGAACGCTACGACGCTTCAGGCCTATCCAGCGGCGGAAGTTTCAAATGCGCGGGTTGCGGAAGGACGATTTCGCCCGAAATCCGAGTGCTCAAGCACCTGTTCGGTCCTGATGAGGAGAATGCCGAATCCGGGGAGTCGCCCGCTTCCGGTACATGCTCCTCTGCATGGCAGGAGAAGCTCATCGGGCCGTACAGGGTTCTTTCCGAAGTCGCAAGAGGCGGAATGGGCGTCGTCTACCGCTGCAAGCATGTCGAAGACGGTGAAACCGTGGCATTGAAGGTCCTGCAGTCGCCCAGGCGGTCCGGCAGGAACATGGTCCAGCGGTTCCGGCACGAAGCGCGCCTCACCGCGGGCCTCAGCCATCCCAACATCATACCCATATATGACATAGGGCACG
Source organism: Candidatus Kuenenia stuttgartensis (assembly GCA_020723505.1). Classification (GTDB taxonomy): domain Bacteria; phylum Planctomycetota; class JAKEIC01; order JAKEIC01; family DYIT01; genus DYIT01. Next base: position 32,904 of record DYIT01000014.1, read on the forward strand.
ACGGGCCCCTTCATTATTTCTCCATGAAATACGTCGAGGGAACCACGCTGGACTGCCGCATGAGCGAGGCGGGCTTCAGCATTATGGACGGGATAGCATGGCTCGCCAAGACCGCACGGGCCATGGACTACATGCACCAGAAGGGGGTGGTCCACAGGGACGTGAAACCGGGCAACATAATCCTGGACCGCGACGGAGAGCCGTACTTAATCGATTTCGGCCTCGCCAAGAGCATCGAGTCGCCCCTGCACATGACGAAACCGGGCATTGCCATGGGGACACCAGCCTACATGTCGCCCGAGCAGGCCGAGGGCGACAGGAAAATAGACGGCAGGGCCGACGTATATTCGCTCGGAGCCGTTCTGTTCGAGATGATAACCGGCGAACCGCCCTTCAAGGGCGAGAGCCTTATGGAAACGATGCTGATGGTCGTGTCGGACATGGCGCCGTGCCTCAGGAAGTACAAGCCGGACGTGAATCCGCGGCTCGAGGCCGTCTGCCTCAAGGCCCTCCAGAAGAACCGGGACAGGCGGTACCAGACGGCAAGCGCATTCGCCGAAGACCTCGAAAGAATCGTCGAGGGCAAGCCGGTCGCGGCCAGGCCGCAGACGCTCAGGGACAAGGTCCGCGAGAACATCAGGCGCTACAAATATCCCGGGCTGCTCTTCATGGCTTCGATGGCCGGCGGCTTCGCCGCGCTCGCCTCCGTGATGGCCATTGCGGGAAGGCTTTAGCGGCCAAATCCAATCCGGCAGAGCAAGTTCCTTCCATCGCCGCCTTGCCGTGTCAGTAATATACCCGCGGCTCCCACAGGGCGTGTTTCCATACTGCGGGCTTCGCCGGGTCGAATCGACGGCTCGCGGCCCTCTGCCCACGGTTTCTATTGGGTTGAGCCTGGCATGTCCGGGACGTCCTGCTTTTTCTCGGAGGCGCTCAGGATCTTCTCGGCCATTCTCCTGCCCATCTGCTGGGCCTGGGCGAGCAGGCTCTGGTTGTACAGGAAGTCCTTCTTCGGAGACTTGCCTTCCACCTTGAGCCGCTGATAAAGCTTCTCGAGATCCCTGTCGTTCTTGAGCACCTGCCCCTCCATCGCGAGGCCCTTGCAAACCAGCGTATCGACCTTGCGCTCCCTCATGTATGAGAGGTTGGAGGCCAGGAAGTTGATGAGATCCCTGACTCCGTCGCACCCGAACTCCGCAAGCCCGCCCATGACCATCACCAGCGCGTATTCCTTGTCCGTGGGGAATCGAGCCTCGTGGGCGAGCCCGTCGCCGGACGAGGTCAGCGTGACGTGCATCAAGGACCTGAACCTGTCTATGAGGAGCTTCAGGACCCCGGTCATGGAGAAGAAATAGATTGGGGTCGCGAAGAGCATTCCCGATGCCTTCCCGATCTTCTCGGCGATATCCGGCCAGTCGTCTCCCTTGATTGTGCACCTTCCCACGACGTTGCATCGCAGGCATCCCGTGCAGGGCTTTATATCAAGGTCCGACGCGTTGATGATCTCTGCGCGGACGCCAGCCTCCTCGACGCCCTTTGCAAAGCATGCGGTCAGGGCTGCCGTGTTCCCGTTCTTCCTGGGGCTTCCCTGGAAGCATAGCACGAACCGCCCGGCCGGCTCCGGAATTGCTGGGGATTCGCCCATGCCGCTATTCTAACAGCTTCTTGACTTTGGCCCCAATAATATTAAGATCAATGGTTCGAGACCCGTCGTCGACCCGGATCATCGGCATGTGATTGCGGGTTTTCCGGGAGCCGGGCGCGCGAGCGGCTCCGGAAGCCGACTGCTCCGGCCGGCCGTCGATTTCCGGTGCCGCCTGGAAAGGCAGGGCGCGGACAGCCTCGCGCACAACCCAATCCCAAGCAGGGATCAGTGGAGGTTCAATCATGGACGGAGGAAAATCCGGGATCCTCTCTGTTATTCTCCTCGTCGGCATCCTCGTTATCTCCCTGTTCGCCGTGGCGCAGAAGAACAGGACCGAGGACAGGCTAAAGAAGATAAACGAATCCCTGACGTCGATGGAGGACGAGCTCAAGAAGAACATCAGGGACGTATCGCAGATGAAGGGCGATTTCGGCTCAATCACCGACAATTTCCGGGAATCCAAGCTCAATCTCAAGGATCTCGAGACCGAGAGCAAGGTGCTCGGAACCCGTTTCGAGTCGGTGACCGGCAGCATGGAGAAGCTCGCCGCGGAAATCAGGGAACTCGCGAAGGAAGTCAACTCAATCGAAATCCGCGCAGCGAGAGCCGAGGAAACCGCCGGGAAATCCTCGAAGAACGGAGACGAGGCCGGCGAGAGGAAAGGGACGGATTCGTCCGGCAAGCCCGGCGACGGCGTGAGCGCGGGCTCCGACGGCACGGGCGGACGAGCCGGAAGCCGTCCGAAATCGCCGTGGGGGCCGCAGGGGCCCACGAGGGACGAGGCGGACAGGCTCTGGGAACCGGACGCGAACGGTATTGTGCGCCCGGTCATCGACGACTACACCGCCGGGGAATACAACCCTGCCCTCAACGGCGGCACTCTCATGGCCATGCTCGGCACGGATCCCAAGGGATTCAACCCGCTCACCGAGAACAGCGACGACGTCTCCTACCTCCAGAGCTACTGCTGGCCCAGCCTCTGCGGGCGGCTCCGGTTGAGGCCGGAGATATGGGTCTACGACCTTGCCGAATCCTGCGAGATTTCCGACGACTTCAAGGTCTATACCTTCCGCGTAAGGAAGGGAGTCAAGTGGCAGAAGCCCATCGCCAATTATGCGGACCAGAAGTACGCATGGCTCAGGGACGCGGACCGGGAGGTCACGGCACGTGACTTCCAGTTCTTCTTCGAGATGATGATGAACCAGCAGGTCCAGTGCACGCACGCGAGGAACTACTACCAGGACATAGAGAAAGTCGAGGTCCTCGACCGCTACAGCCTCCGGATTACGTGGAAGCGCAAGGTCTACCAGTCCATCACCGTAAGCCTCGGGTTCCAGCCCCTTGCCGAGTTCCTCTACGCATACGACGAGAACGGGAACAGGTTCCCGGACGAGTCAATCGGCCTCGATTTCAATACCCACTGGTACAACAACAAAATCATCAGCTGCGGGCAGTTCCTGTTCCATGAATGGAACCACGGGGTGTCCGTCACGCTCGTCAAGAATCCCGATTACTACGGAAGGCCGGCCAATATAGAGAAGATTGTATACATGATTATCCGCGAGGATGACCAGGCGCTGCTCAATATAAAGAACCACGAGGTCCAGATAAGCGGCATCCGGATGGCCCAGTACAAGCAGGAGGTCATCGAGAAGGGCGACAAGAGCATGTTCTTCAAGCGCGGCGAAGAGCCGGTGGGAAACCAGAAAATCATGTACGACTTCTACGACAGGTTCGGCTACTACTACTTCGGCTGGAACCTGGAGAACCCCAAGTTCAAGGACAAGAGGGTCCGGAATGCGCTGACCTACGCCTGTCCGAGGAGGAAGATACTCCAGGAAATCTGGGTGGGGCTCGGCGAAGTCGTCACGGGCGAGGCCTATTACAGGCATCCGTACTACAACCCCAACATCAAGGAGCACCCCTACGACCTCGAGAAGGCCAAGCAGCTCCTCTCCGAGGCCGGATGGTTCGACACGGACGGCAACGGGATACTCGACAAGATTATCGAGGACAAGAAGGTCGAGTTCGAATTCAAGCTCCTCCTGTACGGCAACTCCAAGGAATGGCAGTCCACTGCCGACGCCTACAAGGAAAGCCTGAGAAAGATTGGAATCACCCTGAACGTCGAGGTGCTTGACTGGGCGCTCATGCAGGAGAAGATGGAAGCGAGAGAATTCGAAGCCTATTCCGGCGGTTGGGCTCTGGCCTGGGAAGTGGACCCGTACCAGATTTGGCATTCATCCCAGGCGAACGAGCCCAAGTCCTCCAACATGGTCAGCTTCAGGAACGCAGAGGCCGACAAAATCATCGAGGAGGGGAGGGTGACCTTCAGCGAGGCCAGGCGGCGCGAGATTTTCTGGCGCTTCCACGAAATCGTACATGATGAGCAGCCGTACACGTTCCTCTTCTGCCTGAAAGCCATACCGGTCTGGTGGCAGGAGGTGAAGGGCGTGCAGTTCTCGCTCATACGGCCCCAGAGTTTCAAGGGCAACTGGTACCTGAACAGGTAGCATGGACGCAAGGCGGCGGACGCGATGAGATCCTATTTCATAAAGAGGCTTCTCCTGATGATCCCGACCCTCTTCGGGATTTCAATCGTCGTCTTCGTCGTCATCAACCTCGCCCCGGGATCCCCGGCCATGCTAATCACCGGGTCCCAGGGCGGCCAGGTGGACCCCGGGACCGTGGGCTCCAAGGAGAACGTCCTCATCTTCAAGCGCCAGTGGAACCTCGACAAGCCCGCCATCATCAACACTAGGGGCTACTTGCTCGACGAGGAGGACGTTTCGAAGCACGTCGACGCAATGATCTGGGGCAGCGCCAAGGAGAGGATGAAATCCAACGAGGAACTGGAAAACCTCTGGCTCGACGCGGTCCCGCACCTAGTCTCCCTGCTCGAGAAGGAGCGCGAAGCCGAAAAGAACGCGGCAACCGGACCCGAACGGGAAAGAAACACCAAGAAGAGGCTGTACCTCATCAACCTTCTCGTGCAGAACGCGAAGCGCAAGATAGAGAAGGTAAGGAAAGACGAGGACGCCGAGGACTACACCGACTCGCAGAAGCGGACCCTCGCGCTCAACGAGGAAATCGGCAAGGACAAGGCCAGGTTCGACGCGTGGAAATACCTCCTCCTCAAGCTCTCGGACCTGAAGCCGGAAGTGAGGGACAGGCTCGAACGGAACTGGATTAACTGGTTCCGCGGGAGCAGAGGGCTGTACCCGGCCGCGGCGGACGCCGGCGCCGTCCTCGCGGAAATGAGGAAGCACAAGCCTGCTCCCGACGCGGGCCAGGCCGGAAAGACGAAGGCCGTGAAAGAGGCCGCCTCCGCCCTTTCGGGACGATTCGGCAGGGCAGCGCTCCCGGCGCTGGTGGAAACGCTCCTCGGGAACGGGAAGGATGACGCGCTCTGGATTGAGCTCACCCCGGTGGCGGTGGAGCTCGTGCGCATTCTCGACCCCGTGCCTTCGAGCGCCTCGCCGGAGGAGCTCAAGGCCTATTACTCCTGGTGGCGCGAAAACATCTTCTCTGCCGGATTCAGCGATCTCGAGAAGGAATACCGCAGAATACGCTGGCGTGAATGGTGGGAGGGGACCCGCAGCCGCTTCGAAAAGACCGCTCTCGGCAATTTACGCGACCTGTTCCTCGAGACGAGGTTCGCCAACTACATATCGAAGGTCATATTCCTGGATTTCGGCGAATCCATCCAGTACAAGGGCGAGCGCGTGCTCGACATCATCTCCGAAAGGCTCGAGGTCTCAATGACCTTCGCCATATCGGGATTCATCATCGCGTACATATTCTCCATCCCGATAGGCATCTACTCCGCGGTGTTCAAGGACTCCATTCCGGACAGGATTTCGACGGTTGTCCTGTTCATGCTCTATGCGCTTCCGAGCTTCTACGTGGGCACAATACTCCTGACCTATCTCACGACCGAGGAATACCTGGCGATTTTCCCCACGGGAAGATTCAAGAGCCCGGGGTCGGAAAACATGACCACAATCGAATTCGTGCTCGATGTGGCATATCACATGGTCCTGCCGATTATCTGCTACGAATATGCGAGCCTCGCCACGCTCTCCCGCTACGCGCGCGCCGGGCTCCTCGAGGTGATAAGAGCGGACTACATCCGGACGGCGAGGGCAAAGGGGCTTTCGGAACCCGTTGTAATCCTCAAGCATGCGCTCAGGAACGGCGTCATTCCCCTGCTGACGATGATCGGCGGCATATTGCCTGCGCTTATCGGCGGATCAGTCATTATCGAGACGATTTTCAACATCGACGGCATGGGAAAGCTGATGTTCGATTCCATAATGGGAAGGGACTACACGGTCGTGATGGCGGACGCGCTAATAGCCGCGTTCCTCGTCCTTTGCGGGATACTCCTGTCCGACCTCACCTACGTGCTGGTGGACCCGAGAATCTCGTTTGATTGAAGCTGAGAATGGACGACGAAAAAAACATGGCTGGAAACATGCCGGACCCGCCGGCTCCCGAAGGCGGACCCGGCCTTCAGTCCGGCGCTCCCGCGGGGCCGGACGCCGAATCCGCCCCCCCCGCCGGCGCGGACGGACTCCGCTTCGCGCAGGAGGAAGCCGACAGGCCCGGGAAATCCTACTGGCAGATAGTGGCAAGCCAGTTCAGGAAGAACAGGCTCGCGGTCTGGTCCATGAGGGTGCTCATCCTGCTGTTCCTGCTGGCGATTTACGCGCCGGTCATTTCCCACAACGTGCCCTTCCATTTCAAGGACAACCTCAGAAGCCGTATCGGGGACGGTGACGTCGTGACCGTGGGCAGGCATTCGTTCAAGGTCGTGAAGTCCGAGGAAGCCGCCCCGGCGGCCTCGCAGGAAGGCGAAGCCGGCGAAGGGCCCAGATCCAGGTTCAACATCGTGGACGAAACGGGCGCCAGGTTCCCCATCCTCGGGGAAGTCACCGCCGGCAGCCGCGAGACCTGCGCAATCCGGAGGCCTGATCTCCCGGCAATTCATGCCCGGTTCGGCCTTTTCAGGGACAGCGTCTACGTCGAGGACGTGTCCGGTGGCCGGTCGGTCCAGGTCAACGGCCTTCCCGTGGGCAGCGTCGAATGGCCGTGGTTCGCCTCCCTGTTCGACCGCAACGAGTTCGAGACCGACATCGACATCGTTTTCAACCTGCTGGTCTTCTACCTTCCCCCGGCCCTGGCGGCGTTCCTGGCGGCGCGCTTCTTCATGAAGGGCAGGCCCCGCGCCTGGAAGGCCGGACGCGTCGTCTGCGCGGTCATTCTCGCATGCGGCCTCGGCGGGGCGTTTGCGCTTACCAAGCTCTATGAGACCAAGATTCCGTTCCGGGATTTCAAGGCCGAAATTGAGGCTTCCGGGGGCGAGAAATCCGGCGTATTCCCGCTGATTCCCCATTCCTACAGGCAGCAGTTCCTGGCAATCAACCAGAAGCCGCCGTGGAGAACGGCCTACTTCGGGAAGACCGGCGATTCCTACAGGGCCGAATTCGGGAAGAACGACGAGATCCGGGTCTGCGGAAACGCGTTCAAGGTCGTGTACAAGTCGGTGGAACTGCCTGGAGGAGGCGTGGGCAAGGCAAGGCACTTCCTGAAGGACTCCGCAGGCCGGGAGTACGTCATCGACGGCAGGATCACGATTGGAAGCGGTCCGGGCTGCCAGGTCGGAATCCAGGGCCCGGGAATCGCCGAGGCGCATGCCACGGTCGAAACGGAAGACGGGAAGTTCTGGGTCGAGGACCTCACGAGGACGGGCACCGTCACTGCCGGAGGGATTCCGGCGAACGGGGTGCAAGAAACCCTGTTCTCCAGGAAGTACGTGTTCGGCGCGGACCAGCTCGGCCGGAGCGTCTTCTCGAGGCTGCTGTACGGAACCAGGATTTCCCTGACAATCGGGATAATCGCCGTCTCGATTTACGTCACCATCGGCATCTTCATCGGAGGCATCGCCGGGTACTTCGGCGGGATAGTGGACATTCTCGTCTCGAGGGTCATCGAGATCATGATTTGCTTCCCGACGTTCTTCCTGATTCTCTCCCTGGTCGCTGTGCTCGGGAAGAGCATCTTCATGGTCATGCTCATCATAGGCGTGACGAACTGGACGGGGGTCGCAAGGCTTATTCGTGGTGAATTCCTCAAGCAGAAGCAGATAGACTACGTCACGGCGGCGAGGGCGCTGGGGGTATCGAGGTTCCGGATAATGTTCAAGCACATTCTCCCGAACGCCATATCGCCCGTGCTGGTTTCGGCCAGCTTCGGCGTGGCGGGGGCCATACTGGTGGAGACTGGGCTGAGCTTCCTCGGGCTCGGGGACGCGAGGACGCCGAGCTGGGGCCAGATTCTCGACGCAGGCAGGGCTTCCAAGGAGGCGCATCTGATACATCTGCCCGGCCTCGCGATTTTCATGACCGTTGCGATTATGAACCTCATGGGCGAGGGTTTGAGGGACGCGCTTGATCCAAAACTCAGAAAATGACGGCGTGAATCCGGTTTCCACGGCCGATGCCCCGGCGGGATCGGTGCCTCCGGCGGACGTCCTGGTCTCGGTGAGGGACCTGAGGACCTACTTCTTCACCGACGAAGGCGTTTTGACTGCCGTGGACGGCGTCTCCTTCGACATTCCGAAGGGAAGGACGCTCTGCATAGTCGGGGAATCCGGGTGCGGCAAGAGCGTCACCGCGTTCTCAATCATGCGGCTCATTCCCGAGCCGCCGGGACAGATTGTGTCCGGCGAAATCGTTTTCGAAGGCAGGGACCTCACGAAGATATCCGAAAGGGAAATGCGGAGGATCAGGGGAAACAAGATATCCATGATATTCCAGGAGCCCATGACCTCCCTGAACCCCGTCTACACGGTCGGGAACCAGATTATGGAGGCCGTGACGCTCCACCAGGGGAAGAGGTCCTATGAGGCGAGGCAGATCGCGGTCGAGTTCCTGCGCAAGGTCGGCATCCCCTCTCCCGAGCATAGAATCGACGAATACCCCCACCAGATGTCCGGAGGCATGAAGCAGAGGGTCATGATTGCCATGGCCCTGTCGTGCTATCCCTCCCTGCTCATCGCGGACGAGCCGACCACCGCGCTCGACGTGACAATCCAGGCGCAGATACTCGACCTCATGAACAAGCTCAAGGCCGAATTCGGCATGTCGATTATGCTCATCACGCACAACCTGGGCGTCGTGGCCGAGATGGCCGACGAGGTGGTGGTCATGTACGCGAGCAAAATCGCCGAGAAGGGGTCGGCGGTCCAGGTGTTCAAGAATCCCCTGCACCCGTATACGCACGGGCTGTTCAACTCCATACCGGTGCTCGGAATGAAGAAGGACAAGCTCGAAGTAATCCCCGGGGTCGTCCCCAACCCGCTCGATTTCCCGTCGGGCTGCAAGTTCCGCACACGCTGCAAGCGCGCGCACAACCGCTGCCTCGACGAACCCGAGCTGAAGGAAGCAGAACCCGGCCACCACGTGGCCTGCTGGTTCGCCGCATGACGGCCATGGACGCAAACGGCATGGAAGGAAAGAGGATGCTGATTCAGGTCGCGGACCTCGTGAAGCACTTCCCCATCAGGAAAGGGGTCTTCTCGAAGGTAACCGGCCAAGTCAGGGCAGTTGACGGCGTCTCCTTCCATCTCTTCGAGGGCGAGACGCTCGGGCTCGTGGGCGAGTCGGGATGCGGGAAGACCACCGTGGGAAGGGCCATTCTCCGCCTCATCGAACCCACCTCCGGGAGCGTGAAGTTCAGAGGCCAGGACCTTCTCGCCATGGGCAGGCGCATGATGAAGAGGATGCGCAAGGAGATGCAGATTATATTCCAGGACCCCTTCTCCTCGCTCAATCCCAGGATGACGGTCGAGGGAATCGTCGGCGAAGGCCTCGCCGTGCACGGCATGGCCCGCGGGGAGGAGCGCCGCAGGATGGTGCGCGACATACTCGAGAAAGTCGGCCTGTCGAAGAACCACATAACCCGCTATCCCCACGAGTTCTCGGGAGGCCAGCGGCAGAGAATCGGCATCGCAAGGGCCGTGGTGCTGAATCCGGGCTTCATTGTGTGCGACGAGGCCGTGTCGGCGCTCGACGTCTCCATCCAGGCGCAGATAATCAACCTGCTTCAGCAGCTCAAGAGCGAATTCCGGCTCTCGTACCTGTTCATAGCGCATGACCTGTCCGTTGTGGTCCACATCTCCGACAGGATCGCGGTCATGTACCTCGGGGAAATCGTCGAGACCGCCCCTTCAATGGAGATTTGGCAGAAACCGCTGCATCCATACACGCAGGCGCTCATATCGGCGGTGCCCGTGCCGGATCCGACCCGAAGGAAGGACAGGATTCTGCTCAAGGGCGACGTCCCCACGCCGATAAATCCGCCTTCTGGCTGCAGGTTCCATACGCGGTGCAGCCACGCCATGCCGATATGCTCGAGGGAGAAGCCGCCGACCGTCTCGGCCGGAGAGGGACACACGGTCGCCTGCTTCCTGGTCAGCGGCGCCGGCGGGACCCAGTCGGCCCCTCCCCCCGCGATTTAGAATCCGCATGCGGCGCCGGCCGCCTGACGCGTCTGATTTGCCTCTGATACGGTCTTTATTACAGGAGCGTTGCGGTCTTGGAGGAGACGGCAGCCTACATCGCCGGCGGGATTTCGCTGTGCCTCGTCGTCCTGTTCTCGCTAGCCGACGCGGCGCTCTCAGAATTCTCGTGGCAGCGGCTCGAGCAGAAGCTCAAGGACGATTCCAAACTGAGGGAATTCTCCAAGCTCAAGCTCCGCATGGGCATCTCCGTCAAGATTATGATTGCCGTCTTCAACGCCCTGTTCGCGGTCTCGGGGTTCTTCGCCATCAGATGCCGCGCGTTCGCCGACCCCGCGGACTTCCTCGTCGGAGCCGGCATCATCGTGGCATCACTCCTCCTGTGCGACATGGTCCCGGACCTTCTGGGGCGCCGGAATCCGGACTCGGTCATCGCCGCCCTCCTTCCCGTGCTCGGGGCTGCCGAAAAGGCGCTGAGACCCCTCAACGCCGCATTCGCCGCCGCGGCCGAGGTCCTGGGCCGCATCATAGGATTCCCCGCGGCGGAAACCGACGAATCCGAGCTCGTCCACGAGGAGCTCATGTCCGCCATAAGCGGCGCCAAGCACGGCGGCGCCTTCGCCGACGGCGAAGACCGGATGCTGAAAAGCATACTCGAGTTCCGGGGCCTCCAGATTAGCGAAATCATGACCCCTCGAATCGAGATTTTCGCAATCCAGGCTGATACCGCCATCAACGACGCCGCCAAGCAGTGCTTCGAACAGGGGCACTCGAGGATTCCCATCTACCGCGAAAACCTCGACGACATAACCGGCGTGCTCTACGTGAAGGACCTCCTTCTCCACTGGGGCGACCCGGCCGGCGCGTCGAGGAAAATCTCTGAAATCGCGCGGGAACCGAACTTCGTCCCCGAAACGAAGATCGTCGGCGACCTGCTCGTGGAGTTCAAGAAGGACAAGGTCCATATCGCGGTCGTCATGGACGAATACGGCGGCACCGCAGGCATCATCACCATCGAGGACATAATCGAGGAGATAATCGGCGAAATCGAGGACGAATTCGACGAGAAGGGATCCGACCCCGTCGAAATCGCCGCCGACGGGTCCGCGATCGTGGACGCAAGAATCAACGTCTACGAGATTAACGAGGCCCTCGGCATCTCCATCCCGGAAAGCGGGTCCTACGACACATTGAGCGGGTTCATCTTCTCGAAGACCGGCAGGATTCCCGAGGTCGGCGAAAGCATATCCCATGGCGGGGTGGCCTTCACCATTCTGGACGCGGACCACCGCAGAATCAGCCGGGTAAAGGTGGTCAAGGCCGGGGGCGAGGAATGACCGAAACCGTTAGAGCCCTCGTTCTCAGGGCGTTCGATTTCAGCGAGACCAGCCTGGTGGTGACCCTCTACTCGGATCGCCTCGGGCTGCTGCGCGCAATCGCGAAGGGCGCCAGGCGCCCCGGCAGCATGCTGCACGGCGGGCTGGGGCGCTTCTCGCTCTCCAGCGTGACCTTGTATCCCAGGAAGACCGGGCTGCACGTCCTGTCCGAAGCGGACCTGGAGGACGGCTTCCCCGGCCTCGGCGACAGCCTGCCCGCCTATTTCGGAGCCCATTACGCGGCCGAAATACTCCTCGGGATGACCGCCGAGGGCGATCCGTCCGCGGGGATTTTCGACGCCGCGCTCTCGGCGTTCAAGGCGCTCTCCCGGGGCCTGGACCGCGACCTCGCCCTCTTCCGCTTCGAGGCGGGCATGCTCTTCCACACCGGACACCTGCCACTGACCGGTGAGTGCGTCGAATGCGGGAGAGCGCTCGACAGGAAGGCCGAGGTGGCTTTCTCGGCCTGGTCGGGCGGCGCCTTCTGCCCGGCATGCGACAAGCCCTCCCCGGAGAAACGCGTCCGGGCAAAGACGGGTACGCTCGCCCTGCTCGGAAAATTCGCCGGTGCCGGAGACATGGACGTAAGCCGCGTGCGCATCCCGGCCGTGACGAGGGCCGAAATGCGCGCCGTGCTGTCCGCATGCTTCCGCAGCCTCATGGAAAGGGACCTGAGGACGGCGCGGTTCCTGCATTTTTCCGCGCCTTCTCCGCGGAAAAATGATTCTTGAGACCGGACTCCAGACTCCGCACTCCGGGCTCTCAAAGCGCCCGCCGCTGCCTTATCTGGAAAGCCCGAGCTTTTCCGCGAACTCCCTCACCGTTTTCGCGAACTTCCGCCCCTGCGCCGCGGAGAGCCAGGCGGTCGCAAGCCTGCCCGTATCGACGCCTTTCTTCTCGAGCTTCCGCGAAAGCTTTTCCATGCGCTTCCTGCAGTCCGCGTTTCCGGCGATGTAATGGCAGGTGGGGAACTCGCAGCCCATCACCAGGACGCCCGCCGCCCCCATATCGAGAGCCTTCATGACGTGGTCCTCGTCCACCCTGGCCGAACACATCACCCTGATGATGCGCACGTTAGGCGGGTATTCGAGCCTGCCCACGCCTGCTATGTCGACCGCACCCATGGCGCACCAGTGGCAGCAGAATGCCACTATCTTTGCGGCAGGATCCTCGAGGAGCGCGGCCTCCACCTGCGCCATAATCTGCGCGTCCGTGTAGTGGATAATCTGGACCGCGTCCTTCGGGCATCCGGCTGCGCATGTGCCGCAGCCCTTGCAAAGGGCCGAGATGACGGACGGCTTCTCGTCCTTCATCTCGATTGCGCCGTACGGGCAACCCTTCGCGCAGAGCATGCATCCGCTGCAGGATTCGAGGTCGATGACCGCTACCGTGCCCTCGGCCTCGACGTAGCCGCGCCTCATCGGTATCGACGCCCGCATCGCCGCGCCGGCGCCGTCCTCGATTGATTCCCTTATCCCCCGCGGGGACCTCGCGCACCCCGCGAGGTATACCCCGTCGGCGGGGAAATCCAGCGGCCTGAGCTTTATGTGCGCCTCCTTGAAGAAGCCCTCGGAATCCGCGGAAACCTTGAGCAAACCCTTAAGCCGCTCCACGGACCGGTCGCCGGTGAAGCCGACGGTCAGCACCACGAGGTCCGCGTCGAGCACGACTTCCTCGCCGAGCTGAAGGTCCCGGACCGACACTTCCAGCAATTCGCCCCTCTCCCGGACCGCCGGGGGCGCATCGGAGGAGTAGCGCACGAACCGGACCCCCTTCCCGGCCGCGGCGCCACGGAGCATGGACTCGTTCCCCACGACGGTGAGATCCCTGTACAGCACGGTAACCTTCGCGGAAGGATTCGCCGCAAGCACGGCCTCGGCGTTCCTGAGCGAAGCCGCGCAGCCCACGTGGCAGCATCCGCGCTCGGCGTTGCGCGACCCGGCGCAGTTCAAAATCACCACCGACCGGATTCCCGCGGGGAAACCATCCTTCAGCATCCCCTCGAGCCCGAGCTGGGTAACGACCCGGGGCCCGGGCTTTGCTCCGAACAGGCCGCCCGCGTCAATCTCGGCCATTCCGGTGGCTACGATGATTGTGGATACCCCAATCTTCCTGCCGTTCGAGAGCTCCGCTTCATAGTTGCCCACGTACCCCTTCAGCCCGGTCACCTCGGCCGGGGCAATCACCTCTATTCCCCGCGCGCTCATGACCTTCGCGGCCATTTCACGCGCGATGACGGCGGGTTCCTTCTCCCCGTGCCCGGCGCCGTGCAGCCTGTTCAGGAGCCCTCCGAGCTCCGCCGACCTCTCCACCAGGAAGACCTCGAATCCCTGCAAGGCCAGGGCGAGGGCCGCGCTCATGCCCGCGGGGCCGCCGCCGATTACGAGGCTGCTCCTTCCCACGGGAATGCGAACCTCTTCGGCCGGTTCGAGCAGCATTGCCTTTGCGACGCCCATCCGCACCAGGTCTTTCGCCTTGGCCAGTGCCGCTGCCCGGTCGCTCCTGTGCACCCAGGACACCTGCTCGCGTATGGAGACGAACTCGAGGAGGTACGGGTTGAGGCCGGCCTCCCTGACGGTGGACCTGAACGTGGGCTCGTGGGTCCTCGGCGTGCAGCAGGCCACGACCACCCGGTCGAGCTTCTCGGCTCCGACCGCCTGCGAGAGCTTCGCGAGGTAATCGACGGAACAAATCCACTTGCCGACGTCGACGTACCCGACGCCGGGAAGCGTCTTGGCGAACGCTGCGAGCGCCTCCACGTCCACGGTCGCGGCTATGTTGGTGCCGCACCTGCAGATGAACACCCCGATTTTCGGATCACCCACAGAATCACCTCGGCAATACCGCCCTCATCCCGGCCGCGAGCGCCTGCGCGACCGATTCGCTGATGTCAATCGGCCCCGTCGCTCCGCCGCAGACGTATATCCCGGGCACGGTGGCGGCGAGCGGATCACCCGTCGGATCCGGCTGCCTGAAGAAGCCCGACTCGTCCAGTTCAATCCTCAGCGCCTTCGCGAGCCTCTTGTTCCCCGGGGAAGGGAGCAGGGCGGTCGAGAGCACGAGCAGCCCGGCGCGGGCTTCGACAACCCTGCCTGCGTCCACGTCCTCGTAGCGGAGGACGAGGTCTCCCGACGCCGCGTCCGCCGATACGTCCGAAGGCCGGCCGTGGACGAACCTGACGCCATGGCCTGCGGCCCTTTGCGCGAAGTCGTGGAACCCCTTGCCGTAGCACTTGAGGTCGTTGTGCAGGACCACGGCGTCCATGCCGGGATCATGCTCCTTGGCGATGATTGTCTGCTTGGCCGCCACCATGCAGCAGACCTTGGAACAATAGGGAACGCCGATGCCCTTCTCCCTCCCCACGCACTGGACCCAGTACGCGCTCCGCGGATGGGTCCGGTCCGACGGACGCAGTATCTCCCCGCCCGTGGGCCCGCCCGCGTTCATGAGCCTCTCGAACTCGAGGTGGGTGATTACGTCCGGGTACGCCCCGTATCCGAGGTGCCCGGCGGGAGGGACGAGCACGTCCACGCCCGTGGCCACGATTATGCTCCTCACCTTGAGGTCAATCTGCTCGTCCCTTGCCCAGAGCTCGATCGCGTTCTTGCCCTCCTCTTTGCACGCCTTCACGCACAGCGCGATGGGGCACTCCCTGCACTGGAGGCAGTCGATGACGCATCCGCCTATGCACGCCCCGTCCCCCCTCTTCTTCCCGAACCGGCATTCGGGGTCCACGGTCATGGCGTTGGGTACGGCCTGGGGGAAGGGAACGTAGATCAGCTTGCGCTTGCCGGAAATCCTGCCGTCGAGCCTGTCGGGGACCGATACGGGACAGGCTTCCACGCACTTCCCGCAGGCCGTGCACTTCTCTCGGATTACGAAGCGGGCCTTCTTGAGCACTCTGACCGCGAATCCCCCCTCCTCGGCCGACGCCCGCCTGACCTCGGCATTGGAAAGGATTTCGATGTTCGGGTGCTTCTGCACCTCGTACATCTTGGGCGCTTCTATGCAGATGGAGCAGTCGTTCGTCGGGAAGGTCTTGTCGAGCCTCGCCATGACCCCGCCGATGCTGGGCGTGTCGTCGGCGAGATAGACCTTGCACCCGTAGTCGGCGAGGTTGAGCGCGGCCTCGATGCCCGCAATTCCCGCCCCGATGATGAGAACAGAATCCTGCATGGGCAATCCCGCAATCAGCCCGGAACCCGCACAGTAAAAGGACGCCGGCCCGGAATCGGGACAATATTAATGCCTGCGCGCCGCGTGAAAAAGGCAAATCTTGATTCGCCCGCGGCCTGTGCTATAAAAGCACGACCGAATCCGGGAGTTCCGTACAACCGCGGATTGCCGCTGCCATCCGTACGGTATTCCCGGGGATTGAGGAGAGCCTGGCCTGGAATTCATCATCCGCCACTACCGCGAAGAGGACGCCGAGGCGCTCGCCCGCATCTACCGGAAGGCTGCCCTCGAGACCGGGGCGGGCGCGTATGCGCCGGAGCAGCTGAAGGTCTGGGCTTCCTGGCCGGACGACTTCGAGGGCTTCAAGTCTCATCTGGCCCTGGGCCTGACCCTGGTCGCCGCGGACGGGGAAGTCCCTGTCTCGTTCGGCCAGCTCTTCCCCGATGGCCATGTATCCCTGCTCTATACCGACCCGGCGTATTCCCGGATGGGGGCCGCCTCGCTGATTTACGCACAGCTCGAAACCCGTGCCAGGAACGCACTGTGCGCCGCCGTCAGGACCGAAGCGAGCAGGATATCCAGGAGCTTCTTCGCCAAACACGGATTTGCCGTGGAAGCCGCGGAAACGGCGATAAGGGGAAACGTGGAGTTCGAGCGGTTCAGGATGGTCAAGACGCTGGAGCAAGGAGCATGTCAGGCGAAGAAGAAACAACCTTATTCGATTAACCTCGATGTGCGGTTCGCGCCCCTCGAGCTCATCGACGTCGAGGCGCTTGCCGGCGCCTGCAAAATTCCCTGGTTCAATCAGACTCTCTGCAAGGTGAACGACTGCGTGGTGAGGATGGGGGTCATGAAGGGGGAATTCCACTGGCACAAGCACGACAAGGAGGACGAGTTCTTCTTCGTCATCGATGGCAGGTTCATCATCGAGCTCGAGGGCAGGACCGTGGAGCTCGGGAAGAACCAGGGTTTCACGGTGCCGAGGGGCGTCATGCACAGGCCGAGATCCCCGGAGGGGAGCGTAATCCTCATGTTCGAGGGCAAGGGAGTGTCTCCCCAGGGGGACTGAGCGCATGGCGGCAGGGGCGAAGAGTCCGGAATCTTCGGTCGGCGGGTGCTCAAGTTTTCTCTATCCCACACGAAGCGGGAAGCAACGAGCTTCGTGTGGGATAATCGCCCCCTCACCCCTCCCTCTCCCCCGACCGCGGGGGAGAGGGTGCAACAGCGGAATATCATATTCATAAATGATCCCTCTCCCTTGGGGAGAGGGTAAGGGTGAGGGGTATTGCCCTTTTTTCGTTCCCGTTGACGTTCTCGTACCCGTACACGGATTCCAAGGGAAAGGGGGGATCTTCGTGCAGCTTGAAGGGAGAGGGGAAGAGAAAGGGCATGGGTAACCGAGAAAAGGGTGAGCGGTATTGCCCTTTTTTCGTTCCCGTTCTCGTACCCGTACACGAATTCCACACGAAGCGCGGCAGTTCCATCTCGCAAGTCCTTCCAAAACCCCACGACTCCCTTTACGGTTGCCGGCTCGACCGACCTCGCGCCCGACTCTTCAGCGCTGCCGGGAGGCGCGAACCCTTGACAAATGGTACGGAATAACGTACGATTTGAACTAGGACCTTGAAGGAGACCAGTCGATGCCGACGCTGAAGGCTAGCGAGGCCCGATCGAGGCTTTACCGGCTGATGGACGAAACCTCCGAATCGCATGAACCGATTCTCATCACCGGCAGGCGATCGAACGCTGTGCTGGTGTCAGAGGAGGACTGGAGGGCCATCCAGGAGACGATGTATCTGCTTTCGATTCCGGGCATGAGGGAGTCCATAAGAAGGGGAATGAAAACTCCGGTCGGGAAATGCTCGGAGGATCCGGGCTGGTGAGATGGCTAATCGTCTTCACAAAGCAAGCGCAGAAGGACGCCCGGAAACTCGCCGCTGCCGGGCTTCGTCCGAAGGCGGAAGTCCTGATCTCAATCCTGGCGTCCAATCCCTTTCAGAGCGAGCCTCCGTATGAGAAACTCAGGGGGGATCTTTCAGGCTCCTTCTCGCGCCGAATCAACATCCGCCATCGCCTGGTCTATCAGGTTCTCAAGGATGAGAGGACGATCAAGGTAATACGGATGTGGACCCACTACGAGTAGTCGAACACCTTCTCCCCTGCAATCCACGTCTGTTCAACGCGGATTTCGGAAATCCGCGTTGAATCGAGGCCTGAGAGGGGTTCGGAAAGGACGACGAAATCCGCTGCCTTGCCCGGGGTAATCGACCCGCGCATGTCGAAGTCGCAGGTCAGCTTCGCCGGAGCCGAGGTGTAGCACGCGACGGCTTCGGAAAGCCCAATCTTCTGCTCCGCATGCCAGCCGCCCGCGGGTGATCCGTCCTGCTTCTGCCTGTTGACGGCGGCGTGGAGGCCGAGAATCGGGTTCATGGGCGCGATTGGAGCATCGGAACCGAACGCGACCCTTACTCCCGCGTCCAGCAGCGACCTGAACATGTAGGCGAACGCTGATCTGCCTGCGAGGTGCCTGTCTATCGGGTCCATGTCGTAGCACAGGTGGACCGGCTGCATGGAAGCCGCGGTCCCGGACGCCGCAATCCTCGCGACGTCGGCGGAATCGAGATGCTGGACATGCTCGATGCGGTCCGGGAAGCGCGAGCCGGGCATCCTGTCCGAGAAGGCCGAAACGACCTCTTTCACGGCGGCGTCGCCGATTGCATGCACGGCAAGGGGCATTCCCATGGAGCGCGCCCTTCGCCTCAAATCCGATATCGCCTTCGAGTCCCTGAGTAGGATGCCTCTTCCTCCCTCCGATCCGTAAGGTTCGAGCATGTACGCGGTCTGCACATTCAGCGCGCCGTCTGCGTACGACTTGACGCCGATGACCCTCAGCGAACGGTCCCCGAACCCGGCTTCCACTCCAGCGGTCGCGAACGCGTCCAGCTCCTGTTCGTCGATGTAGTGGCATACATTGAGCCTGAGCTTCCCCGGGGAATGCAATCTTTGCAGGGCCCTGAAAGCCTCGGCCTTCTCGAAATTGTGGAGGGCGGTGACTCCGAGCGAAAGGGCTTTTTCCTGGCCTGCTTCCATGGATCTGGCGAGCGAGTCGGGATCGGGCTTCGGGATGGCGTCCATCATGAGCTTCACGGCGTTTTCCAGCAGTATTCCCGTCGGCTCGCCGGATTCGTCGCGCTCGATTTCCCCGCCGCTGGGATTCGGCGTGTTCCTGTTTATTTCCGCCATGGAGAGCGCAAGGGTGTTGACCCACATCGCGTGGCCGTCGAAGCTGGATATCGCGGCCGGGTAGTCCTGCGCCGCGCGGTCCAGGTCAATCCTGGTCGGAAAGCGCATGCCCTTGAAACCGCCTTTCACGAACCCGCGTCCGCGAATCCATTCACCCGGCCTTTTCGCCTTGGCCCTCACGAGATCCAGGGCCTTCTCCAAATCCGTCACGCCCGTCATGTCGATTCTGTCGAGCGACAGGGAGAAGTTCGCGAAATGCGCGTGGCTGTCCGTGAATCCGGGCAGGACCGCGCACCCGCGGAGGTCTATCACCTCGACTCCCTTCCTGCGGCGGCAAGGGACGGACGCCACAATGCCGTTCTCGAACGAAAAGGAGTCGGCCCTGGGCCTGGCCGAATCCATTGTCCAGACGTCCGCGTTGATGAAGACGGTCTTGCGCGCGGTTTTCTTCATATAAAAGATGATGTCTCGGGCGGGCCGGGAGATCAAGGCATTTCCGGTGCGCAGCCGAGCCTCATATGCGTCAACTTAGGAAAGGCCGAAAGAGGGCATTCGACACTGAAATCGCTGAAGGCCGTTATTCCTGCGAAAGCAGGAATCCAGAGTCTAAATCCTGGATCGGCAAGGCGAATCAATCTCAGCGCTAATCCCGGGCGAATATCACCGGTCCTACCTTGTCCCCGGCGCGGAATTCCTTCTTTATGACTTCCTTGTTTTGAATCTCGTATTCTGATGGCTCCCTGATATCAATCTCGTGCCTGCTTTCTGCGCTCAGTATATTGAATTCGAACCGGCCGTTTTCATCAGTCGCGATTTCATCGAAAACCATATTTACGCAATCAGGATCGTTATTCAAATCGTAATACAGGACAACCCCTACGTCTTCAATCGGGTTGCCTTCCGTATCTTGAACTATACCCGACAATATCCTCCCGGGTTTATCAAGAATTATCTCTTCCGTTCTGTTCCGGTCAAAATATACAATCTGATATTTGAATTCGTATCCCCTCGCCAGCACCAATGCCTTGAATGCCCATCCATGGTTCGTCTCCTCGGGGAGTGAAAGACGCCCTTTTCCGTCATTGTCCGTGACCGTTTCCGTCGAAACAATGATGGAACCTTCATGAGTAGGCCTCACCGCGACCATCTTGCACCTTGCTCCCTTGACAGGCGAACCTGATTCGTTCTTAACTAGAATCTTCTGGCTCGGCTCGCCGACGGCCAGGAAATTCACCTCTTTGTCTCCCCCGTCAAGCACAATCTGCGCCCTGTTCTCCGACATGAACTTCGGCTGATCCCTCTCCTCATAGTCTCCACCATACCTTTGAAATAAATATCCTTTCTGGTTCAATCCGATTTCTATGAAATATATTCCCGAAGAAAGCCGGGGAAAACTGAATTTACCGTTTGAATTGGTTGTGACAGTTAATGTATTGCCCTGAGCATTTTTCATGATTCTGCCATGTAATTCTCTATCTATTTCCTTCATCCATGGGAATGCAGTCACATTGATATCCGCGATACCGCAACCGTCTTTATTTCGCACTTCCCCAAATATCGAACCAGGTGCCAAAATATGAATATCTATTTTGACTTTAGTACTGTTTAAGCACGCTTTGCCTTTCCCGAAGATATATTCAGAATCCATTTTGATTAGAAATGATGAAATAGTTATTTCGGCTTTACATAAATAAGAAGCCGGCATCTTGATGAACATCCGATACTCACCCGCAGAATTCGTTCTTACCTTTTCATCCATTGAAGGCGCCTCGGAATCGACAAATACCCTGCGAGGAATGCTTTTCCCGTTTTCAGTTTCATTGAGGCTAAGGACGGAAACCTCAGCTCCAGTCAAAGGTTCCCCGAGCGAACTAACCGTTACTTTGCCATATATCTCGACGATGCCATCGCAAACGACGCTCTCACTGAAGAACTCACCAGCGTTCGGACTCCTAGCCTCTTTAAAAGCCTTGTCAACTCTCTCTCTCATTTGTTTTCGAAGTTCGTCCGCGTCTATGAGGTTGCATGAAGAGATTCGACTTGAATGCTTCTCGAGATCTTGTCTAGTCGAATCAGTGTCTTTAAAGCTGGATCGAGAATTGAAATCGTCAACGCTGGTTTCCTTTATACTTTTTGAAACATCACCTTCCACAAAGGGATCTGCGGCACTCCTGCCCCTGTACAGAGTGAAGAGGGCGGCAAAAAGGAATAAAACGGCTAGTAGACCTAAAACAGGATTTCTTTTCATGAATTGTTATCTAGGAGCCCCTGCCCCTCCTTTGCCTCCTTTCCCTCCTTGACTCAATGTATTCGAGCTCATGGATGTAATTTCGCCAATTTCACCCTCTGCCCCGGAGACTCCTCCAACCCAACCTCCCGTTCCCCCTGTTCCACCGTTTCCACCACGTGTGGAACCTGCCGTTGAATAATGCTCCGCATCCCCGCCACTGCCTCCTCTGCCTCCCCTACCGCCATCCCTTTTCCCGGAGACGCCTGGTGATCCTTCTCCCCCAATTCCACCATCTCCTCCGTATGCAATGCCTGCTCCACCCTCTATTCTTGCTTTTCCTCCTCGACCACCATCGCCACCCTGACGAAACTTGTCTCCGTTCACGGCTCCTCTGCCTCCTGGACCTCCATTTCCCCCCTCTGCATAAACTTCTGATGATATTCCTCCAATTGCTCGACCTATCCCACCTGGTCCGCCTTCACCACCCTTTTCGACCAGACCATTTGCTCCCTTTCCACCTTTTCCACCGACCGCTAAAGCAGATGGATATCTGCTGCCAGGTTCTCCGGACCAAGTCCCTGTTTCAGCATATGCATCTCCGCCTTTAGCTCCCATTATCGAAGAATCGAATTCCACTGAATCTCCCCCTGCACCACCTCGAGCTATCGATTCACCATCATCGCCTGATCGCGCATACGCGTTTCCGCCGTTGCCAGGTGTTTTCCCTGAACCGCCGTCACCGCCAAAAGCTCTAGATTTACCCATCTTTCCTGAATTGGATTGTGCATTTCCGCCCTTCCCCCCGTCCAGAAATCCCCAGCCTCCATTCCCTCCGGTGGATCTTGATTGACCGTCTTTTGCGCTGTCCGCAAGCGCATCACCACCGTTGCCTCCATTTGCTCCTCCATTGCCTCCGGTCCCGCCAGTCGATTCTGCTAACCCATTCAATTTAGACCAAGCTGCAGCATTTCCACCTTTGCCTCCGTTCCCGACCCATCCTAGGTTTCCTTGCCCGCCGACTGCCTTCGAGTCTCCCAAGTCCGCAGTCCTAGCTTCTGCATTTCCTCCGTTACCTCCATTGGATGATCCAACACCTCCGTTTCCTCCTTGAGAAAATGCAGTCCCATGGTCTCCATTGTCTGAAGTTGATTTACCATTTCCACCATCTCCGCCTTTCCCGCTTGTGTTGTCTGCACCATGTCCACCCTGTGAAATAGCAGTCCCACCTGGACCGCTTTCGGCAGTTGCTGGGGACCCGTTACCCCCTGGAGGGGATCCGTTATTCCCAAGATGAATCGTGATGCCATTGGGAAGAGGATCTTTCGCTGGAACTGGATTGCCAATGCCATGAAACGTTAAATATGCTTCGGTTCCGTCAGATAAGGTAATGGGACCATGATAATTGCCATTCCCGATGAGTCTCCGTAACTCTTCGATTTGTTCACAGGTAAGAGGCTCACGCGGCCTCACTTCCCCGTCTGGACCTCTTTCAAAGCTGATTCCTGCTGCGCTAAGCGCACCTTCAACGGTTTCTCTCGATTGCGCTAAAAGAGGACTCGAGAGAAGAACGATTACGAAGAAAGAGATGGAGAACGGCTTCATTTAGACCTCCATCTTAAAACCATTGGTATTTTATTTCATAGGAGGGGAAAAGGCAAGTTTCAATAGCGTTCTACTAGATTCATTTTGACAACTATAAAAATGATGAAGTGTAGCCATGGATTCTTGCGAACCATTCCAAGGCAAGGCGGACCAGGGCGTCGAGGATTTCCGGCCTCGCGCCATCCGGTCCGGATGCCGGGAAGGGCGAGGCGGACAGGACCTCGTATCGCCTTCCAGTCTTGCGGAGCTCGAAGAGGCCGAAATCCAGGCCGAGCGCCCTTACAGCCGCGACCGCCGCGCGAGCCGCCGCAGCCGGTGGATTGCCCGGGAATCCGAATGCCTTCCTCCCTACTACCGACACCCGGCAACCCGCGAAATCCGCGAGCGCCGTCCCCCCCCTTATTATCGCCGACCCGTCCTTGCGCCAGACGAGGTTTAAAATGCCGTCAAGCGACCCTGCGTCATGCACCTCGACCCTCTCCTGCAAGCCGCCCGGACCGAGTATCTCGACCACCGCCGGGAACGCGAACCCGCGGCTGCCCGGTTCGAAGGGCTTCCTCGCCCAAATCCAAGGACTGACCGGCACGCCCTTGCGCCTGAGAACCACAAGCGGTTTCGCCGGATCGGAGAACTGCTCGAGCGCGTGCATGCTGTTGATGACCTTGAACCCCCGGTCCTCGAAATCCCTGGCCACGGCGAGGTCATGCGGAATCACGAGCGGTGAAAGCGCCGTCACGACCAGCCCATGCGTCCCCCGAGGCCTTGCCATGCCCGGCTTCGATTCCACGGCCATGTCGAGCGGATCAGCGAGCTGAACTTTGCACCCATTCGCCTCGAAAGCTGCTTTGAGAGCCGCTCCGAGCTTGCATGGCCTCCCCCTCCCGGCGGGCACGTCCTCGAAGCGGGCAAGGACCGTTATTGGCGGCGCGCTGCGGGCTTTCATTGATCTGTCATGTCGCGATCCCCTGAAGGCGCCGGCACCCTCGATAGAATCTTCTCCGCCCTCGCTTTCAAGGCATCGGGGACCGTTTTTCCCCCGAGCATGAGCCTCAACGCCTCAATCGCCTTCTCCGAGCCCTGCGTCGCGCGCCTCTCGAGCAGATCCACGCACAGGCCGATTTCCTGCCCTGCGCTTGCGACGGAATTCGGCCCAGCGAGAATCCTGGCGGCGGCAAGCAGAAACGGGTCCGTCTCCGACGGGCCGAGCCTGCTCGCACCCATCCCGACGTCGAGCAGCCTGCGGCCGACGCCGGAAGCAAGCGCCGCGGAACCTTCCACCGCGCCTTGATGAAGCGCGATGCTCAAGACCTCCACGACGGAGTGCTCGGTCGGATCCTTCCAGAACAGCTTCGCGAGGAATACCAGAATCTCCTGCTTCATGGTCTCCCTCGCCGCGCCCGAGGACAGCATTCCTGCGAGAGTGTCCAGCACCAGCCGCCTGTTCTTGAGGCTCCAGACCGTCTTCATGCTCTCGGTTTCCTCGAACTTCCTCATGAGCGATCTGGCAATCATCTGGGGGAACGGAGCCTCGCCCCCTATGGATGCCGCGGCGGCCGCCAGCCCCCGCAGCGCGGCGGGGATGAGCATGGTGTGCACGTCCGCGCCCGCGAGCGCCTTCAGAAGAGTGCCGTCCGCCTCCTTGACCTCCTCGGCCACGGCCTGCTTCTGGTCCGCGTTCAGGACCTTGATGAGCAGACGGGTCAGGTCCTTCTTAAGGTCGGCATGCACGGCCGGGGATTCCGCGATGCAGGCGGCCTGGGCCACGTCGCCCGGGCCGTACTTGCGCGATTTGAGCTTCGCCAGGCAGCGTCTCGACAGCAGTTCGACGGCGCCGGCGGGAGCCGCGGGATTCAGAATCAGAGTCCCGGCCATCGCCGCGACCCTGTTGGCCACCACCGGATTCGCGCCGCCCGCCAGCGCCTCGAGTCGAATGAGGAATCTCCTGAACTCGGCCTTTCCGACGCCCGCGACGACTCCCGCGTCCGCCAGAAAGCCGTCGAGAATCTCGACGAGCTCCAGCCTCTGCCGCGTATCGCGCAGCTCGACGCCGATGAAGTCCAGGATCGGCCCGGCGGCAGCGAAACCCAGGCTGCGCATGGCCTCGTATATCTCGGCGTTGTACTCGGGCAGGAATTCGGTGTTGAGAATCTTCACGAACAGCCGGGCGAACCTGGATCGCAGGGCCGCTCCCATGCCCGGTCTCGCGTGCAGGCCGGACCTCATCAGGGCCCTGATGTCGGCCTGGCTCCCGGATTCGGCTACGCCGAGGCAACGTGCGGCCAGCGCGGCAGCCGCGCGCGCAGGCGCCTTGCAGGAAGCCACGACCTCGGCGGCGATCTT
>DYIT01000014.1:58104-62678 GCA_020723505.1 Candidatus Kuenenia stuttgartensis
CCGGCGATCTTCACGAGCATCGCCCGCCTCTCTCCTTCCGCCGCTTCCGCAAGATCGAGCAGGGGGCTCGCGAACGACTTCCACCTCTCGACGAGCCTTGCCCTCCACGGAGTCACGTCCTCGCCCCTGTCCAGGTGACGGGATATATCGGTCTCGATGATGCGCCTGTCGAGCAGAGCTCCAGCCCTCCCGGGCAGTCTTATGCGCGAAAGCGCCTCGACCAGGAACTCCCTCTCCTGCGAGCCCGCCGAATCGAGCCTCTTCCAGAGGAAGCCCGGCACACTGCCCGGATCAAGCTCCGCCATGTCCATGACCAGGTCGAGCGCCGCCCTCATCGCCTCCCCGCTCCTAGACGGGAGCCTGCCCAGAAGGATTTTGAGGAATGCGGGGAACTCCTTCCGCGCCTCGCCCGGCCTCCTGATGAGCAGCCTGTAGAATTCGAGCAGCCTTCCCCTGCTTTCAGAAAACGCCTCGTCGCCGAACAGTCTCGCGACAAAGGCCCTGATTAGCGCGGTCTCCAGCATGCCGAACGCCCCGAGCCTCGGCTTGAGCCCCTCAATCACTTCTCCCGCCCTTTCGGGCGGCGCGTTGATGAGCTCGATGAGGCATTCGGACGCCTCACCGTGCAGCCCCAGGTCCGCGAGCGCTTTGACCGCCTCCGCCGCGACGCCCCTGTCCGCGTCCCTCAGCGCATGGAACAGCACCGCGTTCCTGATCATCGGGTCCTGACCGACCAGCAGCACCCTGCGGAGAGCCTCAATCCTCCTGAGCGGATCGGGGCTCGCGAGCAGCGTGAGCATGGATTCCCTGAGCCTGCGCGGCACGGAGTCGTCGAGCATGTCCGAGACGACGGGGGAAAGGGGCCTGAGCGCGGGCTGCGCGGCCTTGGAAGGGACGGGCAGGGAGGGGGAGCCCGGGCCCTCCGCCCCGGCTTCGGTTTCCAGCATGAGCGTCCTGCCCTGTCCGTCCTCCCGGAGCGAAAGCGGAGGGTTGAGGCCCGCCGCGGCCCTCGCGACGCCTTCCCAGTCCTCCTTTTCCGCAAGCTTCAGCAGACTGACCGAGAGAATGAAAGGCTCGTGGTTCCCGGCGAGCAGGAGAGCGGGAGTGCAGGAAAGACCGAGCCTGCTCAGCAGCGCGAGACGGGCTGAAAGATCAGCGGACAAGCCGAAATCCTTCATGTACTCGCGCGAAGTCCTTGCATTTCCCTCGGACATATCCACCCTGCGCCACATGGGCCGCTGAAAGGCGAGGCCGGACCCTCCCGCCGTCACACATAACCCGGACGAGCCGGAACCAAGCAAGAATGTAAAATCAGGCTCGTCCGGGTTATATCACGCGCTTCGCGCGCGCCTTACCGTAATTCTTTTCAATTATTACGAGAATCTTTTCAATAGTCGACCATGTTTGCTTGGATTCCGGCTTTTACCGGAGCTCGCTGGCTGTCGGGAAATCGACCGGCGGCTCATCAGGGGTGCGAAGTCGCCGCCGGACGAATCATCCGGACTCCTCTCCTTTGAGCTCCCGCGCATCGTTTGACATGCTCCCGGCCCGCCAGTAGGATTGCGCACGTTTCCGGATGATTCGCGTTCCCGGGCGGGAAGAAATCAGCGGCGGCGCCTGAGCGTTGCGCGACGCAATGGCATGGACTTCTTGGAGGACGGGCAAATGACTCCGGCCGAGGCTCTTCAGATGCTGGCCACCAGGCCGCTCGAGTTCCTGCAGAAGAACTCGTTCACCCCGCATGCCGTGGTCGGAAAAATCGGAGCGCAGACGTTCTACATGGCGGACAAGGGAGGCGAGATAAAACGCGTCGGAACGATTCGATCCGGCAATCTCTATTCCGGGCAGCGCTTCGTGGCCTATGCTAGCGCCACTGAGGGCGCGATACCGTTTCACGCAATCCATATCCCCGTGCAGCCCAGCAACGTCGCAATAAACGCCTACCCGCTCCATACCGCCGGCACGAACCTGATGCTGACCACCCAGCTCACCGGATGCAGCATCGTAATGATTCCGGACTCGGGATCCTACAAGGTGGCGCATCTGCAGCCGACGGGCGAAACGGGCGATGCCCTGCGAAACAGGCTCAAAGGCCTCAAGTACAAGGTGTACGGCATAACGGACTACACCGGTTTTCGGGCAGTGGTCGTCGGCGTGAGGCAGGGCGGAACCTGGAACTTCTATGCCCAGACGCAGGACCCGCAATTCAACGTGACGGGCGCGAAGCAGCTCAAAAGCTAGAGATTTTCGCGCGCGCACCAATGGACTTCGCGCGGGAAAATCTAGTTCCCCTTGCCCCCGGATCCCCCGGCATCCCCGCCGCCCTGCTTGCCATCGGGCTTCGGCGGCAGGCCCTTCTCCCTGTACATCCCCGCGAAATTCCTGAGCCTCAGCGCCTCGTTCCGGATGTAGATTAAATCGCCCTTGAGCTTCTCGTTGGCGTGCCAGGTCTGGAGCTCCGGCAGGTTATGGTACGCCCCCCTCCACATGAAGGGGAAGTCGAACATGACCATCTCGTAGAACCTTCGCTCTATATCCGATGAATGCTGGTCGAACAGCTGCCTTCCGCCCAGCACGAACGCCGACCCCGTGAAGAGGTTCGGGTCCCTGTCCTCGGGCATGGGCCTCAGCAGCTTCTCCTCGTACAGCTTCTCGATGATTGATTTCGCCTCCTCGACCATGATGGCGCCCCTCTCCAGGAAATGGTCGGCGGTCTCGAGGCTCCTCTTCGCAATCTTGGAGGCGTGGCAGTCGCGGCACACTTGAATCATGGCCGACCTCTTCGCCACGAACTGGTCCTTCGGAATCGTCTTGACGAATGACAGCTTCGGGAGCCCCTGGCGCTCCATGAGGCCCGAGTTCACGAACTGCCCGTCGTCGTGCGTTGCTCCCGGCATGTGGCAGGTCACGCAGGAAGCGCCTCCTCCCCGCACGCCGTCGACGCTGTATATCGCATAGTGGACCGAATTCTTGTAGACCTCCCATTGCGGGTTGTCCGTTCCCTGGTGGCACTTGTTGCATATCCTCGGGTCCCTGCTGACCCGAAGCGAGGCCGAGTGGCTGGGATGGCAGGGCTGGCAGGACCCCTGCGTCCCGTCCTCCGCCTTCCTCTGGCTGTAGTGGCATCCGAGCGTCAGGTAGCATCCGCCGACCGTGTCGTAGCTCTTGTCGAGGTCGCGGTCGGTGTACTTCGTGTGCGTAATTTGATGGCCGTGCTTGCTCTTGAGGAACTCGTCGTACGCCTTGCGATGGCAGTCCCCGCAGACCTTGGCGGAGACCCGTCCGTCCACGCTGAAAATCTGCTCGTGGTCCTCGCCGTGGCAGCTCTCGCACATCACTCCCTTCCTGTAGTGCGCGCTCTCGCGCCACTGGTCCACGAGCTTCTTCTCGAGCTTCTCATGGCAGCCGTGGCAGGTGGCGCCGGACGACGCCTGAGACATGAAGAAATACTTGTACATCTCGGCGAAGCCGAAGGCCGCGAGGACGAACAGGGGGCTCGCCGCAAGGGCGGCCACCGCCAGTCTCCTCATGTTCAGGCGGGACGCGGATCGCTCTTCCGCCATCTGCCGATGCCCTCGATGATTTTACGCAGAGCCGAAGGATAAATGAACTGCTCGGGGTCGCATTTGACCGCCGACCGGTCCCAGCCTTCCGGCATGACCTCGATTATAAGCCCGTGCGCCCCGGACCGCACGGCTTTCCTGCACGCGGACTCCACCTTTTCCGAATCCCCGGTCCCGTGGCTCGGATCGACAATCACGGGCAGGAAGCTGAGCCTCCTCACCTCGGCTATCGCGCCGAAGTCGATTTTGAGCCCCGCGTCCGGGGCGTCCGGGTTGCGCCGCACGCCGCGTTCGCAGAGCATGATGTCCTCGTTGCCCCCAAGCGCGACGTATTCAGCGGCGCATAACCACTCGTTCACCGTGGCCCCGAACCCGCGCTTGAGAAGCACAGGCTTCCCGGCCTTCCCCAGCTCTTTCAGCAGGGGGAAGTGGTGCATGTTGCGCGTTCCGACCTGTATGACGTCCGCGTACTTGGACACGAGCCCGACGTGCCTGACGTCCAGCGCCTCGGTCACCACGGGAAGCCCGGTTTCCGCGCCCGCTTCGGCAAGGAGCTCAAGCCCTTCCTCGCCCATGCCCTGGAAATCGTAGGGGCTCGTCCTGGGCTTGAACGCCCCTCCCCGAAGCATGTCCGCGCCCGCCTCCTTCACGGCATGCGCGGTCTCCATTATCTGCATCCGGCTTTCCACCGCGCAGGGGCCTGCTATTACCACGGGCCTGTCGCCGCCCACCTCGACGCCCCCTGCCCGGATCGCCCTGGTCCCCTGCGCCCATTCGGGACGGCTTTCCCTCGCCACCAGCCGGTACAGCCTGGAATTGGACTTCTTCAAGGAACCACTTTCAAAAGGCCCGCCCGCGGGAAGACGCCGGAGGAGCGAACTTAGCAGACGCCGCCGGACGCGTCAAGTTCCTGCCGGTTCATACGGCGCTGAAGAGTCGGGCGCGGGGCCGGTCGGGCCGGCAACCGGCAAGGGAGTCGTGGGGTTTTGGAAGGACTTGCAAGATGGAACT
>DYIT01000149.1 GCA_020723505.1 Candidatus Kuenenia stuttgartensis
ATCAGAGAAAACTTAAGCGCCCGCCGCCCGAAGATTCCGGACTCTTCGCCCCTGCAGTGACACGTAATCGGTGAACCGAGATGCATGCAGCGCGCGAAGGGCATCGAGGCGGAGGCGGAAGCGGGCTGGCGCCGCGCCGGATGATCACGGCGACTGAGCGCCGTGGCTACGGCATGCGGGCGATCACGCAGGTTGGATGCGGAAAAATTGCAGGATTATGAAAACTGAACCGGCCGGGCACTCGTCCGTCATTTGGTCGCTCCGGTAACCAACCGTCCCCCATCAGGTGGCCACCCGTGCCGTCATCCCTAGCTCAGGCCTTCAAGGGCTTCCCTGAGGTCGCGCATCTTCTGGAACCTCGCGCTCTGCCTGCGGGCGGTCATCTTCCCGATGACGTCCGACAGCCCCTTCGATATTTTGGGGTTGACGAGATGCGCGGGCTTCAGATCCATCTTCACCTGCGCGACCAGCTTGCCCATGGGTTCGGAATATTCGTCGAACGGAGGGCTCCCGGTGGCGAGCGCATAGAGCGTGGCGCCCAGCGAGTAGATGTCCCCCTGCTCGTCCGGCGTCCTGAAGGACTGCACGTTCTCCGGGGCCACGTAGCCCGGCGTGCCGAGGAAGGACCCGGCCTGCGTCAGCCGCTTCTCGCCGAAAGCGGCGGCGAGCCCGAAATCTATCAGCTTCACCGCGCCGTTCCTGCAGAGGATCAGGTTGTCCGGCTTCACGTCCCTGTGGAGGAATCCCTTCCCGTGCATGTAAGCGAGCGCCGACGCCACCTGCACGCCGATTTCGGCTATCCCCTTCCCGTCGAACGCCCCGGCCTTTGCTATGAGTGCGCTTAGGGAAGGATCCGCCAGGAATTCCATGGCGTAGAAGAGGAGCTCCCCGTTCAGCCCGATGTCGAACACCTTCACGATTCCCGGATGGCTCAGCTGCGATGCGATTCTGACTTCCCTCAGGAACCTCAGCGCATACGCCTTGTCCTTCGCGAGATCGGGATTCAGGACCTTCAGGGCAACGTCTATGTCGTAGCCGGCGTGCCGCGCCCTGTATATCGTCCCCATGCCTCCTGATCCGACCTCCTCCATGATTCGATACTTCCCCATGTCGAGCACGTTGCCCTCCCTGGGCATCTCGAACGATTTGCCGAGGCTTTCCTCGTAGGCATCCTGGTTTATGTTGAGGTCTGCAGGATTGACCACCTGCCCGAGAGCGACCTGGATTTTCGCCAGCAGGTCGGGGGTCTTGAACGGCTTGATGACATAGTCGGTCGCGCCGGATTTGAATCCTTCGATTATCTGATTCTCGAGACCGAGCGCGGAAACGATGATGACAGGAAGCCTGGATGCGGGAATGAACGCGCGTATTCTCTGAAGGTAGTCGAGCCCGCTGAGCTTGGGCATGTTTATATCGGTGAGCACGATGTCCGGCGTCGTCTGGAAGGTCTTCCTCAGCCCCTCGACTCCGTCGTGCGCCGTCTCCACGGCATACCCCTTGGCTTTGAGCATGCCCTCGAGAAGCGCGAGGATGGGCGGTTCATCCTCGATGACAAGGACTTTCTTCGTTCCGGGTGCCGCCGGTTCTCCCGGAATCGAGCCGGATTCAGGCTGATTCAATTCTGATTTCCTCATTGACTAACGGATCAATCAGCAATTGCAATGCCCGGGAGTGCAAATCATAACATATTGGGTTTATTAGAATTGCATTTTGACTATCCCTGGCGTGCCGTCATCGACAGTTGGAATTCCCCCACTGTGTTGCCCAACCCGGACGGAATGATCGCCCTTGGACTTTGGACTTTTCCGGTTTGCCGCTACTTCTTCCGTGCTCCTCCGTCCGGGACCAGAACGCAGCGGAATCCGAGGTCCTTGCCGGATCTGCCCTGCTCCCTTTTGCCCCGGAAGGATGATCTGCATCCCCTGACGTCCGACAGATAGCCCCCCCCCCTCACGCTTCTTGAGCCGGTATCGAAATCGTTCACCGGGTTGAGCGGCGAACGGGTCTTCTTCGAGTAGAACTCCGCCTCGTAAAAATCCTTGCACCATTCGGAAACGTTGCCTGCCATGTCCAGGCAGCCGAAGACGGAGACGTCGCCTGCGAACCGGCCGGCTTCGGTCAGTTTGGCTTCGCCGTATATCGCGTTCCTCTGTTCCTCGTCAATGGTCATGAACCACCGGGTTATGTCCTGCACGTCGCTCCCCGCCCACAGCGAGAGGCTGTTCAGGAGGTTCCTGTCCCAAGACGATCCCCACGGATAGATGTTTCCGTTCTCGCCCCGGGCCGCCTTTTCCCACTGCGCCTCGGACGGCAGGGCGCCCCCCGCCCAGGCGGCGTATTCCGAGGCGCCGAACCACGTCACGTTAACAACGGGCAGGGATTCCCGCCCGGATGCAACGACCCACTTCTTCCCGTCGAACGTGATTGCGGGGTCTGAAGCCGATTCGTCCAGGAGTTTCCGGCCCTGGTCGCCCGGCTTTCTCCCGGACTTGTCCAGGAACTTCGCGAAGCTGCCGTTCGTCACCTCGCGCTTGTATATGTAGTACGCGTCCAGCGCCACCTTGTGCTCCGGCCTCTCGTTCGACGACTGGCGATCGCTGCCCATGATGAACCCCCCAGCCGGTATGAAGGCGAGTTCCGCGCCGTCCTTCGAGTTATGAACGCTTTTCCCCCCCTGGCCCAGTTCGAGCTGCGGCATGTAGAGGGGGAACAGCTTCCTGATTTCAGCCTCAATCTGCGCCGCGTTCCTGCCGTCCGGATGCCTGTCGAGGTAGCGGCGGTAGATCCTCGCCCTGGCCGCGCTGTCGGCGGAGGCGGAAGCGGCCTTGACGGTTTCCGCGTAGGTCCTGGCCTCGTCTTCGGCAGCCTGCTTCTTCTCGGCGAGCCTGGCCTCCATCGCCGCCGTGCGCTTGAGGATGCCTGAATCGGCGGCCTTGATTGCCCTTAGCTGGACCGCGGCCTCCTCTGCCGCCTTCAGGTCGTCCGACTTGAGCATCGCCAATGCCCTGGCAAGAATCTGCGAGGCGAGGATGTTCCGGTTGTCCTCGAACTGGTGCTTCACGTCCTCGAGCATGCCTTCAGACGACGTCCCCGCGGCGGCGTTCTCCGAGATGCTGTATTGGACCTCGGCTGGAAGCCTCTGGTTCTTGCCCAGATACTCGCCGGCCGCGTCGAGGTGGTATCGTACTATCCTCTCCCGGGCTATCGTCTCGCGCGGGGGGGTGCCGGCCTTTCGCGCGATGAATGGCCCGAAGAAAGGGAAGAACGCGGCGGCCGCGAAGGCCGCAACCGCCATCCCGCGCCGGTCCATGAGACCGGACCTGATTCTCCCCATTGCCCTGCCGGCCTCGGCTCCGACCTTCTCCCCGCGCAGGTGCCGCTCCAGGTCCTTCTTCATCTCCTCGGCCGACTGATAGCGGTCGGCCGGGTTCTTTCGCATGGCCTTGAGGATAATCGCCTCGAGCGCGGCGGGGATGAACGGATTCACTACCGACGGCTTCGGGAAGACCCCCCGCGCGGCCTTGATTGAGACCTCGTCCGCGGTCTTCCCCTCGTATGGAGGCCTTCCCGTCATAAGCTCGTAGAGCACGGCGCCCAGCGAGAACACGTCGGACAGCAGGGTCACCTCCCTGCCCTCCGCCTGCTCGGGAGGCATGTAGGCGGGCGTACCGCGGCCTTCGAGCAGCGCCCCCTGCATGCCGCCGCCTTGCGTCTGCCTTGCAAGCCCGAAGTCGGAGATGAGGGGCCGCGAGGTCGTGTCGATGAGGATGTTGGCCGGCTTGATGTCGCTGTGCACGACGCCCTTGCCGTGCGCGTAATGGAGCGCGTCCGCCACGGCAATCGTGATTTTCACCGAATCCTCGGGCGTCAGGACGTCGTCGTCCACCAGTCTCGTGAGCGGATCACCCTCTATGAAACCCATCGTATAGTAGTACTTCCCGTCCGCCTGGCCGAAGGTATGGATTGGAACGATGTTGGGATGCTGAAGGGACGCGGCTATCTTCGCCTCGTTCCTGAACTGCTCCACGGCCTCGGGGGAGGCGGCCTGCTTCGACTTGAGGATCTTGAGGGCGACTTCGCCGCCGCCGTCCTCGTGCACCGCCCGGTACACGACCCCCATCGCTCCGGTCCCTAGCTTGTCGACAATCTGGTACGGTCCGAATTTCAACAACGTCTCCTGCTCTTCCTGCTTCAGGGCCTCAGCACGATCCTGAATCCCGTGGCGCTGTCCCCCTCCGTGGGATTCATCCCCTTCCTCCGGAAAGAGGCGCAATCGTATTCCGGGACGTCGAAAGATCCGCCGCGCACTGCCCTCAGAATCGCTGATCCCCTGTACTTCGTGTTCACCGGATCGGCGGCAGAGGCCTCAGGCTTCCTGTAGAAGTCCTCCGTGAAATAGTCGAGGCACCATTCGACCGCGTTCCCGCTCGCGTCATGGATTCCGAAGGCGTTGGGCTTCTTCTTCCCGACCTCTCCTATCATGAGCCTCGAGTTGTCCCTGTACCACATGTATTCCCACGCGTCCGATTCGCCCCAGAAATACTCGCCCGTCGAACCTCCCCTGCATGCGGCCTCCCACTGGGCCTCGCTCGGCAGGTCGCCGCCCGCCCATGCCGCGTAGCTCCTCGCGCCGTACCACGTGACGTAGACGGCCGGCTTGCTCCCGCACCCGGGCGCAGGCTCGAATCCGCCCTCCCGCTTCACGACGCCCCAGTTCCTGTCGCCGCCAAGGGCTGTTTCCGAGTCGAAAACCATGGCCTCACCTTCGGTCGTCCTGTCCGACCCGGTCTCGTTGAGGAAGGCTGCGAACTGCGCGTTCGTTATTTCGCACTGGGAGATGAAGAACGCGCTCAGCCTGACCGTCCTCATGGGCCGCTCCGAGCTCCTGCCCTGCTGCGACCCGTTCGTATATAATCCTCGGGGCACGAATATCAGGCGGCTGCCGTCCTTCGCATTGACGTATTCGCCTTTTTCTCCCCCCTCCTTGACCCCGGCCGGGAGCTTTATGCTCTCCCCTTCCAGGGCCTCGATATACCTGCGGCGCAGGTCCTCAATCTGGCCGCCCTTCCCGGTCTGCGGCATGGATTCGAGCTTAGCAATCCGGGACCTGGCCTCGGTCGTGAATTTCCCGACCGGATAAGCGTCGAGATAGGACTTGAGGAAGTTCGTCTTGCCCGCGACGCTCCTCTCCATCTCGACGGCCTTCAGTATCTTGGCCCAGAACTCCTCCTCTATGGACTTCGCCGGATTCGGCTCGGGAGTCCCGCTCCCGGGCTGCGTCTTCCGCGGTTCCGGAGATCCCTGGCCCGCGTCCTCCCGTACGGGAGCGGCCTCCGCTTCAACAGCCGTCCTCCACGCCTTCGTCGCCTTTCGGACCTCGGGATCCGACTCCACGTCCGGGACGACCGGGGCGGCGAATCCAAGGCAGAAGCTGACCATCGAGACTGCCAGGAGGGCCCCGGCGGTTATGATTTTCGATTTCCTGGAGATTGATGTCTGTATCCTGGCCGCCATGCTGAGCGGCTTGGCGGTCACCGGTTTGCCGTCGCGGAACTTTCTGAGGTCATCTGCGAGTTCCGCCGCGGCCTGGTAACGGTCCCTCTTGCGCTTCGCCATGGCCTTGAGGCAGACCGCCTCGAGCTCCGGGGGAATCTTTGGATTGAGCAGTCTCGGAGGCACGGGCTCCTCCTCCACGACCTTCATCATGATTTCCATCCTGTTCTGGCCGCGGAAAGGCTGCTTGCCCGTGATGAGCTCGTAGAAGATCACGCCCAGCGAGAATATGTCGCTCCGCTTGGTAATCTCCCGAATCCTCCCCTGCACGGCTTCGGGCGACATGTAGGCGGGGGTGCCTATTGCGGTGCCAGTGCGCGTCGAAAGGGCGTCGTCGGTCGTGTCCTTGGCCAGGCCGAAATCCACGACCTTGGGAGTCTTCCCCCCCTCGAGCAATATGTTGGCGGGCTTCAAGTCCCTGTGGAGGACGCCGGCCTGGTGCGCGTAGTCGAGGGCGTCCGCGACGTCAATCACGATGTCCACGGCCCTCTTCATCGGCACCTTGCCAATCGCCTCCAGGAGGGAAGGGCCCTCGATGAACTCCATCGTGAAGTACTGCCTTCCCTCGTGCACTCCAACGTCGTAGACGGTCACGATGTTCTTGTGCCTGATCCTCGCCGTCGTGGTGATTTCCCTCTTGAAGCGCTGCGCCTGGCTACTGGTCGCGCCCTCGCCCGCGGCCATGACCTTGAGCGCAATCCTCCTCTCGAGTTTCTGGTCCCACGCAAGATACACGATGCCCATGCCGCCGCGGGCGATTTCCTCGAGAATCGGGTAGGGCCCGAATTCCTTCGCCTGCTCCTCTCCGGGAGGCGGCAGAGCGCCAGAGCCCTCGTCCGGCGGAGGCAGCTTCTCCCCCTCGCCGCCCTCCCCCTCCTTCCCGGTGGCGAGATCAAGCATCACCGTCTTCTGGCTGAAAATCGCGTCGTTGATTAAGGCAGGCGGCCTCTCGTCCTCGATTTCGAGCACAGCCCTGCACGACATGCACCGGACAATCATTCCCGGCGTGTAGTTCGGTATCCGAAACCACCTGCTGCAGTTGGCGCATGTGCCCTCAATCCCGTGCATTAAGCGCCTTCCGGACTGCCTCTCTCCTCCAGCGGCGGAGCGGTCGGACGCTTTCGGCTTCTCCGCAGCGCCGGCGGGCCGAGCTTCCGCGGCGGGAGGCGCGGCAGGCGCCTTCAAGGCCGCCGTCTTCGGCTTCTCCCTGACCGATCCGGTCTTCCCTCTCCTCTTCGCGACGTCGTCGACCCCCCGGGCCGTCTCCCTTCCGGACGGCTGCGGCGCCTTCGGGGCGAGTTCGCCGATGTCGCCCTTATATTTTCTGAGCCCGTCGGCGCTGACGAGCAGCAGCGCCTCGCATCCCCTGCAGGAAAGCAGTTTCCTGTGGGCCAGGGACTGGCGATCGTATGCGTGGCCGCAATCCGGGCACGTGAATCGCCCGGTTTCCCCTTCCGCCGGCTCCTTCCCGGCCTGCGGCGCTTCCTTCTCCTTCCCGGTTCCGGGCGGCGCAGGGGACGCGATGGCCGTTTCGATCCTGGCGTCCGGCTCCCGATGCGTTTCGGCGGCAAGCTGCGCCGGGACGTCGCGGCTGGGGGGGACGGCCTCCACAGCCGGGCCGGAATCCGCGTCGAAGTCCGCCGGCGCAGCGGCAGGGGGCTTGAAGGCCGGTTCCGGCGCGTGAGCGATGATTGGGGCCGGTTCCGCGGCGGCGGACAGGGCTGCCCGAATCTGCGTCATGTGGGCGGACTGCGGCGTGGCCGGGGCTTCCGCGACGTCCCGGCGCGGCGCCGCCTCTGCTTCTCCGGCACCGGGAGCGGCTTCGGCATGCGGCGCGGGTTCGGGAGCAGGGGGGCGGACTTCGCGCTCCACGGTCCGTTCGTCCGCAGGCTTCGATTCAGGCTCCGCCCGCCGCTCCGGCGCCGCCGCCTCCTGGGCAGGAGCCTGCGCCATCGCGACCGGCAGCCGCGTGTTGCAGGTCCCGCACCTCGGAGGCGAGGCCGGATCGAACTTCGCTATGACGAATTTCTTCCCGCATGCCGGGCAGACGCCGGAGGCGAACGACGACGTCGTCTTGCTCTTCCGCATCGTCGTAGCGGAGACTATTTTTTTCCGAAGCTCGAGCAGCTTGTCCGGCAGCTCTCTCCTCGACGTCTTCCCGGATGGCGGCTTCCCCTCCTGCGCCGGACCCGGGACCCGGGTTTCCCCGGATTCCGGAACCTCCTTCTCCTCAGCCGGGGCCAACGCGGCCTCCGCGGGCGGCTGCTTCCGGGGCTCAGGGTCGGTCTCGGGCTTCTTCCCAATCGGAATCACCGACAGGCACGATCTGCACCGGAAGAGCTTCCCGGCTTCGAGTCCGGAAACGTCGTATTTCTTGCCGCAGTTCGGACATTCCTGGATTGAATCCAGCACCTTGATCCGCAACTCCGCGAGAAGGGTCTTGAACTGCTCCTGGTTGAGCACCGACTTCTCGAGCAGGATTTCGCCGAGCCTCCTGCTTATGCCGTGCATCGCCAGTTTGTCCCTGTATCTCGCGGCCGTTGCCACGTCCTTTCCCGCGGCGAATCCCATCTTCACGGCCAGATCGGCCAGAAGGCGGTCCTCTTCCTTCCCCTTGGTTTCGTCCTCCGAGACCCTGGTTTTCGCGCGGATCTCGGCGACGGCGGAGAGCACGTCTTCGATCCGCGCAAGCTTGTGCTCTTCGAGTATCCGGGTGAGGGGTTTGGGCGTGGAGGACTCCGCCTGGAGGCTCAGGGCCTTGGCCAGACGGTCCTTTGTCAGGAGGCCCTTTTCGATGAGCAGCTTCCCGAGCATCACCTCTTCCGGCGAGCCCAGGTCCATCCTGTCGTCACGGCTTTCCGGCATCGAGCTTCTCCAATGCGCGCAGGAGCTCGGCGGGAGTGCCGAATCGCTTCGCCCGGTCCTTTGCGAGCATCTTCATCACGATTCTGGAGAGTTTTCCGGATACATCGCCGTTGACCTCGCAGGGCGGGACCGCTTCCGAGTTCAGGACCGCCGACAGGAAGTCGTAGATGCTTGGGCCCTGGAACGGCGGCCTGCCCGTAAGCGCATGGTAAGCGAGCGCCCCGAGGGAATAGATGTCGGTCCTTATGTCGGAGTATTTCGCGTTCTCAATCTGCTCCGGAGCCATGTAAGCCGGAGTCCCGAGCGTGGCTCCCTCCGACGTGAAGCCGCTCCTCCCCGCGGTGCTGACGTTCTTCGCGAGGCCGAGGTCCGTGAGCACCGCCCGCCCGTTCCGGTCGATTATGACGTTACCCGGCTTGATGTCCCTGTGGACAATCGAGGCCTCGTGGATGCACTGGAGAGCAGACGCGAGCTGCTTCATGATGGATACGACGGCCTTCTCCTCGATTGCGCCCTCCCTGTGGATAATCGAAGCGAGGGTCTCGCCTTCCACGTATTCCATCGTATATCCGAGGATGCCCTGCTCGTCGACGATTTCTATCACGCGGGTGATGTTCGGATGGGACAGGCTCGCGGCGATTTTCGCCTCCCTCAGGAACTTCAGGCGGTACTCGGGATTCATGGAGTACTGGGTCTTGACGATTTTGAAGGCCTCCACACGGTCCAGGTGCCTGTGGCGCACCTTGTAGACCGCGCCCATGCCGCCCTCCCCGAGCTTTTCTCCAAGGATTCTGTTCGCGATGACCCTCATCCCGCGGGGAACGGCTCCCCCGTCAGCCTGCCCGTCGGGCGGGCTTTCCATGACGGGCTGGTCCTGCGGCGGCGCGGCCATGGTCGGAGGAGTGACGGGCGTCACGGCCTCGGGACCCGCGTTCGCGCGGAGGGGCTTCCGGACCTTCGGGGGCAGAGGAAGCGGCAGTTCACTTGAAGGCTCGGTTATGGCTTCGTCGTCCATGAGGCTGTAGAGCGACGCCTCGAGCTCCGAATGCGAAGGCACCACTATGGGCGATTTGCAGCTTGCGCAGTAAAGCTTCTTCCCAGGCTTGTATCTGAACACGTTCACCCTCGTCCCGCACTTGCAGAACACTATTCTGCGCTTCTGCTCTTCCTGGATTTTCCTCGTCTGGTCGGGCGTCAGGAGCGATTTCGCGAGCAGTATCCGGTCGAGGCTCGTAGGCGTTCCCGAGGTCTCGAGGTCCTCCTGAATCCTCAGGCATTCCTCGATCTCCTTCTGCGCTATCCATTTCTCGCGCAAGGCGATGCGGCCGAATTCCCTGTCGCTTTTTGACGGCACGATTTCCACCCTGAATTCGATATGCGCGGCATCCTGTGCGCGCAATCGTCCTATTATAATCCTGCCTGGAAAAGCCATCAAATCAGTTTTCCGCGACTCTTCATCGCTGGCAATCGAGCAGGGGCGAAGAGTCCGGAATCTTCGGGCGGCGGGCGCTTAAGTTTTCTCTATCCCACACGAAGCGGGAAGCAACGAGCTTCGTGTGGGATAATCGCCCCCTCACCCCTCCCTCTCCCCCGACCGCGGGGGAGAGGGTGCAACAGCGGAATATCATATTCATAAATGATCCCTCTCCCTTGGGGAGAGGGTAAGGGTGAGGGGTATTGCCCTTTTCGTTCCCGTCCACGTTTTCGTACACGTACACGAATTCCACACGAAGCGCGGGG
>DYIT01000150.1 GCA_020723505.1 Candidatus Kuenenia stuttgartensis
ATCGTCATCGGCGGTTTTCGGCGATCTCTGGCAGCTCAAGTGATGGCGACTCGCGAAACGGTCGTGGGCGGCTTCCGGTGGGTTCTGAAAAGCGGCTTCCCCTCGGACTCCCCGCCGCTGCTTAAGGACCTCTCCTCCGGGAGAATCCCGCCGGGATTCCGCGTGATTCGCAGCAATCCGAGGCGCATCATACTGCGCGGCCGGATCGGGGAAGCGGGCCTGTTCGTCAAACGGCACATGGCGAGGGGATTCGCCGGCCGCGCCCTGACCCTGTTCGCCCCCTCGCCGTCGAAACGCGAGTGGGATGCGTCCGCGCTGCTCTCCCAGCGCTGCGTTCCGACGCCTGAGGCTCTGGCGTTCTCGGAGCTCCGGGAGTTCGGATCGGCGGCCGAATCAATCGTGGTCTTCGAGGAAATCGCGGGATCGTCCCCTGCAATAGATGCGCAATGGCGGAACAGGCCCGACTCCGGCAGGTTCTGCCGCGAGCTGGGGAGGTTCGTGAGGAAGATCCACGAGGCCGACGTCTTCCACCCCGACCTCCATCTCGGGAACGTTCTTGCGAGGGAGGGGGCGGACGGGTTCGAGCTCTTCCTGGTGGACCTCCATTCGCTCCGCCCGATATGCGGACCCGGGGAATCAGGAATCATCGAAAACCTGGCGCATGTCCGCAATTCCCTGGGAGAGGACGGGAAGGAATTCGAGGCTTTCCTCTCCGGGTATTTCGAGAAGGGCGGAATCGCAGGCCTGTCGATGCAGAGGGCGGCGGAGGAGTCCTCGGCGAGGGCGGGGATCCTCAGAATCCGCAGATACGCGTCGCGCACGGCAAAAGCCCTCAAGGAATCCGGATCGTTCGAAGTGCTCGACGACGGGGACCTCAGGGTGTTCCACAGGCGCGGGTCGGATCCGCAGGCCGCCGTCCGGGCATTCAGGTCATTCGAGTCCCGGGGGACCGCGGTCCTGAAGAGCGGCCATTCTGTCCAAATCCGATCGGGATTCGACCTCGGCGGCACGCCGGCCGTCGGGAAGATGTTCACGCCAAGCGGTTTCACGCAGATAGCCAAGGCCCTGTTCGGGCGCGGCAGGGGAAGGAGGTCGTACCTGAACGGAATCGGGCTGGAGGTCCGCGGCCTTTCCGCCGCAAGGCCGCTTGCCCTGGTCGTGTCGTCGGTCCCGGCCATTTCGCCCCGCTCGGCCGTGTTCATGGAGGACCTGACTTCCTTTTCCGGCGCAGACAGGCTGGTCGCCTCCGTCTTGAATGGCGACCGGAAGGACCTCCGCCTCCTCGCGAGGCAGCTTGGAGAGGCGATTGCCGCCTTCCACAGAAGGGGGGTTTATCCCGACGATCTCAAGGCATGCAACGTAATGGCCCGGAAATCCGGGTGCGGCTACGAGTTCAAGCTGGTCGATCACGACGGCGTGGCGTTTCCCGACAGGGTTTCGAGGCGGTTGATGGTAAGGAACCTGTGCCAGCTCAACAACTCGGTCCCTGCGGCCCTGTCCAGG
Source organism: Candidatus Kuenenia stuttgartensis (assembly GCA_020723505.1). Classification (GTDB taxonomy): domain Bacteria; phylum Planctomycetota; class JAKEIC01; order JAKEIC01; family DYIT01; genus DYIT01. Next base: position 1,504 of record DYIT01000150.1, read on the forward strand.
GCGGACAGGATGAGGTTCCTGAGGTCGTATTCGGCATGTTTCGCGGGTCTGGGAGACGCAGATGCCCGCGATCTGTTCAGGCAAGTGTGGGAAAGGAGCCGGGGAAAAGGGATTCTCTGGGTATCGCCCGAGGGGAAGGACGTGTTCGAGGAATTCCGCGCCCGCCGAATCCTGGAGGAAAAAGGATGAGCGACGGCAGCATCAGGCTTTCCTGCTGGAAATGCGGCAAGGAGTACCGGGCCGGGGCGACCTCGTCGGGGAAGGTCATCAGTTGTCCCGGTTGCGGTGCCGCCAATCTCGCCATGGACGACTCCGTCCAGCCCTCATCCCCGGCGAAGGCTGACCCCGGCGTGAAATGCCCGACCTGCGGGAGGAGAGTCAGGCAGGACGCCGATGAGTGCTTCAACTGCGGAAGACCCTTCAAGGATCCGCGGAAGCTCGATGATTTCCTTCGCAAGGAGCCGTTGATTAAGGCGTCGCTGGCAAAGACCATTTCCGACAGGCCGGAGCCCGCGGTCCGGGGAAAGGGGTTCTGGATTGTCGTTGCCCTTGCGGCTGCCGTCGCAGTCCTCGCAATCGCCGCGGCCTGCGCGGCCGCGCTGCTCGGCTGGCTGTAGGGAACCCAATCAATCGAGATTCAGCTCCCTGACGGCCGCGCAGAGCCTGCCTCGGGCGGAGACCCTGGCGCCCGGAAGGACGCGTCCGAGATGCCCGCAGGCCGTCTCCGCCGATTTCTCGTCCGCCCATGCGCTGAGGTACACTAGCCTGTGCGGCGAGCCGGCATCCTTGACCTCCAGCCTGTACCTGTCCCCGCGCCATGATGAAGCGGCGCCCGCCGACTCATCGTCCGAGAGACCTCCCAGCTTCAGCATGACCGCGAAATCGGCCTCGCCAAGGACATCGTTCGCGATTTCCTTCCACCCGCCCGAGACCGGAGGAAGGCTCACGGACTCGGGTTTGAACCCTTCGAACCACCGCTCCGGATGCAGGATTTCGGACGTGCTCGACGGTCTTCTGCCGTAAGCTTCGGTCACCTTCTCCCATCCGCCCTTCTCTGCAAGCGCCTTTACGAACTGCGCGCCGGCCCTGTACATGAGCCTGGTCCGCTCGCTGAAGTAATCCGGCGCCGGAGGTTTGCCCCCTCCCATCCCGCCGTGTCCCCCCCCTCCGCCGCCCCCCAGCATCTTCTCGAGCCCCTTGCTCATGCCCAGCACCTGCATCATGAGATATACGGCCTCCCCCTCGATGAGCGCGGTCAGGGCAGCGTCCTCCTCGGAGTTCGCGACCGAGGACCTCAGCCGGGCCAGGTCGAAATGCTGGTCCTGGAGTGCGTGGATGCTCTCGTGGACCCGAAGCCCCCTCAGCCTGTCGCCGGCCTGCTCGGGGAACAGGTAGAGCACCTTGTCGGCCGGCCGGTAGAATCCCATTATCGATTCCGAGCTCCGGTCGGATTGCGCCTCCGCGAGCGTCCTGCCCCCCGAATACAGGTTGAACATCCGCAGGACTTTCTCCTGGACGGCGAGCCAGGATGCCGCTTCGGGAGCACGAGCCCAGCCGCCCACTTCGGACTTGGACTCTTCGGCGGTCATAATCCGCGCGTACATCGGGTATTTGAACTTGAGTCCGCGCGCCTTCTCGATGTCCTCCATGGCCTTCTTCTGGTCTTCGCCGTTGCTGCGGTACACGGCGAGGAGCGCCAGCCCTTCCATTTCCCTGATGCGCTTCTCGGCCTCCTCTATCGTGACCTTCGCCGGAAGCTCCTGGACGTATGTCTCGATGCGGTCGCCGAAAATCATGACGTCGGCCTGGACCTGTTCCCTGCCGGAAGGCGGGGAAGAAGTCCGCGGCGTTTCGAACACCACGGTGACGACCTTCAACCCGGGCGCAAGAGCCTCGAGCACGCCCACGGCGCCGCCCCTGAACGAGACGTGCCCCGCGCCCGCGACCGCGAACACCTTTCGGCCGGAGGAGGATTCGGCCATCCCCTTGACGATTTCGGCCATGGTCGAGTCCTTGAAGAGCTGCGCCCGGTAGAGGAGCTCGGGATTGCCGGACATCATCCCTCCCATGGCGCCGGCCCCCGCCTTGCCGAGAATCATGGGCTTGAGCTTCCTGAGCATGGCCGGGTCCTTCTCGGCCATCTCCAGAAGCTGCCCCCGCCTGTAGTCGCCGGTCCCGTCGAACACATTGATGCATCTCTTCCTGTACGACTCGTCGAGCGGCTCGGATATCCGGGTCGCGCAGAGGCTCCTGTCCTCTTCCCGGATCGTCCTGTAGAACTCGGCCTCGCCCTTCTTCGCCAGGTCCGAAGCCAGCCTCCTGGGCGGGAAGCCGGCGGCGATTCGGCGCCCCTTCTCTCTGGAGTATTCGACGATTGGCCTGTAGTCCTTGCGGTAGTTCTGCCAGAGTCCCTTGATTTCCGGAGCCGAGAGCTTCTCCAGGAAAGCCTTCTCGTCCATCCTTCCAGAGACGTAGTCCTCGAGTGTCGTCCTGCTCTGCGTCTCGAACATCTCCATGCATACGTCCGCGCCGCAGCGCTCGTCCAGCAGCCTGAGCAGCAGGACTTCGAGCAGGTGGGCGCCCGCCTCGTTGTGCTGCTCGCCGAAGAAGATGACGTCCGCGGAAGCCATCCTTTCGAGGGCTTCGGACGCGGACATCCGCGATTCCGGCCCGGCACTCCCGGCCGCCAGTTTCGCGCCGTCCCTCAGGACGAAGTTGGCGTCCAGGAACCGGACGATTTCAGCGGCTTGCGGGACTCCTGCCGCCGCGACCCACCTGTCGTAGATTGAGTCCTTGGCCTTGAGCTCCCCGCCGGGCGCCATCAGGTCGGACAGGTCGAACGTCTTTTCGGCGGCCGACGCGGGGGGGATGAGCAGAATCGCGGACAGGAGAGCTAGAGAAACGGCCTTTTTCATCGGTCCTCCGGATTACAGGCCATCCTTGCGAGTCAGGACTTGAGCCGCCGCGGAAGGTCCGCCAGGAAACAGCCCCCGGCACGGCCGGCCGGACTGATTCGAAGATACGACGCCCGTTGATGATACTTGAGGCGCAGGGCCTTCACAAGCCCGGGGATGCGGGCGCGACGGCGAAAAAAAAACCGCGCATGCGCCCTGAAATCGAGAGCGCATGCGCGGGTCCGTTGATTCCGGTTGTCTCCGCGGTGCGGGAAAATCCCGTTACGGGTTGTACACCACGCAGCTCGAGAGGATGATGCCTTCGAACGGCGCGGGAATGCAGCCGCCGCAGTCCATTCCTCCCGTGAGCAGAACCTGCCTGTTCGGGAAGCCCGTATCCCTGTGGTTGAACCTGCCGAGCACGACCTGAGGGATGTTGGAAATCATCCCTGACGCGTTCCTGGTCCTGAAGCATGAGCCGGACTGGTCCGTGCCGCGGAAAGGCAAGCCGGGATTCTTGCCGAAGGCCCAGGGGTCGAAGAGGTCGGCGGTGATGGTCGAAGCGGTGCAACCGCAGCCTACCGGCTCAATCCATACGTCGAAGAAGGGCGGTGTGGGGAGGGTCGTGGTCTGTATTCCGGTGTAACCGGCTCCCCCCGCCAGCAGGATGAGCCCGCCGATTGTGTTATAGGCGTTGTTCTGGGACTTGTTCGGGTCCCAGACGAGGCCCGAGGAGATGAACGTCGCCGTATGGCCGCGCCTGGTCGCCGACATGTTCGCCGCGAGCAGCGTGAAGCATCCCTTCTGGCCGATGAACTGCGAGGTCGGGGAAGTGGCTACCGCGTTGAAATCGAAGACCTCGCCCGATGCGCAGGCTCCCGTGTAGGGGTTGTTCGAGAACCCGCCGAAGACGTACACGAGGCCCGCGGCTTCGCCCGAGGGGATGGACGTTGCCGTATGGCACGCCCTTGACGTGAGCATGGTCGTCGCGGAATGGCGGATTACGCCCATGTATCCGACCCCGCCCGTGTCGGGCGTATATATCTGGGCGTCCGTCGTCGTGAATGGGATGACATAGTCCGGAGGCGTATAGCCGCCCGCGAGCAGGATGCTCCCGTCCGGCAGGTTGTTGGCCGTGTGGTGCCCCCTGCCCATGGGGAGCTGGCCGGCCTGTATGGGCTGTCCGGGCTGCGCGATGAAGATGTTCTGGGCGAGCATGCTCACGACGGTGCTGTTGAAAGTTCCGCCGTTGATGTCGAAGACTTCCATCGTGTCCGTGAGAATGGTGAGGGGATTGGAAATCGGGACCACCCCTCCGGCGAGGAGCACGTTGCCGTTGGAGATCAGGCTGGCCGTATGAAATACCCTCCCCAGGTTCATCTGGCTCGCCACGGACGTGAAAGTATCGGAAATGGGATCGTAGATTTCCGCGGTATTGTGGATTTCCTTCCCGTTCGGCGTCCCGCCCGCGATGAACACCTTCCCGTTCAGGAGGAGCGTGGCGGTATGGCCGGCCCTGTTGTAATACATGCCCTTCCCGCCGTTGTTCTTCGAGTACGTCCAGTTGAGGAGCTTGGGGTCGTAGATCTCCGCGCTGCGTTCGGTGTTGGTGAAGCCCACGGTCCTCTCGCCGCCAGTGACGAGGACGTGGCCGTCGAACAGGAGCGTCTGCGTGTGCCATGCCCTGGCCTGGTTGAGCGGTCCGACCACGGTGAACGTCCCCGGGGGGCCGAGCTGCTGCTGGCCGGGCTGCTGGGTAATCATGAACGGCGGCCAGTTGGGTATCGCCGCGATGGATATCCCGGTGGAGAACGTCATCGCGTAGGGCGTCTCGATGTTCTGTCCGTATATGTCCCGGACTCCCTCCCTGACCGCGACCCCGTAAGTGGCGCCCGGGCCCAGAGGTGATCCCGGGGTGATGGTCAGGATCTCGCCGCTGAACGAATAGGAGATGGGAACCAGCGAGTTGCTCTGGTCCACGAGGATGACCTGCGAGGTTCCTATGACCGTCCTGTGATCCACGGGTTCCGTGAACCTGAGCTGGATCACCGAGGAATTGAGCACGTTGGTCTGGAGATTGGCGGGGCTGCTGGAGATGACGAGGAAATCCGTCGGGTCGCCGTCCCTGGACTTCGCGCAGCCGGCCCCGACCGCGATCGCCGCAATCATCACGACGGTCAAGCCTGTTTTGAATCGCATCTCGCCTGCCTTAGAAAATCAATCCTGTCCGTTTGGGGGTCAGACCGGATTATCAAAGTCCGATTACGGATTGTAAACGCACGACCTCCCCTGATAGCTGATGCCGCCCTGGGCGGCTCCGGCGACCGTGACCCACTGCCAGGGGGCCGGGATGCATCCCGCGCATGTCACGCCGCCGCAAATCAGCACCGCTCCGTTGTTGAGGCCGATTGCCTTGTGGTAGAAGACCCCCGCCGCCGGGTAGAGCGCCTGGGCCAGGGTCGTCGTGTTGCCGTTGATGTCCTGGGTCGGCCCGCAGGAGCCGGTGACGTTCACCCCGCGGAACGGCTCGTTCAGGTGCTTGCCGAAGCCGAACGGATCAAACCGGTCCGTGACCCTGGTCGCGTTGCATCCGATGCAGGCCGGCCAGTCGAGCCAGATGTACGTCCTGGTGTTCGGAAGCCCGTTGTTCCAGTCCTGCGGCGGCATGTGCTGGGCGCCGCCGGTTATCAGTATGCTTCCCGCGTGCATGCCGCCGGGGATGATGGTCGACGTGTGCCCCCACCTCGTGATGCTCGTCTGCTGCGCGAGAGGGGTGAAAATCCCCGACTGGCCCGTGTTCTGGCCTGACGTGACCTTCTGGGAGTAGTCGAAGACCTCGCCGCTCTGGAGTATGCCCTGGAAAGGCGAGTTCTCGAACCCGCCCCATATCGTCACGAGGCCCGCGGCTTCGCCGGAGTAATAGATGTTGGAGGTGTGGGCGACGCGCGGGACCGTCATGGTCGTGGCCGTCATCTGTATCGTCCCCTTGATGCCCGAGCCCGACATGTCGGGCTTGTACATCTGGGCGTTGGCCGTGGTCAGGGCCTGCAGCACGAAGGGGAATATGTACCCTCCGGCGACCAGTATCGAATGGTCGGGGAGGGACTCGGAGATGTGGTACGCCCTGCCCATGGGCGTGGACCACTGCTGGCTCGGCAGCGGCCCGTTGATTACGACGTTCGGAAGCAGGTTGACCGCCGTTGCGGTGAACGTGCCCGACGCGACGTCGTAAACCTCCATCGTGTCCTCGAACCAGCTCCCATTCGTGTCGCGGTTGTTGTAGCCGGCGATGAGGATTACGTTGCCGTTCTCCATGAGGTTCGCCGTGTGGAACGCGCGCGGCTTGGTCATGTTGCAGATGACGCTGTTGAATATGTCGTTTTTCGCGTCGTATATCTCGGCGTTGTCCCAGACGGCCGCGTTGTTGTGCCCGCCCGCGACAAGGACCCTGCCGTCGAGGAGGAGCGTGGCCGTGTGACCGTATCTCTCGAAGTTCATGCCGTTGATGCCGGTTCCGAGGCTGTTCGAAAGCGTCCACCTAAGCGTCTTCGGGTCGAACGTCTCGGCCGACCTGAGCGTCCTGCCGTGGGGAAGGTCGTTCTGCCCGCCGATTGCGAGAATCTTGCCGTCGATTAGGGTCGTCAGGGTGTGGCGGGCGCGGGCGAATACCATCGGCTGCGTCGGCGAGAACGTCCCCGGAATCCCGCCCGTGCCCGGTGCCGGGGGAGGCGTAAGCGAAAACGGCGGGAACCCGGGTATCGTCGTCAGGGCCGAGCCGGTGGCGAACGTCGCGGCGAACGGCGTCGCGATGTTGTTGCCGTAGATGTCCCTCACCCCGGGCCTCACCGCAACCCCGTAAGTAGAGTTCGGGCTGAACGGGGAAGCAGGCGTCACCGTGACGTTCTCGCCCACGAACGTGAACGAGACCGGCACCGGCGAATTGGACTGGTCCACGAGTATAATCTGATTGGTCCCGACAATCGTCTGGTGGTCCACCGGTTCGCTGAACCGGAGACGCACGTCCGCCGTCTGGGAAATGTTCGTCTGGCCCGATGCAGGCGAGGACGAGATGACAATAAGGTCTTCGGGATAGTCCGACGTGTCGGCGCATCCCGCTGAGATCGCCAGCAAGAAGCCGAGAGCCAGCATTGACAACGCAGTCTTTGATTTCATTTCATGACTCCTTCCGGGCAGGGGGTTTGTCTTCATTATATACCAAATAAAAAGGAAAAAGAAACCGGATTTTCAATATCAAATTCCATGCCACCGGGAGCGCGTCCGGGAGTAGAAATTAACATGTTGCTGCGTCTAGACTTGTGATTCACGATAAAACCTGCGCTCAGCTGGTCAGGCTTTTGTGCAGGTTTTTCGTATACTTAGTTAACATCCTTCCGGAATTGAGGAAACTTAGCTACCAGCATATCCCGGACGAGCCGTACCCGATCGAGCCCCCTGGTTTCCGAAATACCTCGTTGGGGTTGGGATTTGGATTTCCTTGGGGTTCAGAGACCGCAGCCCGAACAGAGCTTCTCCTGGTCCGGTTTCACCGAAGGCCGGCCGAACGGCAGGATCTCCGAGTCCGCGATTTTCAGAATCAGCCTCCCTGCCAGCATGCAGCTCTCCCGGAGCTCAATCATGTCCACTTTGTCCGTCGTATCCAGGACAGTATGCTCCTGAGCCGAGGGGCCTCTGATTCCGGGATTGAACGCACGAAGCCAAAGGCATGGTATGCCCTTTTCCGAGAAGGACGTGTGGTCCGAAGACCTGCCGGACATCTCCAGCGTCGGGAACCTGTGCCCGAGGTCACTGGATTCCGCCTTCAGGTATTTCCCGAGCGAAGCGCCCTGGGTGAACATGATTCCCGGCACTCCCCCCTCCGCGGGCATGTCGACGTTGAAATAGAGCCCGATTCCCGAGGGGTCCCCGACGTTCTCGGCCACGTACCTCGCCGACCCTATGCACCCGGTTTCTTCGCCGGTGAAAAGGACGAATCTGATCGATCTGAGGGGCGCTCCCATGCCCGCGAAGGTCTTCGCAAGCTGCAGGACCAGCGCCACCCCCGCGCCGTTGTCCAGAGCGCCTTCGGAGATGTCGTAGGAGTCGAGGTGCGCGCCCAGGACGAGCCCGGGCAGGGAGGACCTCCCGTGCAGAACCGCATGCACGTTCCCGGATTTCGATGCCTCGATTTCGCCTTCGACGCCGATTGTAATCATCGCATGGGCCGCGTCCGCGGCTTCGTTCATGATTTCGGTCGACGTCCTGTTGAGGCCGATTGCCGGCACGCGCCGGCTCTTCTCCGTCGGCCTCGCCACGCTTATGATGCAGGCGTCGTGATGACTGACGTGCGAGGCGAAGATGCATGCGGCCGCGCCCCTGTCAATCAGGCTCCGGTACCTCCTGCTCCTCATCTCATCCCCGGGCCTGCAATACGCGGCCCTTCCCCTGATGGCCCCCTCTATGCTTTTCAGGTCCTCCTCCGCCGCCCTTCCGACGTCGGTCACCTCGATGGGGACCGTTCCGTCGCAGGAGGCGGAATAGATGAACCCGAGGCATTCGAGGGGGAGTTCGCGGCCGTCGAACGAAACGCGAGCAGAGGCGCTGCCCCTCGCGTACGTCTCCACTGCGAATCCCTGGAAGCCGGTCTCGAGCCCCATCGCCGAAAATTCCCGGGCGGCGAATTCCTGCGCCCGCGCCTCTCCCGGCCTACATTCCGCACTTCGAAAAGCTGATTTCTACTGAATTTCCGGGCTCTCACGA
>DYIT01000151.1 GCA_020723505.1 Candidatus Kuenenia stuttgartensis
TGGTGGGCGGCGTGGAACCGAGAGCATCGTCATTCCGGCGAAAGCCGGAATCCAGTTGCATTCGCGGCGGAGCCCTTCCCTGGGAATGACGCAGCCTTCGTGTGGAATGCGTGTACGTGAACGAGAACGGGAACGGGCAAGTTGAACGAATGCACGTGTACGAAAACCCGGGAGCCCGCCGCCCCGGGATTCACGGGCTTCCGCGCCGCCTCGCCAATCGCTGGATTTTCCCGCGAATATCACTATGATTCCTCCTTCGCCGTTTTCCCGGCGCCGTGCGCCTGGGGCGGTGGAATCCGTGCCGGCGGTTGCCCATTCATGGAGGTTCCTATGAAGGTGCACATCTCGGTCGACTACGAGGGCTGCGCGGGGATATTCAGCTGGATTGAACGCAGCGATATGGACATGGGCGGGCATCTAGCCATCCTCAGGAAGATCATGACGGGCGAGACGAACGCCGCAATCTCGGGAGTCCTGGACGCCGTTCCCGGGGCGGAGATAGTGGTCGCCGACTCACACGAGACGGCCCGCAACCTGCTTCCGGAGGAGCTCAACCCCAGGTCCGAGCTCATCGGCGGGTGGCCCAGGGCGCTCGGGATGGTCGAATCGACCCGACCTTCGACATGATGTTCCTAGTCGGCTACCACGCGAGGTCCGGCGCAATCGGCGGCGCCCTCGACCACTCGTTCAGCGGATCGGCGATTCAGGAAATCCGCGTGAACGGCAGGCCCGCGGGCGAGACCGAGATTAACGCTGCGGCAGCCGGGCATTTCGGGGTCCCGCTCGCGCTCGTGTCCGGCGACGACGTGCTGATGAAGGACCTGAAGGAGGTCCTCGACCCGAAAGTGCGCCTCGTGACGGTCAAGAGCGGCATTTCACGCTATGCGTCCAGGAGCCTGCATCCGGAAGAGGCGCGAAGGAGGATACGCGCCGCGGCCAAGGAAGCAGCGTCGGCTAAGAAGCGGCCCGCTCCGTTCGTATACGGCGGCGGCTGCGTCCTCGAGGTCGATCTCAAGTCCACTGCCATGGCCTACGCCGCCGAGCCGTTCCCCGAAGTCGAGCGCGTCCGCGAACGCACGTTCAGGTTCAAGCCGGCTGCCGACTACCTTACCCTCTTCAAGCGCCTCATGGTGTTCCTCGACCTGACCGGCACCTGGAAATAGCAAGCGTCCCGCTTGACCAATCGTCTCTTTTCCGGAAGCAGTACAGCAGTTCCTAATCCGGGGATTTCCATCGAAGTCCTTCCGGCTAATCGCGTCGAGAGCGCCTTTCGTCCCGCTTGACCAATCGTCTCTTTTCCGGAAGCTGTGCGGCAGTTCCCAATCCGGGGATTTCCATCGAAGTCCTTCCGGCTAATCGCGTCGAGAGCGCATTTCGTCCCGCTTGACCAATCGTCTCTTCAGACCGCGCTCATCCACATGCGACCCCTCGCGCGGTCTATTCGCGATGACATCCGGGACAACCGGCGGAGTGTTTCCTGGAAGCCAGTCCTTCATGCTCTTCGCGACCCTGGCGGTGGAAATATCCTTCGCGTTTGCGTACTTGGTCTCTTAGTGAATCAATTCTTGTAGAAATTGAAAAGAATTGGAGGAAGGCACGCGCGGAGCGCGTGATATAACCCGGACGAGCCTTGACTTGTATAAATGTTTGGTTCCGGCTCGTCCTGGTTATGCTCTGCACGCTTGTTTTTTGGATAATTACCGGTATAATTAATATTTCTTAGATGAGAGGGGCGGGTATTTCCGGTCTTTGCGTTTCCCGCGCGTGTTCAAAAACGCGGTGAACAATCCGGCCGGAAAATCGTTCAAGATGGAGGGGGGACGGGAGATGGCTGGAGACTCCATTTGAATCATAGCCCCATGCTAATCGCAGTTGTCTTATCCCTGGGCGTCATTTCATCTTGCGGCGACAGCCCCGAGGACAGGCGCACCGACGCGTACGGCAGGCAGCTCGATGCGCTCATCGAACTCCAGGGCAAGCGGGATCAAATCGCGAGAAAAATCCTGTCCTACGACTTCGTCGGAAGCGCGCGCGTGTTCTTCCCTTCGGGCGGCGTCATTGCTGAAATCACCCTCAAGTCCAGGGAAGAAATCGGGGCCGAGAGGTTCCAGGAAATCGACGTGCTGCTCAAGAGGATGGCGGACGAAGTCAACGTATTCATAACGGGTCTTACCGGATTCTCGAAGGAAAACATCTCGCTTCGGGTGCGGCCTTCGGGGTAGCGGACAAGTCGGAGGAACCATGAAAAGGCTTCTGATTCCTGCGCTGGCGGCTTTGATCATCGCCCTGTGCATGCCCGCCGGGCTCTGCCAGGAACCCCCGGCTTCGGGCGGGGAATCCAAGGACGGGGCCGGGGCTGCCGGCGAGGCCGGCGCCGACCAGAAGGAAGGAACGATACAGATTAACTTCAACAATGTGGCCCTCAGGGAAATCATCAAGGCCATGGAGAAGATCACGGGGAAGCGCTACCTGTTCGACGAGGCCCTGGTCGCGAACAAGCTGACGTCCCTGTTCTCTTCCGAGCCCATCCCGATCAAGGAAGTCCTGCCCATGTTCCGGTCCATCCTCGAGGTGGAGGGGCTTGCCATCGTGGCCACGGGCGCCAAGGGGGCGGAGATCTACAAAATCGTGGACATTCAGACCGCGCTCAGGAGGCCCACGCCCACCTTCACGAGGGCGGACCTCGAGTCCATCCGGCCGGGCGACGACATCGTCACCCTGCTGTTCGAGCTCAAGTTCATAGACCCCGTCGAAGTCGCCTCTGTGCTCGGATCGCTCGCCACCCTCGCCGAGGGCATCGTAGCCGTTCCCGGGACCAAGCTCATCAGAATCACGGACTTCGCGGACAACGTGAGGAGGATAGTCGCAATCCTCGAGCTCGTGGACAGGGAAGGCCCCAAGGTCAGGACGGAGACAATCAAGCTCGAGAACATCGACCCCATGGACCTCGTGGAGGAGATCTCCCCGCTGGTCGCAATCGAGAACCAGCAGGGCGCCAAGGTCGTGCAGCAGCAGATTCAGCAGCAGATTCAGAGGCTGGCCCAGCGCAAGCCCGGCGCAATCGTCCAGTTCGCGGGCAGCCAGTACACGCCAATAACAATCATCCCCATATCGCGGCTCGGGTCCATCGTGGTGACGGCCGAGGAGAAGCAGCTCAACTTCGTGAAGGACCTGGTCGCGAGGCTCGACATATCCGACCCCACAAAGAAGGTAGTGAAATACTACGAGCTCAAGTACGCTGATCCGTCGTCAGTCGCGTCGGTCATCGGCACGGTGTTCGGCATCTCTTCCGGAGGCGGGCGCCAGCCCAGGGCTCCGAGGCAGCCGAAGCAGCCGCAGCAGCAGGGCCAGCCGCCGCAGCCAGGCCAGCAGCCGCAGGCCGATTTGAAAAAGGTGGCGGCGATAATCCCAGACGACGACACGGGCAAGCTCATCGTCGTCGCCTCCGAGAAGACGCACGCCGAAATCCTTGAGGTCATCAGGAACCTCGACGTCAGCGGGCCGTCGGACAGCGTCCTCAAGTATTACGAGGTGAAGAACACGGACCTTCACGACACCGCGAAAATCCTGAGCCAGCTCTTCGGCCTCGGGCTCGATCCGGACACGACCAGGGTCCAGGCTGCGGCAAGGGGCAGCAAAGCCCCCAAGGGGGAGGGGGAAGGGCTCGCGCTCGAGAGCGTCGTCATACCCGACGAGAACCTGAACACGCTCCTAGTGGTGACCGACGCCGAAACCCACGAGAAGATCAGGGAGGCGCTCGCGCGCATAGACGTGTCGGGCATCGGCGAGAAAATCGTGAAGTTCTACGACCTGAAGAACGCCGACGCCGAGGACGTGGCCAACACGCTCGGCAGCATCTTCGACATAACGGTCAACCAGGCCGTCGCCGCGGGCGGGGGCGCATGGTGGAGAAGGGGCCGCACGCCCAGGATTACGTCGAAGGCCGACAAGAACGCCGTCATCGTTCCGAACGCCCTGCAGCACAAGGTCATCGTCGTTGCCGCAAGGAGCGTTCACGAGGAAATCGAGGGAATCATCGCCGACCTGGACGCGAAGAGCCCCGAGGAGAACGTCCTCAAGTACTACCCAATCGAATCCGCGGACATCCTCGAGGCCGCGAGAGTGGTCAGCCAGGTGTTCGGCCTGTCCATGGGCACGATGACGCAGGCCTCGTCCGGCGGCAGGGGCGGGAGGGGCGGAAGAGTCAGGGGGGCTCAGCCGGAGCTCTCGAAGGAATCCGTCGTGATACCCGACGAGGCGCTGTGCACGCTCATCGTCGTAGCCCCGGAGAAGCTGCAGTCGGAAATCGCGGAGCTCGTGCGCAGGATAGACTCGCAGGGCCCGGGCGCGAAGGTCGTGCGGTTCTACAAGATAAAGCACGGCGACGTGGACGAGGTCGCCAAGATTCTGGGGAACATCTTCGGGATCTCCGTCGGCGAGTCGTCCCAGTCCGGCAGAAACTGGTGGAGCTGGCGCCGCGGGCAGACCCAGCAGTCCGAGAAGAACGCGATTATCCTCGCGAATGCGGAGATGTCGTCCGTCGTGGTCGTCGCCTCCGAAAAGACGCAGAAGGAGGTCTCGGACGTCATCGACAACCTCGACGTCGAGGGGCCCGGCACCAACGTGCTCAAGTACTACTCCATCAAGTACACGGACATCACGGAAACCGCCAACATCCTCAGCCAGATCTTCGGAGTCCAGATCGGCCTCCCGAGCAGCTCCTTCCGCCGCGGCTGGTGGTGGGACGAGCAGGAGGCCGGGAAGCTGACAAAGGAGAGGGTAATCATCCCGGACGACAACCTGAACGCCATAATCGTAGTCGCCCCGCCGGACATCCAGGAGGAGATAGAGAAGGCGGTGCTGAAAATCGACGTCCTCGGCCCGAGGGACAACGAGCTCAGGTTCTACGACGTGGACAACGAGGTCGTGAACTCCGCCGCGCAGACGCTCTCCCAGCTCTTCAACATCCCGCTCGGGTCCGCCACGGCCAGGAGACCGGCCGTAAGACCCGGCGCAAAGTCCTCCAAAAAATTCGGCGTGGACCCCGTGATTATCCCGGACGAGGAGCTGGGGTCGGTAATCGTCAACGCCCCGGCGGAAATCCACGCGGAAATCCAGAAGGTCCTCGAGCAGCTCAACTTCCTCGGCGTCCAGGAAAGGATGGCCATCCAGTTCTACAAGCTCAAGAACACCGACGCGCAGACCGTGGCGTCCACGCTCGGAGGGCTGTTCGAAATCACGGTCTCGACCCCGTCTTCGTCATCCGCGCGGCCGCCGGCCTCCTCTGCAGGGAGGAGCCGGTCCACTGCGCCCAGGCCCGCGTCCTCGTCGAGGAGGAGCGGCGTGGAGAATCCGGACCCGGACTCCGGCAAGTACGCGCCGGTCGGGGAGAACGGCAAGGAGGAGGAAGAGGAGGAGAAGGAAGGCGGCAAGAAGCCCGCAGCCGCGCCCGCTGCGGCCGAGGCGAAGGAATACACGTATTCGGGCAAGCCGGTCATCGTTCCGGACGTGAACCTCAACTCGCTGATTATCGTCGCTCCGAACTGCCTCCACGAGGAAATCGCGAGGGTCATCACCAGGCTCGACGTGCGCAGGCCCCAGGTCCTCTTCGAGATAGCCATCATCGATCTGACGACAGACTCGAACCTGGATTTCGGCGTGGAATACTCCACAATCGATCCCGCGTCCCAGAACGCCCGCGGCGCGGGATTCACCAACTTCGGCATCGGGACGCGGTCCTCGGCGGCAGGCTTCCCCGATTCGACCAAGGTCCCGACCGGCGCCACGAACCAGGGGCTCTTCGCCGGAATCACGAAGGAGACGGCCGGATCCATCCCCGTCCTGCTCAAGGCGTTGAAGACCGACAGCGACGTCAACATAAGGGCGACACCCATCCTCCTCGTGAACGACAACCAGCAGGCGTCGTTCTCGGCGCTCAGAAGCGAGCCCACGACGCACACGAGCCAGGGCACCGCCACAACGAACGTGTCGTTCTCGGGATTCGTCGACGCCGGGACAGTGCTCGACATAACCCCGCACGTCTCGGAAGGGGACTACATCAGGCTCGAGATTACCGTGCAGGTGGACGCATGGATTGGATCCTCATCCACGCCCGGAATCCCGCCTCCCAAGGCGACGAACTACCTTCAGACGTCAATCACCGTCCCCGACGGGCACGTGGTCATCATCGGCGGCCTCACCTCCAGGGAAACCAGCGTGAGGCAGGACAAGATACCGCTCCTCGGCGACATCCCGCTGCTCGGCCTGCTGTTCCGGCGCGAGATATCCGAGGAGAAGGTTAAGAAGCTCTTCCTGTTCATCAAGCCGGTCATACTGTCCGACAAGGAGTTCATCGATCTAAATCAAATCAGCGACAGGAAGCTGCGCGAAGTGAAGCACTTCCTGTCCGGCAAGTCCGGGCAGGACGAGGCCGAGGACGGGAAGGACGGCGATTCGAATCCCGCGGATGGAAAGGGCGGGACCGGAGAGGGCCTGCCGGGGGGGTCCGGGGACGCCAAATAGGCGCCGCGATCGGAACCGGGCATCGCATGCTGGAGCGCGGGGCGCGGAGCGTGCGGTTTGGATTTCGGGATTGGGATTTGGGATTTGGGATTTGGGATTTTCATGGTGTTTGTCTTTGTTCAAATTAGCGTGCGGTGAGCATGTTGCCTGACACTCTGAAAAGGGCGATTGTGGAAGCGGGGGTGCTCGGGGAGGCGGACCTCGCCGAGCTCGAGACCAGGGCCCGCGACGCGGGCGAGGAGCTCGAGACGCTCATCGTCCGCAAGGGATTCTGCACCGAGGAGAGCCTGCTCGACATCGTGGCGGGCGCGCTCGGCATGGAGTTCATGCGCGACGTCGCCTCGCTCAGGCCTTCCCCCGCGTTCGTGGAGAGAATCGGCCGCGAATTCGCCCGGCGCCACCGGATAATGGGCTTCGACGGTCAGAACGGCAGCATGGTCGCCGCCATCGCAAGGCCCGAGGGCCTCCACGCCGTGGACGAGGCGTCCTGCAGGCTCGGAGTCGACGTGAAGGCGGTGATCGCAAGGGAGGAGGACATCCTCTCGGCGATAAACGCTGCCTACGAGGACAGGAACACGGAGCTCTCGTCGGTGCTCGACGACATCTCGGACCTCGACATGGAGGGGATAACCAGGGAGGTCGAGCGGACCGAGGACCTGATGGACATGGCGACCCGCGCCCCGATTGTCCGCCTGGTCAACTCCATCCTCAGCTCGGCTCTCCCTCTGCGCGCCACCGACGTGCACCTGCAGCCCTTCGAAAAGCACCTGAGGGTCCGGTACAGGATTGACGGGATTCTCTACGACAAGATGGAAATCCCCAAGGAAATCCAGGAGGCGGTCATCTCCAGGATAAAAATCATGGGGAAGCTGGACATCGCCGAGCGGAGGAGGCCCCAGGACGGGGGCATGAGCTTCACGTCCTCCGGCAGGAACGTGGACGTCAGGATTTCCGCAGTGCCAAGCCAGCACGGCGAGCGCATCGTGCTCCGCCTCCAGGACAAGTCCACCGGGCTCTACGACCTCGTGAAACTCGGGCTCGACGCAAGGGACCTCGCCACGATAAAAAGGCTTCTGAACCTCTCCCACGGCATCATCCTGGTCACCGGGCCGACCGGGAGCGGGAAGACGACCACGCTCTACTCGGCGCTCAAGAGCATCAACGCCCCGGATCTGAACATAATCACGATCGAGGACCCGGTCGAATACCTCCTGGAGGGCGTGAGCCAGATTCAGGTTTCCAACAAGAGCGGCCTCACGTTCGCCTCCGGGCTCAGGTCCATCGTGAGGCAGGACCCGGACGTGATAATGGTCGGGGAAATAAGGGATTTCGAGACGCTCTCAATCGCCATCCAGGCCGCGCTCACGGGCCACCTGGTCTTCTCGACGCTCCACACCAACGATTCCGCCGGCGCCGTGTCGAGGATGCTCGACCTCGGGGCGGAGCCTTACCTGGTGAACTCCGCGGTGCTCGCGGTCGTCGCCCAGCGGCTCATCAGGCTCGTGTGCCCCTCCTGCAGGGAGCCGGGCTCAATCTCGGAGCAGGATCTTGCCGACCTGAAGCTCAAGCCGTCGGACGCGGAGGGGAGGACGGTGTACCGGGGCCGCGGGTGCGACGCCTGCGACAGGACCGGTTACCTCGGCCGCACGGGCATCTACGAGATTCTCGTCGTGGACGACGACGTGCGCGGCCAGATTGCCAGGCGCGAGAGCGGGACGGATATAAAGAAGAAGGCGGTGGAGAAGGGGCTCAAGACGCTCAGGGATGACGCCATACAGAAGATGTTCGCGGGGCTCACGACCGCCGAAGAGGTGGTGCGGAACACGCAGTTGGACAACTTTTGATGCCCATATTCATCTACAACGCGGCCGACGAGGCGGAAAAGGTTACGACCGGAATCGTCGAAGCCCAGGACGAACGCGAGGCCAGGGGGAAAATCCGCGACCGCAAGCTGTTCCTGCTCGACATAAAGCCCGCGGCGGAATCGCCCGGCGGGGGCGAGGCCGCGTCCCTGTTCGAGAGGATTGCAGCCAGCAGGAAGGGCGACGAGCTCGCGCTGGTTACCCGGCAGTTCGCCACCCTGCTCCGGGGGGGAGTGCCGCTGGTCGAGACGCTCAACGCTCTGGTCGAGCAGGTGGAGTCGAAGTCTATTGCCATGGTCCTGAGGGACGTGCGGGACAGGGTTACCCAGGGCGTGTCGCTCAGGGACGCGCTGGCCGCGCACGGGGCGTACTTCGACAGGTTCTACCTGAACATGGTCGAGGTCGGGGAGACGTCGGGCAGGCTGGACCAGGTGCTGCAGAGGCTCGCTAGATACCTCCAGAGCCGCAAGAGGACGAAGGCCAAGGTGACGTCCGCGATGGTCTATCCCGTGGTGATGATTGCGGTCGGCACGCTGGTCGTCACGTTCCTCATGACGTTCGTGGTGCCCAAGATTACGGCCGTGCTCGTTTCCAGCGGGCGGGCGCTGCCGCTCCCGACGGTCATCATGATGGGCGTGAGCGATTTCGTCGCGGGGTTCTGGTGGCTCATCGCGGCGGCAGCGGCCGCCGCCGCCGCGGGATACGGATTCGCGGGGAGGACGGAGCGGGGCAGGTGGATAATCGACTCGCTGTGGCTCCGTATGCCGCTGGTCGGACCCCTGATTCACAAGCACGTGGTTTCACGCTTCTCGCTCGCGTTCGCCACCCTGCTCAGGTCCGGCGTGCCGGCGCTCGACGCGCTCCGGATTGTGAGAAGAATCATGGACAACGCGGTGCTGGACAGGACGCTCGAAGAAATCCACGACCGAATCGTGGGCGGCGAGGACATCGCCGGACCCGTGAAAAGGAGCAAGGTCTTCCCGCCCCTCGTGGGATACATGATTGCCGTCGGCGAGCAGTCCGGGAACCTCGAGGAGATGCTGGAGCTCATCGCCGAGCACTACGAGGAGGAGGTCGACACCTCCACCCAGAGGCTGACGTCGCTTCTCGAACCGCTTCTAATCGTTTCGCTCGCGGTTGCGGTCGGGTTCATCGTGCTGTCGGTGGCCCTGCCCATCCTCGAGCTGACCAACATAGGCTGATTGGCCGCGTCCGTTGTGAAGGGAGCTGAGATGAGGTCCAGGAAAACAAGAGGGTTCACGCTCATCGAGATGATGGTCGTCGTGGTGATTCTCGGCCTGCTCGCCTCGGTGGTCACGGTGAAGGTATACCAGCACATAAGGAGGGCGAAAATCACCAAGGCCAAGCTCGAGGTGAACTCCATCGTCCAGGCCATCAAGTTCTACAAGATGGACAGCTCGAAGATACCCGAGAGCCTCGAGGACCTGCTGGAGAAGACGAAGGCCCATCCCGAGGGGCTGCTGCCGGCCATCCCGAAGGACCCCTGGGGCAACGACTACGGCTTCTATCCCGACGACGAGCACGAGTACGTGGTCGTGTCGTACGGGGCGGACGGCCAGGAGGGCGGCGAGGACGAGAACGCCGACATACTCAGCTACGAGCTTGAGGGCGAGGCGTCGGATTCCGAAACCGGGGAGACCGAGCAGCCTGCGGCCGGGAAATGAAGGGATTTTCGATGCTGCTGCGCATC
>DYIT01000152.1 GCA_020723505.1 Candidatus Kuenenia stuttgartensis
AAATAGCCCCGCCAGTACCCGTCGGCAGCGAAGAAGATGCGGTCCGGCCCGGGGCCCTTTCCGAGGTCCTTGGGCAGCCTGCCCATGTTCCATGCGGCCTCGGGGCCTTTTCCGTCCTCCATGTGGTCGAGCTTGTGCTCGAGAGTGACGCCGGACGTGTAGATGCCTATGTCCACCATCTCCCGCGCTCCGCCCGGATTTCCTCAAACCCCAGGAAATACGCTCAAAACCCAGTACGCCGATCGTTCCACTTACCACTGTTCTTTGAAGAAAGCAAAGTTTTTCAGGAGGACAGGACATGCGGGAAGCCGCGCCATTCTACATCGTATTCGGGACCGTATTCGGGACCCGTATTCGGGACCGTCTCCTTAAATCTTGAAATTACTTGACCTGGGAACGGGGACGGGATAGGTTGGCGAGAGGCGGCTCCGCGAAGCGCTTCAGGCGTTTCGGCCGAGCCTTTCCCTGAAGAATTCGAGGAGTTCGCGGGCCCTGTCCCCGATTTCGAACCGTTTCTCTGCGGTCTCGCGGGCGTTTCTTCCCATGTTCGTTGCGAGAGCCGGATCATCGATGAGTTTCATCATGCACAGGGCGAGGTGAGCCACGTCGCCCTCCTGCACGAGGAATCCTGTCTTTCCCTCCTCGACCAGGTCGTACACGTTCCCTCCCATGGTCGCTATGACCGGACGCGCGGAGGCCATTGCCTCCATTATGCCGAGCCCGGTTCCCGAATCGAGCGAGGGCCTTACGTACACGTCAATCGCGTTCAGCAGCATCCTGAAGTCCCCGGTCGACACGGCGAACGTGAGATGCCGGTGTATGCCCAGGTCGCGGGCGAGCTGGCGCCATGCCTCGTTCTCGGGCCCGTCGCCGGCCATGAGGAAATGGCACCGCTTTCCCCTGCCTGCGACCATCGCGGCCGCCCTCATGAACACGTCCCCGCCCTTCCTCCGCTCGAATCTCCCGACCATGCCCACGACCGGTATCCGGTCCGACGACTGATCCAGGGAAGGGCCCTCGGGAACGAAGCACGCCGTGTCCACGCCCGCCCCAATCACCCTGATGAGGCCCCTTTGCACCTTGTGCCTGTTGACGAGCTGCTCCCTGATTTCCTGCGTGCCGGCCGTGACGCCCGCCAGGCCCGACGCGGGCAGAGCGAATCCGCGGTTGCGGGGAGGCAGCTCGTTGACCGCGAGAAAGCAGGGGACGCCGAGCGCCGCGGCGAGGGAGACCCCTCTTGCGGCATGGCGGGGGGACAGGACATGGAGGATTTCGGGTTTCAGCTCCCGCGCCGCTTTCAGGGCTTTCTTCATCCAGAATCCGCGGAAGAACGGCGTCTGCGGGAAGGCGAGCGGGATGAACCGGACGTTCCATCTCGCGAACTCATCCCTGAAAGGCCCGGGAGACGACATCACCGCCGTTTCGCTGCCGAAATCCGAGAGTTTCCGCGCGAAGTAGAGGCTCAGGGCCGCCTGGCTCCCGGGGTTCATCGATTCTGCCAGGAAAAGCAGCTTCAATCCTTCCTCCGGGAATTCCCTCCGTCGCCGTGAAGGGACTCGGCCTCCTCCTTGCTGTACTGCGTCCGGTACAGCCTCGCGTAGGTCCCGTTGAGGGCGAGGAGGTCCTCGTGCCTGCCCTTCTCCACGATTCGGCCGGAATCGAAGACCAGGATGCAGTCGGCGTGCATGATGGTGGACAGCCTGTGCGCCACGACGAAGGTGGTGCGGCCCGCCATGAGGTTGTTGAGCGCCATCTGCACGTGCATCTCGGATTCGGAGTCGAGCGCCGCAGTCGCCTCGTCGAGGATGAGGATTCTCGGGTCGCGGACCAGGGCCCTCGCGATTGTGATTCGCTGGCGCTGCCCGCCGGAGAGCTTGACCCCCCTTTCGCCGACCACTGCGTCGTAGCCGCCTTCGACCTCCTTCTCGACGAACTCGTGGATGTATGCGGCCGCCGCCGCCGCCCGGATTTCCTCCTCGGAGGCGGACAGCCTCCCGTAGCGGATGTTCTCGCGTATCGAGGCGTTGAAGAGGAACGGGTCCTGGGTGACAATCGCGGTCCTCGAGAGGAGCGAATCGAGCCTAATCCTGCGGATGTCGACCCCGTTTATCTCGATGCCCCCGGAGACGGGGTCGTAGAGCCTGAGCAGGAGGTCCGTGAACGTGGTCTTCCCCGCGCCGCTCTCCCCGACGAGGGCGGTGACTTCCCCCCTCCGCGCCGCATAGGAGATCTCCCTGAGAACCGGCTCCTCTCCGTAGGAGAACGTCACGTCCCTGAACGCGATGCTCTCCACCGGGTCGGGCATGTCGGCCGCGTCCGGGGCGTCGGTGATGTCCGGCTTGAGGCTCATGAGGTCGAAGACCCTGGTCGAGCCCGCCACGGACTCCTGTATCATCCCGTAGGCTTTCGACAGCGCCTTGGTCGGCTGGTACATGGAGAAGACGACGGCCATGAAGGCGACCAGCTCGGACACGGTGACGAGCGCGTATTCCGCCACGAGGACCATTCCGACCAGGACGAGCAGGGCGGCGCCGAAGTTGTAGAGGAACTCGTTCACGCCGATGCTGACCGACTTGGCCTTGGCCACGCGCAGCATCTTCCTGAAGTGGCTCTCGTTAATCAGCCTGAACCGCTCCTGCTCGTACTCCTCCCTCCTGAACGCCTTCACGATTTTGACGCCGGTGATGAACTGCTGCATCGCCTCGGTGACGTCCGCGAGCTTGCCGAGCCCCTTCTTGGACGAGCTCCTTATCTGCTTTCCGAAGAAGATGATGGACAGGAACAGGACCGGGAGAATGAGGAAGGTGAACAGGGAGAGCTTCCACGATATGACGAATCCCGTGACCGCGAGCGTGGCCAGGGTCATGGGCATCTGGATGATGTCGGACGTGAGGAACCGGAGCCCGTTCTTGATGGCGTCGATGTCGTTCGTGAGTTTCGACATGAGCTCGCCCACCCTCTGCTCGTTGAAGAACCTCATGGACAGGGTGAGCAGGTGCGACGTGATTTCGCATCTTATGTCCGCGACAATCCTGAAGGTCAGCCGCCTCTGCAGGTACTCCTTGAACAGCCCGGAAACCGACATGACGAGGGCCGAGGCGGCGACGATCCAGAATATCCTCTGCACCTCGGCCAGGTCCGGCTCCTTGAGCTGGTCCATCACGGGTTTCAGTATGTACGCGCGGACCGAGACGCCGGAGGCGTATGCGCCGGAGAAGACGAGAATCAGCAGGACCGTGCGCCAGCACGGCCTTATGAAGCGGTACATCCGCTTCACCTCGCGCATCGTCTCGTAGTCGGGTCTCAAGTCCCGCCCCCTCCCCGCGCGGCCAGCGCAGTCGCGGCCCGGATGCCCGCGCGGCGGCGATAGGCCTCCACGAAGGAATCCGTCTCGGAAACCGACGCGCCGCAGTCCCCGGCTAGCGACAGGACCGCCCTGGCCAGGTCCTTCGCCCTCTTCCCGGGGGGCACGGACCTCATGACGGAAATCCCGTCCAGGTCGCAGAAGAATATCCCCGTGCCGGAATCCCGGACCATGACGTTGGACGCCTTGAGGTCCCGGTTCCGGACGCCCCTGCGGTGCATTTCGGCTACGGCGCGGCCGAAGGATTCGATTATCCCGCGCCTCGCGGCGGGATCCGATGCGGCGAGCCTCCGGTCGAGCGCCGTTCCCCTTATCTCCTCGGCCAGGAACACCGATTCCCCCGACCCGCCCGGCCCCGAGGCCGCGGCCAGTATCGGTCTCGCCGCTGGAAGCCCCCGCAGCTCGAGAGCCCATGCCTTCCTCATCGCCCTGAACGCCGCCGGCATGCGGAACAGGCCGAGCAGCCTCTCCGCGCGCCCCCGGGGCCTGAAGATCTTCGCGAAGACCCTCGTCCCCGATTCAGGAAGCACGCGGATTGCGGACAGCGCACCCCTCGAGTCCTTGAGGATTTCCCCGCCGCGGCGGAAGAATCCGCCGATGTCCTTCATCGCCGCCTCGGCTTCCGGGCAGCGCTTCATGACGACGCGGATTCCGCCCGCGACCGCAGCGGCGAAGCGTCTGTTGCCGCCGAGGCATTTCGACGCCTTACTCCTCCACAGGCCTCCGGCGAGCTGCGCCGTCATGGCTTCCACGCGCGCCGCCAGATCCGCGGGATCAGGGCATGACGGCTCGCGGAAATCCCTGAGATACTCCTTGAGGAACCTGAACCTCGCGTGCCTCGGCGCGCGGATGAAGAAATACAGGTTCAGGACCGCGAGGTTGCGGAGCCTTTCCCCGAGGTCGAGGTTCCGCCCGAACCTGAGGCCCGCGGCATCCACCAGCCTGAAGGAGGGGGGGCGGTCGGAAACCAGGACTATGTTGCCCGGGTGGAGGTCCGCGTGCAGGACGCCCGCGTCGTGGACCGACCTCATGAACCCGGCGAAAAGCCGGACGTCCCCGGGGGCCGGTCCGCTCCCGGCCGCCTCGAAGGCCGTCGCGAGGTCGCGGCCGGGCAGGGCGCGGAGGATGAGCACGCTCGATCCGTCGCCGCCCTCGCCGAACGCAAGGGATTCAGCCGCGGGGACGCCCAGCGCGGAGGCCTTGCAGAGCGCCGAGAACTCCCGCCTCGCCCTGGATCCGAGGAGGAGGCATGCGGCCAGTCCGGCCGGGGAGGGGGGGTCGAACGACTTCACCACGAATCCCGGGCAGCCGGGCGGGCCGGCGTATTCGCGGACCTCGCGGTCATCGAGGCTTCTCAGCACCCTGAGGGGCGCGTCCCGGGGCGGCCACGATGCGATGAAGGACTCGGCTTCCGGTGCGGCGGTCCAGCGGAGGCCTCCGGACTCGAATTCCCTGAAGCACGGCTTTCTCGACTTGAGCAAGGATCCGTCGGATTCCAAACTACCTTCTCTGGATTTTGGCCTTGAGTTCCCTGATTTTAGCGCATGCATCAAGGGCCGCTTGGGATATGCCGTCCGGGACGACTGGGTCGTCCGCGAACCTTCTCGCTATTTCGCGGTAGACGGCGATTGCCTTCTCGAGCTCGTTGTCCTTCTCGAGCTTCTGCGCCTGCGCCTTCAATTCCTCGGCGGCCGGGCCCTTGTTCTTGGCCTTTTCCGCCGCGGAAACGGCGTCCTCGAACTTCTTCTGGAGATCTTCGGGGAAGAACTCCGCCTTGCCCGTGGTGCGGAGCGTCTCGAGATACACGCGCGCCATGAGGAAATCGCCGTCCTCCACGGCCTTGAGCGCCGCGGCTATGTACTTCTCGGCGAGTACCGCGGTCTCCTTCATGCCGAACCCGGCCTTGAACTGCTGCATCTCCCTCTCCAGGTCCCTCGAAGCGGTCGCGAGATTCGAACCCATGAATTCCGCGACCATGGCGGCCGCCTCGGATATGAACGAATCGAGACGCTGGAGCACCGTCTCGCGCGGCGAGTCCTCCTTCAAGGCGACCTTGAACTCCTTCCACCTGTCCGAGAGGTCCTTGTGCCGCCGGGCCGATTCGTCCTTGAGCTGTCCGAGCCTCTTGTTCCAGGCCGCGGTGCGATCCGGGAACTCGCCGTACGTCAGGATCCCCTCCTCGAGGAGCGTCGCCTCCATGCCCTTGTGCCCCTTGGCAGCGGCTTCCTGGATTTGCTTGTCCATCTTCTCGACGAGGGCGAGCCTCTGGGACGGAACCGGCGAGAACGTCAGGATCATCTGCCTCGTGCCCGCCGCCCTGGAAGGGGGATATATCCTGAAGGCCAGCCCCTCCGCCGTCTCCTTGGCCTCGACCGACGAGTCGGGATTCAGGGAGACCGTGAAAATCCTGCCGCGGACCGCGAGCACTATCTCGACGACCTCGTTCTTCCGCTCGAACGCCCCCTGGAATTTCCACTCGTTCTGCTGCTTGTCGTAAAGCCTCACGGGCCCGCCCGACTTGACCATGAACCCCAGCGCAAGGTCGTCCTGGCCCGGGCCGAGGCTGCCGATGTGGTACGTGATCCTCACGTTGCGCCCGTCCTCGGCGCGGGTCATGGTCTGCGAGAACTCCACCGGGGGAGCCCCCTCGAGGTCCTTGAGGGATCCCTTCACGACGTATCCGCCGCCCTCGTCGTCCGGATAGCCCGGGCTCAGTTCGCACATGCCCTGCACTCCGACCGCGCCCGAGGCCTTTTCCAGGGACAGCTCGCCGCCCCAGAGGGAGGGCGCTTCGTCGGCCTTGGCGGATACCTGGAACACGCCCCTCTCGTTGGACCTGAGCCTGTACTCCTCGCTCTCGACGTACGGCCATTTGAGGACCAGCGCCTGGTCCTCGCCGGGCAGGTCCTTCCAGTCGATCTGCTCCAGAAGCAGGTCGTCGACCCAGACCCTGCCGGTCGGACCCGCCGAGAAGACGGAGAGCTCCATCCTCAGAGCCGAGGCGCCCGAAGGTCTTGCGGGAGGCAGAAAGGAACTCGACACCTGCTCGAACCTGCCCGATCCCTGCGGGGCGAAAGCCGAGTAGGAGTCCGGGTAGACGGCGCGGCCGCTCTCGTCGGTCCAGCGGAGCCGGAAACAGGTCATGCCGTCGACTCTCTCTGCCTTGAAGAATCCCGTCACGCGGAAGACCTGGAAGGAGGACTCGACCGGGAACGGTTTCGAATACGTCACCGCGACCATCCTCCTCGGCTTGTCGGACGTCTTCCCGAGCAGCAGCGAATGCTTGCCTTCGGACGACACGCCCTCGACGACTTCGATGTCGGCCGGGACGCCGCAGGTCCAGCCCTGTAGCGGAGAACCGGAGGCTGCGGCTTCGAAACCCGGATTGGAGTCGAGCAGGTTCCGGGCCACGGGCTTGTCTTCCGGTTCCTCCGGCTTGGGGACAATCGAGTCCTTCAGCGCCAGGAAGACGGCGAGGCAGCCCGTGAGGAGGATAATCACGACAGCGAGGAGCGCCATCGTGGACTTTTTCATGGGCACGCCGGTCTTGAGCGGCTTGTCCGCATCCTTGAAAGTGATGATCGATTCGCCGATGAAGACGTTGTCGCCGTGATCGAGCGGCGTCTTGGCCGATATCTTCTGTCCCTTGACCCACGTCCCGTTTGTCGATCCCAGGTCCTCGATGAAGAACTGCCTTCCCTCGGTGAATATGCGGGCATGCTCGGCGGAGACGAGCGGATTGTCGACGCAGAGCTGGTTGCGCTTGTCGCGGCCCACGTGGAGCTCCAGGGCCAGTCTCAGCCTCTTCTCCTTGACATCCCCCTTGGTCTTAACAATCAGGGAGGGCGGCTTTCTTCCGGACGGCGGGGAAGGCCTGTCGGCTGCGCGGAACATGAACTCGTTGTACGCGACTTCTATGCAGTCGCCGTGGTGAATCCAGACCTCCTCCACCTTCGCGCCGTTGCACCACGTGCCGTTGGTCGATCCGAGGTCCCGGAGCAGCCACTTGTCGTTATGGCGGAAAATCTCGGCATGCTTGCCCGATGCCTCGCCGTGCCTGATGACGATATCCGTATCCTCGTTCCGCCCGAACACCGCCTTGTCGGACAGCTCGAACTGCCAGCCCTTCTCCGATCCCCTCAGCACCAGCAGCGAGGGCTTGTCCGGGGCGGGCTTGCCCTCCGGCGGGATTTTCGCCGCGCCTTTCGCGGCCTGCGCGGCGGAAGGCTCGGCCTGCGGGCCCGCGGCAGGGGCCGGAGCCGCCGCTGGGGCGACGAGCATCCTGGTGTTCCCGATTTTCACGGCGTCGCCGGTCTTAATCACCGCGGTCTGAACCCTCTCCTCGTTGACGAAGACGCCGGAAGCCGACTGAAGGTCCTCTATCGACACGCCTCCCGGGACCGGCATGAACCGCGCATGCCTGCGGGAAACGGTCGAGTCGAGGAGCACTATGGTATTGTCGCCTTCGCGGCCCACGGTTATCTCGCCGGTCACGGGAAAGGACTTCCCGTCCATAATCCCGCCCGATATCACCAGCGCGAACTCCGCTGCCGGCTGCGGCGGCGGCCAGCCCGCGGGCGGTTTCTCCTCCTCGATTGGCAGGGGGCTGATTCCCATGGGCGGCGTCTCGTGCTCAGGAGGCTTCGGCGCCTGGGCGGGCGGCTTCTCCTCCGGCTGCACGGCCGGCGATGGAGCCTCCTTCTGGGCCTCCCCGGCCGGCCTGCGCTCGGTTTCATCCGACGGCGCCGCAGGGGCCTCCTCGTCGGGCACGCGCGTCACCGTCTCCCGGACGAGGAACAGCACGTCGCATATCTCGACGGCGTCGCCCTTGGTCAGCTCCTCCTCGCCCTGGAGAAAGGCGCCGTTCACCCTTATGACTCCCCCCTTGGAGACGTCCTTGACGTAGAGTTTGCCGTTATGCTCCCGGAATTCGGCATGGGACGCGGCAACGTCCTTCTCTGAAAGGACGATGTCGCTGCGGGGCGCGGATCCCACGGCAATCCTTCCCACGACCGGGAAGAGCTTGCCGTCCAGCGTGCCGCCCATGATCATCAGCATCGGGGTGACAGCCACCTTGGTCTTGGAGGGAGGCATGCGCTTGCGGTCCGGGATTTCCTCCGCGGGCCTTCCCGTCTCCTCCACGAATATCGTGCTGTCGCCGACGAGGACGGTGTCGTTGTGCACGAGAACGCTTTTGGGGACCTTCTTCCCGTTCACCTTGACGCCCATGGCGCTCTGCAGGTCCTCCACGTTGAGTTTGCCCCCTTCGAGGAAGAACCTGGCGTGATGGCGGGACACGGTCCGCGCCATGAGCACGATGTCGTTGTCCTTTTCCCTGCCTATGGTGAGCTCCCGGGCGACGTCGAACGTCTTCGGCTCAGCGCCCCTCGACGTCACGCGAAGGCGGAATCCCGGCTTGGACTCCTGGGGCGGCGGCTCGCCCGCGCCCTTCTTCTTCTCGGCTTCGAACATCTCCTCGACTTTTTCGATTGGAATGGGCTGCAGCTCGGCCTCTTCCGCGCTTTCAGGGGGCCGATCGACCTCCTCCGGCCTGGTCACGGGAGGAGGAGGAACGTATTCGGCGGCCTTCGCAGGCGCTTCCTGGTCCGCGGTATCGTCCGACGGCACCTCCCAGGGAGCCAGTTCTTCCGCAGGCTCCTTGGGAGCCGGGGGTTGAGGCTTTTCCATGGGGGCTACGGCAGGTTCACGGGGCTCGGCCGGCGTCCCCACCGTGAGCGTGGATTCGTCCTCGCCCTCCTTGAGCTCCCATGGTGCGGCGGGTTCGGGTTTTGCCGCGGCGGGTTCAGGCTTCGCGGGGGGAGGAAGTTCCTGCTCCCTGACCGGCTCGGGTTCAGGCGGGCGCGGAGCCGCCACGGCAGGACCTTCCGGTTCCGGAACCCTCGCCGGCGCCGGCGCGGGCGGCGGCGGCTGCACGGCCGGCTGGGGCGCGACCCTTCTTGCGGTTTCCATATAGGGTTCGCCGGTCGCCTGGATGAGGAACGTGGTGTCGCCGAGTTGGAACCTGTCGCCATCCTTGAGCATTTTTTCCTTCACGGGCTCGCCGTTCACCGTGACGACGCGGTCAGGATGGAAGTTCATGAGGAAATAGCCGAGTTTCGTGATTGTGAGGAAAACCTGCGTGGGGGAAACGTCCTTATGGGCCACGACGATGTCGCAGCTGTCGGAACTGCCGATTGAAATCCTCTTCTTCTCGGGCTTGAGCGTCTGGCCGGTTTTCTCGTTCAATATCTGGAACATGTCATCACCTGCCAAGAGTGCAGAGTATCTTATCCCCTATCGCCTCCGCCGTACCTGGTCTTCTGCCCCATTGCGGGCAAAACCCCGGAATGCATAACACAGCCTCGATAGAGAGGATACGTTAGTTCAACCCGCCCCCCGTGTCAAGCGGCAAACACGGGCGTCAAGGGTGAAGAGCCGACCGGCGCAGAGGCGGGCGATGGGGTGCAACCGTAGACAGTCAACTGTCGATAATTCCGTTTGCCTGGATTCCGGCTTTCGCCGGAATGACGACGATGATTGCTGCTCACCGGTTGCCGCTTACGGCGCATAGCGCATAACGGTCGCCATTGAATCGGCGGGAAGCCACAACCCGGACGAGCCTGCGGT